>JAIFKQ010000104.1 GCA_020049515.1 Paludibacter sp. | reverse complement strand
ATACAAGAAGTATATTGTACTCCTTAATTTGTCTAGAAACAATATAAATGAAATTGAAGTAGCCGAAAATTTATAAAGCTGATTTTTAAAATCTAAATGAAGAGTGCCTAATAATTGGGGACTCTTTTTTTTGTCGCAAAAAAAAGAGATTGGCGTAAATTGGAATCTTAGGTTATTTGTGGTGATAGAAAATTAAAATCAATAATTTGCTTAAAAAATAACAGAAAAGCGAGGATCAAACACTTAAAATTAAATTCATTAACTGTATGTAATTTATTGTATATTACTGATTAATAAATAGATAATGAAATATTATCAGAGAAAACCTTACAATATAAAATCCACTCTTTTTATTATTTATTTATTCGTATTATCAGATTATCACTATTAAGTTCTCTCAATGCATCGTTTGCTATCCAGCGTGCGGATTTGTATTCTTGATTCAAAAGTTTTATACCTGTTTCAATGGCTTTTATCCTCAAAATCTCATTCCGTTTTCCTATTTGTCTTAAAGCCCAGTTGACCGCTTTGCGTACAAAATTTCGATCGTCCCAAGCTTCCCGCTCAATCAAATCAAAATAAGCATTAAATGACTCATTTGTAGCCTTTTTATCATGTATAGCCACTTCACAAATTAGTACAAATGCAGCTCGCTTAACAAATTCAACTTTGCTAGTTGAATATACAACTATCTTCTGATGAAAAAAAGGGGTCTGAACGAACAAATTGCAAGCTTGATCGCATATATCCCACGAATCAAAGTCATGAACCCAACTATCAAATTGCTTTTCTGAAACCTCCTTTGGATTTTCTATCATTGTTGCCAATAAACGCGCTTCGTGAATTTCAGTATCCCATAGTTCTAATGCCAATTTGTGACTTTTTCCAATCTTTTTGGCCAACTGCCTCAAGACAGGTATTTTTATACCCAGCGCCTTGCTGTCTTTAATTCCAAAATGAGACAGTTTTTCAAAATGTTCTAGTGATGAAAGTGACTTTAATTCAGCAATAATTTCTTCTACAATCATTCAACTACTTTTTTATGAATGTCCGCCAACGACTATTCGCATAATTTTAAAATTAAGCATGAAAAAACGTATAATCTGCAAAATGAAGAATGTTCGTAAAAATTTAGTCACACCTGTTGGCTCTGTGGCATACGATAAGTTGCTGTATGGTATTGTTTTATCTATTTTAGTTTCCATAAATATGTTCTTTTTTAGAAATTAATAATTAAATTGTTGCATTTATAAATTATTCAGGAATCATCCACCAAAATGGCTTAGCTTTGGCCTTGTAAATAAACAGATAATGCATAAATAATTTCATCCAGTGTCCTGCCAACCCAATTTCGCCTACTGTATCAGCTATATTACGACCCCATTTTGGATATTTGTCCCAATCTTGGACAATTGGATTAACCGTCATTACAGCTGCCTGTCCATGCCTAATTCCATATCCTGCAGAAACGATACACGCAGCGCCCATTTTTGCCATAGAAGCTTTGTGTTTGTGGTCTAAAGTTCCAGTAAGAATCTTTTCGGCAATATTTTCGGCCACAATTCTGCCAATTACACCCGACGGCATTCCCGTTCGTGGAGGAGTAGGAAAAATCATGGTGCCATTTTTGCTTTTCATCGGTTTCGACATAGCATGAGGAGGTGCAAATGCAATACCAGCTGCATAAATATTATCGTAAGCAGGGCTTTTATATATTGATGGCCAATCATTTGCATTCCATTCTTCGTAAGGTTTGCCAGAATAATCGGCATCCACTTTCATCATTCCGTTGGGCACAAAAAGTGTTGAGGTAATATCCTCATTATCTTTATTATAAGCCTTCATACCCGAACCAGCAAAACTTGGTATGAGCATTGCAAAATCAAATTCCTTTGTATGATACTCGCCGTCAAGCGTTTCGTAATGAGCCAGCCCTTTTTCTACTTTATAAACTCCAGCCCCAACAATCCACGAGATATTATATTGTTTAAAAATTGATTCTGCAAATATCTTCGTAGGAGTAACATAGCCACCTTGCTTGATATAAGCACCGCCCATACCGAAATCGCCCAATTCATATTCGTTTGATATCCAACTAATTTCAGCCAAATGATTTAATTTCCGTTTGTTTATTTCGAAAGCAATATTCAGCGAGTATTCAAATGCTGCACCTTGACAAGTAGCCATAGGATGCCCTGTTCCAATAAGAAAACGTTGTTTTTCACCCTTCTCCATTTTGGATAAGCATTTTTGCATATTTCCCCATGCATTTGCTGCGTGAGAATAAGTACATACAGAATCCGAAAATTTATCGGGTCCCAGCCCTTCTGTAGCTGCAAAATTCAACTTTGGACCTGTTGCATTAATCAAATAATCGTATTCAATATTTTCTTCTGTTTCTTTTTTATCACCTATCAAATACTTAATGGTAACGTATCCTTTCTTTATTTTTGAATCACCATCGGGGTGAATAGAAATAGCTAAAGCTTGTTTGTATTTAATCCCAAGCTTCTTATAAACAGGAGCTAGTTCAAATTTAACCTGTTCGGGTGTCATTAAACCCATTCCTACCCATATATTGGATGGAACCCACTGATAATTACTATTGGGGCTTATCATTTCAATTTCATGATTTTTGCCCAATTTCCGCTTCGCAATCAAGGCAGCGGTGTGACCAGCTATGCCGGCTCCCAGAATTAATACTTTAGCCATAAAAATAATATTTAATAATTGTTTGCGATTTCAATATCTATTTCAATAAAACAGTCAATACTAGTAAAATTAAATCAATATCGAAGTTTGCATTAAAAGATAATGCACAAAAATAGTATATTCTTACAACACTAAACTATAAAACGAAATAATTATTTAATAAAATGATAAAGTAATCAATTTTCCGATTATTTGAATCCACTCAAAGAAGTGTCATTTTAACGTAAACGGAGTATTCCGATGGAGTATTTCGATATTCCGAGATGAGGAACGTGCCTTCTTGGCAGTATGGAACATCAAGCGAAGCGGAAGATTGTAAAGCCGATGGCTATCGCAGTAGCAAAGAAGTATTTATATTGAATATCAACTACCGAATATATCGGTATGTTCTATTTGTGGATTTAATCTCTTATCGTTTATAAACTAAAAACGATTTGTAGGAGCAGACTCAATGTTTACACTTAAAAATAGAGTATTAATGTCTCTAATACTATTGCAAAAAAAAAGAGCATTAACTATTATTTTGTACAATAACTAATGCTCAACAAGCGATAATTTTAGCAAGATAATGAATTTAAAATTTTGCCTATATTTCCATTGCCCCAATAATATCAGAAACGGAACTGAATTTGTGTCGTTCCAAGTAATCATTAATTCCATCCAACACCTTTATGGTTACAGTGGGGTCAATAAAGTTTGCAGTTCCCACTTGAATGGCTGAAGCACCTGCCAAAATAAACTCAATGGCATCGGTTGCGTTCATAATTCCACCCATTCCTACCACTGGAATTTTAACGGCTTGAGCTACTTGCCAAACCATTCGAAGTGCTATAGGTTTAACAGCTGGCCCCGAAAGTCCGCCCGTAATAGTTGACAAAACTGGCTTGCGTGTTTCCGAATTTATAGCCATTCCCAGCAAAGTATTTATAAGCGAAACAGAATCGGCTCCTTCGGCCTCTACAGCCAGTGCAATCTCCGAAATGTCGGTAACATTCGGCGAAAGCTTAACCATAATATCGTTTTTATAGACTCTTCGCACGGCCTTAACTACCTGAGCAGCAGACAAACAGCTTGTACCGAAAGCCATTCCACCCTCTTTGACATTGGGGCAAGAAATGTTTAATTCAATTCCTGGAATCTTTTCCAACTCATTTAACCTTTCTGCCCCTTCAATATAGTCTTCAATGGTAGAACCCGACAAATTCACAAGTATATTTGTATCGATGTTCTTTACAGTTGGATAAATGTGATTAATGAAGTACTCCATACCCTTATTTTGCAGTCCCACAGCGTTTAACATGCCAGAAGGAGTCTCTGCCATACGTGGGTACTGGTTTCCTTGACGGTCGCGAAGAGTAGTTCCCTTTACAACTATACCGCCAATTCGCGATATATCCATGAAGTCCGAATACTCTGTTCCATAACCAAATGTCCCTGATGCGGTCATCACGGGATTTTTCAATTGTAAAGTGCCAACTTTTATCTTTAGATTTGCCATTTCAACTTTGTAATATTAAAAACAGGTCCTTCAGTACATACGCATAAATGTCCATCCACGGTATCGGTTACGCAACACAAACAAACTCCAAATCCACATGCCATTGTGTTCTCTAAAGACACCTCGCAATTGGTGTTTGTTTTATGAGCATAAGCAGCCACAGCCTTCATCATAGGAGTAGGTCCACAGGTATAAATATGATCGAATTTTGACTCCCGAAGAAGCGAATGTTGGGTAACATACCCTTTTTCACCATGCGAACCATCTTCAGTAGTTGTGTAAACTGTTCCAAAGCGTTCAAATTCACTCATCTGCAATAAGTCGGCTTTTGAGCGAGCTCCCAATAGAAAGTTCACTTCAATTCCTTTAGACTTCAGAAAATCGCCCAAAAATAGTAATGGTGCTACACCAACACCACCGCCAATTAATAACACTTTTGAATCCTTATTTGAAGGGATACTAAAAGAGTTTCCTAATGGTAGTAGTAAATTGACCGATTCAGCTGATTTAAGGGCTGCAAGGCGCTTAGTACCTTCACCAACGACTTGAATCAAGAGCCACAGCTCATTTTTGGAATAATCTACATAATTAATAGAGATTGCACGGCGCAAAAAGACTTCAGAACTACCATCAACTCTCACTTCGGCAAATTGACCTGGAAGCATTTCGGGAAGTTTATCCGAAGAAGTGAGAATTAATAATGCATATTGATTGCTCAATTGTACATTTTCCTTGATAATTAAATCAAGCATGAATTTCTTCATTGAATATATTATTTTGTATATCAATTAGATAATTAAACTGATATTGATAATAAAAAGGATAAATATCGAGCACAAAAATACACAATTATCTCGAAAATACAAGTTATAAAAATCACAACATAATTGAAATAGATGCTAAGATATTTAATAAAAACAAACGTTGAAACTGAATAATTATTTTTGATAATCCTGTCTATTTTTTAAAACGAAAAATACTTAATTATTTATTCGTAATTCTTCATATTTCTTATTTTGTTTCAAATTCTTGAAAAGTATTGTCGGTATAATATACAATAATTTTACGAACCGATTTTGATGGTATTTCTATAACAGATTTATAATCTTGAAGTGAATCGGGGATGACTTGAATTGGTTTTTCAGATGAGGACACATTATTTTGCTGAATGGTAGTAGAATGTGTATTGATTTTTTGGGCATATTTCTGGTCTAAACTACTTGTTTTAGAGGTAGTTTCGTCAATATTGTCGAACAAAGTGGGCACCTGAGATTGCTTTTCTGTGCGATACATCGACCCCAAGTCCATTAGAAGCCAATCTGAGCTAATAGTTTGGAAGTATTTTAGAATTTTGGTGAGCACATCCAAGCTTGGGTTATTCCGTCCATTTAAAATATGGGAGAGAGTAGAACCCTGTATGCCTATAGCAGCTGCAAATTGAGCAGAGTTCATTTGCTCTTTCTCCATTATCTTTTCAATTTTCTCTTTTATGTCCATAACACACGGTATTTTTGTGAAATATAGAATTGTATATCTGGCACAAAGATATGTGAAATAGTTTACATTTGCAAATAAGATATATTCGTGAATTGCTTACATCCGTGAATATACATTTGTAAATACACGAATTAAGGGGTAAAATTAAAAATTACAGCATAAACTATTTATTATAATGGTATTGAATGATATTGTTCGTAAATAGATTCATTAAACTAGATATACAGATAATATCACTTATATACATTGAATATCATTGATTTAGATAAAAAATATCATATATATATATACTATTAATATCATTATATCACAGAAGTGAACCACATATTAAAGTATATTTATATATATTACTTGTAAATAACTAGTTTAGAGTGATTTATAAAGAATAAGTGTTTAATTTAATGCAGTTGGCATCCTAGAATGTGTTTTTGTGAAGCCGTGTATTATTGTGAATTTAATGTGATTGTGGCTCAGTATTAATGTGAATTATTTAACTTTTATTTATGTGAATTGTGAGATGTATATTTGTGAATTGTGCATTTTGTTACAAATGTAATCTGTAGATTCTGTGAATTGTGATTATATACATTTGTACTAATGGAATGTGTAATCTTATTAATGTCAGAATTTGAAAAAAATTGAGAATGCTTATTATTTTAAGTCTATTTCTTGAATATTTTTGAACGGAATAGCAGAAGGTATTTGAAAATCTAAAAGTAAATTAAATACCAACCTATAAATTGGACTTAAGTGATTATTAAACAATGATTTAAGTCAGCTATTGGTCATTGAGAATACAATACACCAGAAAACCCAACCCTATTGTATAATATATTGGATTATAACGGAAAGAAATGCTGTAATTTTATCAAGCATCTATAAAATAGCGCAATAATTTGAAATAGCTGGATTTGTTTTTTTAAAATCAGATTTGAGTTTTTTACAGAACAGATTTGAGTATTTTACAGAACAGAAATTCAGCTTATATTTTAATTGTAAATTTATAATCTATAAACCTGGCAGAAGTCGATTGACAATTGAATTTAACTCCCAAAGAGTTTGACTCGACATAAAATATACTTATTTCTATTTTATGGATGCGTGGGGAAGATTAGCTTTTTTAAAATGAATTTGGATGGTTTTTAAAATTCCCTATTTGGTGAGCATGTAAGCAAGAAAACATATTGTACTTAGAGAGATTTACATAACAAAACGAATAAATTATAGCTTCCATAAGCCATATGCGTTTTTAATTAAATCAAATTGTTTATGTAAATTTAATTAAGCTATCGTCTGTTTTTGATTGGGTATTTTGAATGCAAAGAATAGAAATCATTTTAAGGAATGAAGAATAAACAACAAAAAAAACGCACTAAAAAAGCCATTCAGTATCTTGAATGGCTTCTTTAAATTATGATTTAATAAAATCTACATAGCGTCTATTTCTTTACTAATGGCCTCAAAATCGGTATCCATTTTCAATCTATAGTACAAAGTTTTAAGCGTTTTTTTGTATTCTATTTCAGTTGGTTTTATTTCAGCTGCTTTTTTGAAGAAGGGAACTGATTCTTTAAAAACACTTTCTGCTTTCTTTAATTCAGCATTATATAGCTTAACATCTTTGATATTATTGGCATCATCAACCATTTTTACCGCTTTATTATAATACAAGCGTCCAATGCCTGCGTAGCTATCTGCCATGGTAGGTTCAAGCTCTATGGCTTTATCGAATGAAACACGCGCATCATTTAAGTTACCTAAAGATTCATCTAAGTTACCCTTTACATAGCGATACTGAGCCATAGTTGGTTCACGTTCGATAGCTGTATTTAAATAAACTAAAGCTTCTGCGCTTTTAGCTGAGTAAATAAAATAATTAATCAAATTCTGTAAGAACCAGGGCTCGGACGGAAATTTTTCAAATCCTTCTTTCAACGTTTTCACATAATTAACGGTGTCTTTTTCAGTTACATACTCTTCATATAGCAATTGATAAACAGCCATTGTTTCATATTTATCATCTTTCAAATCTACGTATAAACCAATTGCCTTATCATGTTTTTTTGCATTTGTAGCAGCTATGGCAGTATAATATTTTATCATATTATACGTGGAATCATTGGTTGGAATTTCGTTGTTCATTATTGGTAATTTTGGAATTTCCAAAAATACCTCAAAGGCTTCAATTGCCTTTTCGTAGTCTTTCTTTTCAAAAAGATAAGCACCATAAGAAATCAGATTTTGCTGTACACTGTAATAATCTTTCAATTTTGTTTTGATGTCTTTTGTAAATTTTGGCTTCACTTTTCCATTGGCATCTGGCAATAGATCAAGTTTATTAGCATCTTTGAAGTATGCGTATGATTCTAAAATAGCTTGACCTTTTACATCTGCATCAAACGGCATATTCAATAATGCTTTTTGATACATTGCTTCATTTTCCTTGTAACCAATTAAACCTGCAACATAAAATGTATTGGCATCATTTTTTGTTGTTGAGTCTTCTAAAGCCAATTTAATAGCTTCACGGGCACCCATAAAATCTGGACTTTCCATTAAAGCTTTATTCTTTGCCTTAGAAACATTGGCCTTTTGAGCAAAAGAAAATGTAAAGCTTATCACCAAAAATAAGGATAAAATAAGTTTTTTCATAAAGAGAATTTTTATTGTTAGTTATTAAGTTGAGCAAACTGATAGAAAATTATCAGTTTGCTCCATTTATTTATTTTATAATTTCTTCAGAATCTTCGTCTTCTGTCTCTTCACTTTCTGAGTCATCATCTTCCTCTTCTAGTTCCAATTCTTCTGTTTCGTCTTCCTCTTCTGTTAACTTGTTTTCATTCGTAGTATCAACATGAGTTAAAGCATGTGTTCCTTCAAGAATTTCTTCAAGATTTCCTTCTATTGAACCTTCTAGAATTTCGTCTAAAACTACTTCTGATAATACTTTACAAACTGAAGCAATTTCATCGTTGCGTTTTTCCAAATTTATCAATCGAACACCTTGCGTTGCACGTCCCATAACCCTAAAGTCTGCAACTTTCAAACGAATGGTGATACCAGATTTATTGATAATCATCAAATCGTTATCATCTGTAACGTTTTTGATAGAAACCAATTTACCTGTTTTCTCGGTGATATTCATGGTTTTAACACCTTTTCCACCACGATTTGTAACACGGTAAACTGCTTCAGGAATAATAGGATTTCCCTCTTCGTCAACTGGTAAATCTCCGTTTTCGTCTAGTTCCAGTTTTTCGTCCAGCAATGTCCGTTTACCGTAGCCTTGTTGCGAAACCACCATGATGTTCTCATTATTGGCCTTGTTTACACAAATCATGCCAATCACTTCATCCTGACCATCATCGTCCAGTGTCATACCACGAACACCTGTTGCAGTACGACCCATTTGACGAACTTTTGATTCGTTGAAACGGATAGCACGACCATTACGGTTGGCCATTAGAACTTCCTCAGTTCCATCTGTTAATCGAACTTGTATCACTTGATCATCCTCACGAATGGTAATTGCATTCACACCATTTTGACGTGGACGAGAATATGCTTCCAAAGAAGTTTTCTTGATAACTCCGTTTTTGGTACAGAAAATCAAATAATGAGAATTAATATATTTGGCATCGGTAAGTCCTTTCACACGGATAAATGCATTTACTTTATCGTCACCATCAATATTCAACATATTCTGAATAGCACGTCCTTTTGAGTTTTTGCTGCCTTCAGGAATATCATAAACCTTTAACCAATAGCACTTTCCTTTTGAAGTAAAGAACAACATGGTATTGTGCATGGAAGCAGGATAGATATATTCGATAAAATCTTCGTCGCGAGAATCGCTACCTTTTGAACCTACACCACCACGGTTTTGAGATCTAAACTCGGTAAGTGCTGTTCGTTTAATATATCCCAAATGTGAAATGGTAATAATCATTTCATCATCGGCATAGAAATCTTCTGGGTTAAATTCTTCGGAAGAATAAACGATTTGCGTACGACGGGCATCGCCATATTTTGCTTTTATTTCAAGTAATTCATCTTTAATGATTTGCATACGCAATTCAATATTTTCGAGAATTTCTTTCAATTTAGCAATTAAGTTCATTACATCTTCATATTCAGCACGAAGTTTATCTTGCTCCATACCAGTAAGTTGACGCAAACGCATTTCAACTACCGCACGAGATTGAATATCCGACAAACCAAAACGTTCCATCAAGCCATTACGGGCTTCTTCAGGAGTTTTTGAGTTACGAATAATTTTGATGGCTTCGTCAAGATTATCCAGAATAATCATAAAACCTTCCAACAAATGCGCACGTTTTTCGGCTTCTCCCAATTCGAAACGGGTACGACGAATAACAACTTCGTGACGGTGTTCTACAAAATAATGAATCATGTCTTTCACATTCAACATGCGAGGACGACCATGAACCAAAGCAATATTATTTACACTAAAAGAAGTTTGTAAAGCTGTGTATTTGAATAACTTATTCAAAACAACACTCGAATTTGCATCGCGTTTAATATCAACAACTATACGCATACCTTCACGATCGGATTCATCGTTAATGTGTGCTATTCCTTCCACTTTTTTATCAACAACCAAAGCAACAACTGCTTTAATCAACTCAACTTTATTTACTTGATAAGGAATTTCTTTAACAATAA
>JAIFKQ010000201.1 GCA_020049515.1 Paludibacter sp. | reverse complement strand
CCAAAGATACCGTAGTTTGGATGTTCCAATGACGAAGGAGGAGTGCGCACTCCAAAACTCCTTACATCTACTGTTACTGGCTTATTAATGACCGATGGCACAATATTTCTGGGAACAATAACCCTTGGATTTGGACATTTTTTTCCGGGTGCATCTTCAGTGTGATTCCATATTAATGCAGTACAATTTGGGTTTGTTTTGATATTTAAAAATAGCAAAGGTGTTTTGGGCATGATAGTCAATTTCTCAAGTGCTGGATCGTCACCATATTCATTAACACTATCCACGCGTATAAACCAAGCATTTTCTGCATCCAAAACCGTAATTTTACCATTGTCTTTTTGAATTGACTTTGCACACAATGCCATATCATCAGTTACAGGATTAAACGAGCAAAATAAGGATAAATTAATCAACCGTTTTTCGCCTGAAAGAATATTTTCGCCAATCATAACCTGGCCATTTGGCTCGCGAATTATGTGTTGCAACATTTCACTTTTACCGCCACCACTTGCCCCTTCGTGCATAAAAGTAGTCAGATTATCGTACGGGCTAACCACCTGCACAGTAGAGCAATGAGCGGTTATCCAGCCTTCTTTTTCTCCTTTTGTCAACAATGCGCCATACAATCCCTTCTTGGCACTCGGCCCCGGATAAAGGTTGTAAGAGTATATTTCGTGACGATTTTCGGTACGGTTATGAACCACCACTTGCTTGCCATCAAAATGGGTGTGGCGAAAAGTAGGAGCAACATAAATAACAGAATCAATATTAAAATCCTCCGTCAATTCAGTCACAGGAATAATTCGCTGCAACATGGCCAAACCCATTGCAAAAAAACCTGCGTTGGCTGGTGCAATGGCAATTCCACCAACACCAATATCCTTGTTGCCAGCAAAGTAGAAAAACACGGCCAATTCTTGACTCTTCAACCAATTAAAAGTTTCAACTTTCAGATTATCAAATTCATAACCAAATTTATCTTTGAAACGTGTTTTGTCACTTGGCAAATTATCGGCAATTGCCATAGTATCTGGGTCACGACGGCGCATATAGGCATCTGTGTAATTTGCGGATATTCCGTTGGATACTTTGTGAATTATTGCCTCCACATATTCCCCTTTTCCGGGAATATCATATTTCACTTCATAACTTGTTTCGTTAGCACCGCCTACTGCCGCTGCTGCCAACTCTTCAACCAAATTGTAAACAGTGAATTTTTTGCAGCTGCTTAACAAAACATACACATCATCTGGCAAAGTAACTTTATTCTTTTCCAGTACCTTAAAAAAATCTTTCATCTTGCTTGTTATTTAATATACATAATTTATTAGTTATTCAACTGATTTGCAAATTGATAATATTCGTATCACAGTGCAAATCGCTATTAAAAGTTATCATTATTGCTATGCATCAAGATGTACTTTGATGCCTCGGCAATGTCTTTGGAAATTACACAGTCTGTTTTTAATTCATTTTTGTGTTTTTCGCCATGACCAGTCAGCACGTAAATAGGTGTAATAATTGCATTTAAGCCACATTCCACATCTGATGGGTGATCACCAATTATGAAAGAGTCATTAAGATTTAAATCATATAACTCTGCGGCTTGATTTATAAAATAAGGATTTGGCTTCTTGCAATTGCATTTATCCTCGGCTGCATGTGGACAACAAAAAACCTGTGAAATTAAAACTCCCTTCGATTTTAGCATATCAACAACATAGTCATTTACTAACTTCACTTCCGATTCAGTAGTAATGCCTTTTGATATTCCAGATTGATTGGTAATAATGAAGAGCAGAAACTTTTTTTGCAAGCTGAGAAGAGTTGTAAAAGTCTCGGGAAAGAATTTCACATCTTGTGGATCTGGGAGATAACCAACGTCAAATATCAACGTACCATCTCTATCTAAAAAAATTGCTGGTTTCAAAATATGTCGTTTAATTTTATATTAGAACAACAAAGGTAGTGAATTTGTTCTTAATTAATGAAGCAATACTTCATTAATTAAGCATGTTTTTGGGAGGACTATTTGTAATTAACCAAATATTCTGTGTGGAAATACTTGATTATGTGGGTATTATTCAAGAAAATTAGAGAGAAATCTAGTGGAGTAAAAATTAGAGAGACTTTGCAAATTCAGTCATCATTCTTGCTTAAAGAAATCTTAAACAGATATTATCCAAACCAATTCACAAATAGTGTCAGAATTATTAATGGCAGTATAAGCTGCTTTGGAATTAAAATAAATACTGTCGCCCTCGGCAAGCAAATACTCTTTTGTTTCAAGACAAAAAGATATTTCACCGCTTATAACGTAACAAAAAATCTGACCAGAATTAGGCGTAAACAAATTAACCACATCAGATCCTTTGATAAATCGCACAAAATAGGTGTCCATTTGCTTGTTAATGTCGTGGTGTGCAAGCAAATATATTTCAGTACCAGATTCGTTTCTTTCTACAAATTTCATTTCACTCTTTTGCACCACAGGGTTTTCGCTAAGGGTTTCATTTTCGCCAATCAACTCACCCACTGTTGTGTGTAAATGTTCGGCTATAGATTTTAGCGTAATAATGGATGGAAATGCCTTGGCCTTCTCAATTTGTGAAAGTGCGCTGGGACTTATGCCTACCTTTTTAGCCAAATCATTTAGCTGAAGGTTCATTTGTTTTCTTTTTGTATTTATTCTTTCACCAATTCGTTTCATAATAATAGTCTAGCCTTAAATAACACAATAATTTTGCAAAGATAGCACTAGTTATATAACTTCTGGTGTATCTAAATTATTTCGGAAAAAATTATTGTGAACAATACCATTCTCTTCTCAAGTATGGAAGTAAGCCTTTTCTTGCACAGAAAATGCCGATTGCAAGGCAAACCGCTTGGCAACAACTTGGATGTGAATTGCGGTGTTGGTGTTTTGCTAGAAAGAGAAAATTGCAATAAAGAGAAAAAGAAATAAAAGAAGGCATTTGAGAATGAATTTCATATTATAGGTCAAACAATGCAAATAACAATGATTATCCGTTTCGCTCGAGAAAAAAAAACAAACCATCCCGACAAGTTATCGGGATGGTTTTGTAATTTTTCTTAGTCCATATTTTAAAATATGGAGCAAAAATAACTGCCGATGTGGTTAAAAATTAGATTAGAAACTAATAAGCAGCTAGATTTTTAATATAATACAGCTTATTTCTTATAATACTTCATTGCTTCTGGCAACAGAGCTTTCAATTTAGCAATACGATTGGCGTCGGAAGGGTGCGTGCTCATAAATTCCATCGGTTTATTGGCACTATTGGCAGCCATGCGTTCCCAAAAAGATACTGCTTCGGTGGGATTATAACCTGCCATGGCCAGAAAAATCAAACCCATTTGGTCAGCTTCGTATTCATGTTTGCGTGAATAAGGTAGCATTATACCATATTGTGCGCCAAGCCCGTAAAGTGCATTCACACCCGTTCGGGTTATGTCGGATTTATTAGACACCAATACTTCCGTTATGGTAGATCCATATTGCAGCAACATTTGCTGACTTAAGCGTTCGCTGCTGTGTTTGGCTACGGCATGTGCCACTTCGTGCCCAATAACCACAGCCAATCCAAACTCATTTTGGGTTACCGGTAATATCCCCTCAAAAACTACTATTTTTCCACCAGGCATACAAAATGCGTTTACAGAGGGATCTTTTACCAAGTTGAACTCCCAAGCATAATTGGCAATTTCGGCTTCCAATCCATTGGCTTTTAGATATTTTTCAACTACTGTAGAAATGTTTTTGCCTACTTTTTTCACTAAGGCCGTATTGGTCTTATTGGTAGAAAGCGGAACAGAATCGATAAATTGTTTGTAACTTTGTAAACTCATTGCCAACACTTCGGAGTCTGGCACCAACAGGAGCTGCTTGCGCCCTGTTAACAAAACGCTGGAACAAGCGGCTAAGACACAGGTCAATAAGACCAACGAAATTATTTTTTTCATAAATATAAAAATTATTTAGTAAAACCCTAAATTACAAACTTAAAAAATTATCTTTGCAAAGGTAATTATTCATTTGAATTATTTCGGAAATAATATAAAATACTTTGCCAATATTGAAAATATTTTTTATAACAAATTGAAAATCTGAATATTATCAAATATATCAACATGCTTAGAAACATAATCCGTTTATATTGGAAATCTATCACCGTAGTGCTTTGCATACTTTACTTGTCGTTTGCTCCACCTTCCACCTTTAAAAAGATACCCACTTTTGATAACGAAGACAAAATTATTCACTTTTTGATGTATGCCGGACTTACTTCGGTGCTGATTTATGATTTCAGAAATCACTTAAAAAACAACACCAACAAATTGTTGTTTTTTATAGCATGCTTATTTTTTCCAATTATCTTTGGCGGTTTAATTGAAATATTACAACCCACACTTTTTGCCCCTCGATCAGGAAGTATAAATGATTTTTACACTGACACACTAGGTGTAATTAGTGGTTGGCTTTTCATGTTTATTTGGAGTAAGGTGACAAATAAAACTTAAAAAAGCATTTAATTAAGACTAAAACCGTACAATCCCAACAGCTTACTATAATTTAACCCTAAATCGATGAACGATATAAATCTGAAATACAAAATTGGAATAACCCTCATAAAAGGTATTGGCAATAACCTAGCCAAAAACCTGATTGCTTATGTGGGCAGCGTGGAAGGTGTATTTAAGGAAAAGCAAGCCGCATTGGCTAAAATTCCGGGCATTGGGGAAATGCTTTCGGCCGAAATAGTGGCTCAAAACGTGCTGAGCCGCGCCGAGGAGGAAATTGAATTTATTGAGAAAAACAAAATTCAAACCTATTATTACACGGATCGCGACTATCCATTTCGACTAAAAGAGTGTGCCGATTCTCCACTTTTAATTTTCAGCAAAGGGAATTGTGATTTCAACAATGGAAAATTTGTAGGTATTGTAGGCACGCGTAATGCCACGGAGGAAGGAAAAGAAAATTGCAGAAAACTGATTTGTGACCTGGCTACCATGCAACCCAACACAATCATTGTGAGCGGATTGGCTTACGGAGTGGATATTTGCGCACACAAAGCCGCACTCGATTATGGATTGCCTACTATTGGGATTATAGGACATGGACTAGACCGATTATATCCCGCAGCACATAGACCTACAGCCGTAAAAATGATGCCAAACGGTGCATTAATAACAGAGTATTTGAGCCAAACCAATCCCGACAAACCTAATTTTGTGCAACGAAACCGTATTATTGCGGGCATGAGCGATGCACTCATTGTAATAGAATCGGCAGCAAGGGGAGGCTCGCTTATCACGGCAGAAATAGCGAATGATTACAACCGTGATGTATTTGCATTTCCTGGACGCGTTAACGATGAATGGTCGGCTGGATGCAATGCATTGATTAAAAACAACAAAGCTTCGCTAATAGAATCGGCCGAAGATTTGTGTAAATTTATGAACTGGGAAAAACAAAATGCAGTAGGAAATCAAATCATCCAAACAAGCATGTTTCTGGATTTGACGGACGAAGAACAAGAAATTGTATCTACATTGCGACAACATTCCGATGGAATACAGATGAACGAATTGGCAGCAATGTTGGCAAAACCATCGAGCAAAATTTCTTCCATGTTGCTAGAAATGGAATTTAAAGGCGTGGTGCGCTGCTTACCCGGAAGTGTTTATAAAATAGTGAAATAAGGGTTATTTACTCCGCATTATTTGCCTTCGGCGTTATTAATTGTTATTTGCTGCGCGTTATTGAATGTTATTTCAGACTGTAGTCTTTTGAACTTTGGCTTTTGAACTTTGGCTTTAGACCTTTGACATCAGACCTTTGACATCAGACCTTTGACTTTAGACCTTTGACTTTAGACAGAAAAAAAATGTATTCGAAAGAAGAATTAAAACAACTAAAAACAGAATTTTGGGAAGGATTTGGAACGTATTGTAGCCAGATTCCAGCATTGAAGCGTCGTAAAAGCAAATTTATGCTTTACAACACCAAAATGAAAGGCGTAGAAATGAAATTTGATGCTTTACGAACTGGGGTTTATGTGATTTTGGAAATTAACTTATCCAATCCGACATTGCGATTTGAAAAATACGAACTGTTTGAGCAATATAAATCGGTATTGGAAAAGCAATTTCCAGGAGGTTTAATTTGGGATTTTGCTTTTATAAGAGAATGTGGCACAGAGGTTTCGCGTATTTACACGCAAAAACTTGGTCTCGACTTTCATCGCCGTATTCAGTGGATGGAATGTTATGAATTTATGTCGGGCGAAATGTTGAAATTAGAAAAAGCCTTTATCAAAATGAAAGATGCCATAGAATAATCCGCCAAAAAGGGAATGGTAATAAAACCTGCAGAAAATCGTTTAAGAGATGGCGCCGCGCTTTCTTACTTACAAATACCACCACAAAAAGCCTCTAATCCTTTGCTCCCACTTCCAACGCATCTTTGAGTTTTGTACTGTAACAGGGTGACAGCTTTTCGTTTTTGAGTTTCCATTTTCGGTCGAAACCCTGTGATGCCACTTTCACTTTTTGCTTTCCGTACGAGGCATTCATACTATCCATGACACACATTAGCTTGTTGAATTTTTCACGATTTCGGGTGTCGAACAAATCACCTTGCAACGGTCGCGCAGGAACAATTTCGCTGACAATGACACCCGCTTTTTTGTACTTGTATCCGGTGGCAAAAATGGCAGTCAAACCACGCAATGCATAGCTAATCAGCTCGGTAGTATCGTTGGTTGGAACGGACAATTGCATGGTAGTTTGGTTGTAGTATTGCGGCTGATTGGTGGCAAAAGGATTGGTGTGAATAAACACGGTAAGCACACAACCGTATGAATTCTGAGTGCGGAGTTTTTCGGCACATCCAGCTGCAAAATTGGCCACCGCTTCCGAAATTTGCGACAGCTCGGTCAGTTTTTCACCAAAACTTCGAGAAGTGCAAATAGACTTTTTGCTTTTTGGGGTTTCCATTTCCAAACAAGCAGTGCCTCTCAGTTCCAGCCAAGTACGTTCGCCAACTACGCCCATGGTTTGGCGTACCCAGCCTTTTGTTCGTTGCGTAAAATCCCAAGCAGTATTGACGCTGTGGTAATGTAAAGTTTTAGCATACCGCCGCCCAATGCCCCACACATCACCTATCTCAGTCAATTTCAATGCTTTTTCGCGCTTTTCATCGGTATCAATAATGCAAACACCCTTATAATCTTTGTATTTCTTTGCAAACTTATTAGCCACTTTTGCCAATGTTTTGGTAGGTGCAATTCCTAAACTGACAGGAATTCCAGTATTGCGGTGTACGGTTCCTACCATTTTTTCGCCAAACACTTTCAAATCAATATTTTCATATCCATCGAGTAACAAAAAAGCCTCATCAATGGAATAAACCTCCATATCGGAAACAAACTCGGCTATTGTAGTCATCACCCGATGCGACATATCGCCGTACAAAGTATAATTAGACGAAAAAACGGTTACTTGATTGGATTCAATCAAATCCTTGAGCCTAAAAGCTGGCTCGCCCATTGGAATTCCTAACGCTTTTGCTTCGGCCGAACGAGCAATAACGCATCCATCATTGTTGGAAAGTACCACCACGGGCACGCCATTGAGGGCAGGATTAAAAACCCGTTCGCAAGAGGCGTAGAAATTATTGCAATCGAGAAGACCGTAAATTAATGAACCCCTAGAACCCCTAGCCCCTAAAGGGGAATCGAAGTTAGTATTGGTTTCCATATCCATCATCTATTTTTTCTATTTGATTGATTGTGTTAAAGTTTATGTTTAACGACACTTGCATAGTTCCCCTTTAGGGGCTAGGGGTTCGTTTTCTTATTCGTTTTCGTTTTCCTACCCTTATGATTTTTAATAGAATAAGTTACCACACCCCATATACAAAAATTATTATCTTCTGTCACTTTTATGGGTTGAAATTTACTATTTGCTGGCACCAAATAGACCGCATCGGGTTCTATTTGAATGTATTTGAGCGTAAATTCTCCATCAATAAAACACACCGCCGTATCGCCATCCTGTGGCGTGAGTGATTTGTCAATCACCAATATATCACCATCTTCTATGCCTGCATCCTTCATGGAAGTACCTTTTACGCGGCCATAAAAAGTACTAGCCGGATTGGCAATTAGTTCCTTATTTAAATCAATTTTTAGATCAATATAATCCTGTGCTGGACTTGGAAAACCAGCGGAAATACCACCCTCTATCATGGGTAAAGGCAACACAGAACTAGTATTGATTGTATAAAAGTCGATAGTAGATGATGCAACTATTTTTTTTGCTTTTGGCATGGTCTAAACTTTAAAAAGAGATTAATCAAATAATAATTCAAAAGGATAGAAAGAGTTTTAGCAACAACTAAAACTGCATCAACAGATTAAATTACGCATTAGTTCAAAAATTCCGAATTGCAAAGTAACACATTTTCTTTGATAAAAAAGAAGAATGAAAGCATACAAAAATGAAAATTAGCTATGCAAAAAACCAAGTACAAAAAAGAAACATTAACAGCCATTTTTGGGTATAAGGGCTATCTTTGTTTCAAAAACAGATGTTTTTTTGTACTTTTGCAAAAAAATTATAGATATTGCCTTACTCTTTTTAAAATGATGGAACTGCATTTTTAAAGATAAGAATAAAAAAAAAACTGAATCACATTAATTGTCGCACAAAAAAATAATTATGAGCACCATTGAGATTAAAGATAAAAAATTTGCGTTATCTATCCCTGAGTCTGAAATTCAAGCTGCCGTTCGTCGTGTTGCCGAAGATATAAATAGGGATATTGCAGATAAAAATCCATTATTTATATGCGTGCTTAACGGTGCATTTATGTTTGCCGGGGATTTGATGAAAACAATTAATTTTCCATGTGAAATTACGTTTATCAAACTAGCGTCATACGATGGGTTGTACACTTCAGGCACTGTAAAGGAAATTATTGGCCTGAATGAGAGCGTAGTAGGAAGAAATGTGGTAGTGGTTGAAGATATTGTAGATACTGGTATAACCATGGAACGTATCCTAGAATCACTCCGCGCCAAAGGTGCAAATAGCATTAGGGTTGCTACTTTCCTTCAAAAGCCAGACGCTTTACAACGGGAAATTACCGTTGATTATGTGGCCATGAAAATACCTAACGATTTTATTGTGGGATATGGATTGGATTATGACGGATATGGCCGGAATTTGAAAGATATTTATACAGTAATAGAGTAGGCGGACATCAGTAGTAAAAAAAAAATTGAAATTTATTATTCAATATATAATTGAAATTAAAATGTATAGGTAGTATTTTAATTTCTCAATAGTTAACAATGGAAAAAGCAAAAAGTAAATTAAACATTATCATCTGTGGTGCTCCTGGATGTGGTAAAGGAACACAAAGTGATTTATTATTACAGAAATACAGATTGATACATTTGTCAACTGGTGATATCCTTAGAAATGAAATTGAGGCAAAAACAGACAATGGAATTATTGCCGAAAAACTAATTTCTAAAGGCGAATTCGTCCCTGACAGCATGATTGTCAAAATCTTATCGAAGCGAATCGTAGAGAAACCGGCCACATGCAATGGAATCATTTTAGATGGATTTCCACGAACCCTGTCGCAAGCAGAAGCTTTGGAGGCACTAATGACTAGTTTAGGCAAGAAAACAACAATTCTAATTGATTTAGTTGTTGAAAAAGAAGAACTTATCAGCAGACTAGTCAAAAGAGGTGAAACCTCGGGTCGAAGTGATGACAACCTAGAAACTATCAAAAAACGGTTGGAAGTGTACGAAATCAAAACAGCACCTGTAAGCGACTTCTACAAAAAACTAAACAAATACGCCCCAATTAATGGTATGGGAACAGTAGAAGAAATATTCTCACGAATTACCGATGTAATTGACTCAATAGAATCAAACGAAGTTAATTTAAACGAGAAAGTTAACGCTTGCTGCTAATTTAGCCTTTCATTGATAGGGTAATATCAGTTTACATACAACTCTTTTTATCAAACATATTCGGGCATATTGCTCGAATGTGTTTGTCATTTTCCTAATTAAGTGCATTTAATAATTTATTATTAAGCGAGTTCACTTGAAAAGTGATAAATATCAATACTTTAAAAGTGAATATTAAATTATTAATTCCAACAAATCATGTCAAGTTCAAACTTCGTAGATTACGTAAAAATATATTGCAAGACGGGAAAAGGGGGTCCAGGCTCAAAGCATTTATACCGCGATAAACTGACCATGAAGGGCGGTCCAGACGGTGGCGATGGTGGTCGGGGAGGTCATATCATTCTGAAAGGAAGTAAAAACCACTGGACTTTGATTCACCTAAAATACGCCCGTCATATCAATGCCGGTGATGGTGGTGGCGGAAGCCAGAGCCGTAGTTTTGGTAAAGAAGGTGAAGACAAAACAATTGAAGTACCCTGTGGCACTGTGGTTTACGATGCCGAAACTGGCGATTATATTTGTGATATTACCGATGACGGACAAGAAGTGATTTTGTTTGCTGGCGGACGCGGTGGACAGGGCAACTGGCATTTCCGAACTTCCACCAATCAAACGCCGCGATTTGCACAACCAGGAGAACCATCAACGGAACGCACCGTAATTCTGCAACTTAAAGTACTTGCCGATGTAGGTCTGGTGGGTTTTCCGAATGCTGGAAAATCAACTTTATTGTCGGTAGTATCTGCTGCCAAACCCGAAATTGCCAATTATCCTTTTACCACACTCGTTCCTAATTTGGGAATTGTAACCTACCGCGACAATCGGTCGTTTGTAATGGCCGACATTCCAGGTATTATCGAAGGTGCTGCAGAAGGACGAGGATTGGGATTACGTTTTTTGCGACACATCGAGCGAAACTCAATATTGTTGTTCATGATTCCTGTTGACACCGAAGACATTCAAAAAGAATATGATATTTTGTTGAATGAGCTGAAACAATATAACCCAGAACTAGTTGATAAACAACGTATTTTGGCTATCACCAAATGTGACATGCTGGATGAAGAATTACTGGCTGAAGTAAAAAAGGATTTGCCCGATAACATTCAAACCGTATTTATTTCATCGTTGAGCGGACTAGGAATTACTGAATTGAAAGACCTTATTTGGACAGAGATAAACAAAGAATCGAACAAAGTGGTAGAAATTTCACGCCGGTCAATTGAAATTACGCATCACGATGCGGAAATTGAAGAGGAAGAGGACGATTATGAAGAAGAGGATGAGGACGATGACCTGAGTAAATACAAAGGCATTGGCTGGGATGAATTATAGATAGTAAGTAGTTGGTAGTCGATAGAAATTGTTTACCTAATTAAACATTGTGATAACTTACAAATTACTAGACAAATACAAGAATATTGCCCATTTTTGCAGCACCCGAAACGGTGGTGTAAGCGTGGGCAATTATGCATCCAACAATATGAGTCCGTTTTCGGGTGATAATTTAACGCATTTTTCATCAAATAAAAACAAACTTGTTGAACACTTAGGCGATGGTTGTATCGAAATTATTATTCCATTTCAAAATCATGGTACTGAAATAAGAGAGATTGACGAAGCCTTTTTGAAACTTGACTTTGCCCAGAAAAATGATTATTTACATGGCGTTGATGCCATTGTCACTAAACAGGCCAATATTTGTATTGGAATAACCACAGCCGATTGCGTACCATTATTATTTTACGACCCTATACAAAAAGTGATAGCGGCTGCTCATGCCGGCTGGCGAGGAACCTGCGGACGCATTACCGAAAAAACCGTACTGACTTTAATGGATGAATTCGGCTCTAAGCCCGAAAATATCCGCGTGGTTATTGGCCCATCTATCTCGGTAGAAGTATATGAAGTTGGAAAAGAAGTAATTGAAAATTTTGAAGGTGCGGGGTTTGACATTTCGAAAATTGTAACAGAAAGAAACAATGCTTTTTATCTGGATTTGTGGAAAGCCAATCAACTTTTGCTTACTGAAATTGGTGTGCAGGAAAATCACATTGAAGTTGCTGGTATTTGTACTTTTACTGAACACGAAAAGTTTTTCTCAGCCAGGCGACTGGGGATAAAATCAGGTAGAATGCTGAGTGGTATTATGATACAATAAAAATTCAATAAATATTGCAGCTATTCTAAAATGTTGTTCGTATATTTGAATTGACAAGCAACATTATATACAGTTAAACACCTTAGCAATATGAATGAACTCGAGAAACAAAATGATAACGTAACGACCGATAAATCAAGTGTGAATACCTCGCGTAGAGTTGAAAAGTCAACCCCTTTTAAGTTGCGACCTGTTACTGGACTTCCGCCCGAAGGCTTTATGACTGGTGAAGAGTTTACTAAAATAGCAATGCTAAAAGTTAGAAAATTCTGCGACGAGAATGGTATTTTATAGTAGTATAGCAGAAAATGATTTAGATAATATACTTAACGGAATGTTGAACTAGAAGAAAATAACACTTTCATTCGAGCATATTTCAAAAAAACGTTTTGGATCTCATCGAGATTTGCGATTCATTAGACCAATCTCCATTCCATTTTAAATCTAAATATCAAATTCACCGACAATTTGGTAAAATATTTTTCCTTATCAACGGAATAAAAAAACACAACATGGTATATCATTTACGATTATTACAAAAACACAATATCGTTTATATACAATATATTATGCCAAATCACATGTCGGTATCTAATGAGAAAATCGACTAGTCTAATCTAAGTCTGACATCATTTTTTCCAATTCCACATCCAATTCGTGCAATTGTTTCTTGCATATATCCATTAGAAATGCTGCCCGTTTCACTTTCTCCGAAATTAAATCCATATTTACTTCAGAACTTTGTTCCAATTGTGCCAAAATAATTTCCAGCTCTGCAATTGCATCGGTATAAGTAATTTTTTGATTTGTCATACTTGATGATGAGTTTAAAAAGATATATTTTTCAAAAGGTTTGATTTATTTTATTGATAATCAGAATCTACCACTAAATGGTAAATAGTAAATGAAAAAAACAGCAAATGGTTCTATTCATCCGAAAAATGCACCAGCACATGACGGTACGAGTTAAATATCTTTGATTTAGACACATAGCCAACATAGCGTTTTTTGTCATCTACCACGGGTAAATTCCAGGCACCAGTATCTTCAAAAATCTCCATTACTTTTTCCATAGCCAAATTTTCATTGATAGTGGCGGGTGGCGAAATCATCAATCGTTGCACCGTAAAGCGCTCGTACAAATCGGGGCGAAACATGATATTGCGTACTTCGTCGAGTAGCACCACGCCCATAAGCACTTGTGTTACAGGATTTACTACGGGGAAAATATTCCTTTTAGATTGCGAAATTACTTTAACTAATTCGCCTAAAGTCATTTTGGGAGCTAGTATTTTCAAATCAGTTTCAATCACATTTTCCATTTTCAGCAAGGTTAACACCGCTCTATCTTTGTGATGGGTAAGCAATTCGCCTTTTTGAGCCAAGCGCATAGCATACAAACTGTGTGGTTCGAACAATATAATGGTGAGGTAAGAAACCGTAGATACAATCATAAGCGTCATAAACAGGTTGTAACCACCTGTTAGTTCGGCAATTAGAAAAATACCCGTAAGCGGCGCATGCATAACTCCCGACATCAAACCCGACATGCCCGCTAGCGCAAAATTTTCTTCGGGTAATGCAATTCCAAAAAGGTTGAATATGCGAGCCACCACAAAACCTGTTAAGCAGCCAATAAATAACGAAGGTGCAAAAATTCCCCCTACACCGCCAGCACTGGTTGTAGAAGCCGATGCAACAATTTTGAAAATAACAATAAGTACTAGGTATATAATTAATACCCAAGGGCTATTGCCCAAACTTAAGAAAAAACTTCGATCGAGCACCGATGCCGAATGTCCATTGAGCAGCGCTTCAATAATATCATAACCCTCTCCAAAAAGTGGTGGAAAAAGGAAAATAAGCAAACTTAAAGTGGCGCCGCCAAGTACCAATTTGAGATATGGCTTTTTGAATTTTCGGAAAATTCCTTCCAGCCAATTCATTCCACGCGTAAAATAAAGCGATACAAGTCCACAAATAATTCCAAGCAATATTAAGTATGGAATGCGTGCAATTTGGAAAGGTTCGTAGGTGCTAAACTGAAACATAAATGCACTACCAGAAAAAAAGTACGATAGCGAAGTAGCTGTTACCGAGGCAATAAGTATCGGCACAATGGCAGTAAGCGTCATATCGAGCATAAGTACTTCGAGCGTAAAAACCAGCCCGGCAATGGGCGCTTTAAAAATTCCACCAATGGCACCGGCCGCACCACAACCCACCAAAAGCATCAACGTTTTTTGGTCCATTTTGAAGAAAGTTCCCAAATTAGAGCCAATAGCAGAGCCCGTTAGCACAATAGGTGCTTCCGCTCCTACCGAACCACCAAAACCAATGGTTATTGAACTTCCCACAAGTGAGGTCCAAGTGTTATGAAGTTTAAGAATACTTTTCCGTTGCGAAATGGCATACAAAATGCGTGTAACACCGTGGCTTATATTATCCTTAACGACGTATCTTACAAATAAATAGGTAATTAAAATACCTATGGCAGGGAAAACTAAATACCAATAATTTACTTGGTAGCGACTAAAACCCTCAGTAAGTAATTGCTGAATGAGATGAATGGTGGATTTCAACAAAAAAGCAGCTATAGCAGTTAATACCCCAACGACAAAACTCAAAATCAAAATGAATTGGCGCTGAGCTATATTTTGTTCGCGCCAAGTAAGCATTCTTAAATACCAACTTTTATTTTCCATACTTTATTAAAAACAGAATGCAAAGATACTCAAAATAGATGTTCATTAAGTATTCCTATCAGATAAAAATTTAATACGAACAGCACTAATCTAGTTTTATTGAAAAATCATTATCTTTGCACTTTATAAAATATGATATGAGACAAATACTTTTTATACTTCTTACAGTTATTCAATTTGCGGCTTGTAATCAGGTTACAAAAAGCGCACAATCGGTAGAGAAAACAGTCAACGTGCCCACTTTTTCGTCAGATTCGGCCTATAAATATGTGCAGCAGCAGGTTGATTTTGGGCCTCGCGTACCTAATACAAAGGAGCACATTGCATGTTCCAATTACCTAGCAGCAACACTCAAACGCTTTGGGGCTGAAGTGATTGAGCAAAAGGCCACTTTATTAGCTTTTGATGGAACGAGTTTAAATGCAGTTAATATTATAGGCTCGTTTAACCCTCAGGCCAAAAAGCGGGTACTTCTATTCGCTCATTGGGATACGCGCCCATGGGCAGACCATGATCCTAATCCTTCCAATCGAAAAAAACCAGTTATGGGCGCCAACGATGGCGCAAGTGGAGTTGGTGTTTTGTTAGAAATAGCTAGACAATTTCAAATTCAACAACCAAACATTGGCGTAGATATAATATTTTTTGATGCAGAAGATTATGGTGCAACAGAAGACTTTAGAGGTGAAAACACGGAAGATTCGTGGTGCTTGGGAACACAATACTGGGCAAGAAATCCACATGTGGCTGGCTACAGGGCAGATTATGGCATTTTATTGGATATGGTTGGCGGCAAGCAGGCTACATTTTACCGTGAACAAATTTCCGAGTATTATGCGCTAAATATAGTGGATAAAGTTTGGTCACAAGCTCGAAGCCTTGGATTTGGACAGTATTTTATAGACCAAAAAGGCGGCACCATCACCGATGATCACTTATATGTAAATAAAATAGCGGGCATTCCAAGTATCGACATTATTCAATTTGACCCCAATTCCAACAGCGGATTTGCCCATTATTGGCACACAGTGAATGATGACATGACAAATATTGACAAAAATACGTTGAATGCCGTTGGCACCACACTCATGCATGTGGTTTATAAAGAAAAATAAAAATATCTTATTTCAAAATTCCTATCCTAAAAAACAAACTAAGCTCAAACCATATTTGTGTCCCCCATAGCTTTTATGGAAATTAAGCCAGATTTCAAAGGCTTTATTGAATGCTATGGGGGTCATAAAATCTCGGATTACAATTTCAGTTCTTAAATTTTCAATCCTCGAATTTGTCTCAATCAAATTACGGCAACCGTCTCGATTTCTACCAACGCTCCCAAGGGTAAAGCTTTTACGGCAAAAGTAGAGCGAGCTGGACTTTCGGACTCATAAACTTTCAAATACTCGGCATTCATACCTGCAAAATTGGCCAAATCGGACATAAAAACAGTCGATTTTACAACATCCGAATACGTATATCCAGCCGCAGCCAAGACAGCTCCAATATTCGCTAATACCTGTTTCGTTTGTCCTTCAATGTCTGTAGTCTCAATTTTTCCAGAAACTGGATTTATGGGCAGCTGACCAGAAATATATAGTGTGCCATTTATCTCTACAGCCTGGCTGTAAGGCCCAATAGCAGCAGGTGCATTGGGAGTGGAAATTATTTTTTTCATGTTTATTTATTTTAAATTACTAATAGATTTATATCTTTTTTTGTGAACGTTCCAACCACATATCTCTGTACAAAATGAAACATCAACACTTAAAACATCATTTATTTCAGAAGCTTAAACAACTTTAAAACAGAGAGCTATATCTAATAAGATTCAATTAGAAGTTATTCGTCCCAGATACTTTGATAGGTATAACTGCCGTTGGGAAATACAGCTGCAGCCCCTTTTGCCACGCGAAGATTTTTTTCTAATTTTTTTATTTCCTTCATTTCATTGTCATTTAAGGAAATATAAATTGCTTCAAAATTCTCTTTAATTCTATCTGGGTGAATGGATTTTGGAATAACACTTGTTCCTCTTTGCATTCCCCAACACAAAAGCACTTGAGATGGAGTACAGTTATGATTTTCAGCCATTTCCACTATTGTTTTGTGGTAAATAATACCCACTTCGGTATTCATCAAATGTCGGCTGCCCAATGGTGAAAAGGCTGTAACCAGCATTCCGTTTTCTTGACAAAACTGGACTAACTCTGTTTGCTGAAAGTAAGGATGTAACTCTACCTGATTGACTTCAGGCTTAAAAACAGAACTAGCTATCAGTGACTTAAGCTTTGGCACATTGAAATTAGATACACCTATATGCCTCGCCAATCCTTTTGACCGAACCTCTTCCATTGCTTGCCAAGTATTACTAATTGGCATTTCATTTAGCGAGACCAAGTCCGAAACATCATTGGCCATTTCATGATTGGTTTTAAATGCTACTGGCCAATGAATGAGGTACAAATCGAGATAATCTAGCTGCAAATCGGTCAATGATTTTTGTATTGCTATCTCTACGCGTTCGGGTGCATGGTCGCTATTCCAAAGCTTAGAGGTAATAAATAAATCTTCCCGCCTCACAAGTCCTTCTTTTAATGCAAATTGCAAGGCACGACCAATTTCTTTCTCATTTCTGTAAATATATGCACTATCAATGTGCCGATACCCTAAACTAATTGCTGTCAAAACTGCCTGGTATGCCTCGTTGGATTTTGACAACCAAGTACCCAAACCCAATAAGGGCATCTTATCTCCGTTCGAGAAAATTAACGATTTCATCATTTTTTCAGTTTCAAATTTCAAATGCAAAGATAACTTATTTTGTTGGATAAGAAACCTATTTTATTCGGTGAGTGAAAAATCTTATCCATTCACTTCTTCTGATTTAAACTCAAACAGCACAGGTCAACGGCAGCAACTAAATAGCACATTAACAGCAACTTAAAAACCGCGCAAACCAGCAAAATATCAATTACAATAGAATTGGGTTAAAGGAGCTCATTCATAACACATCTTATTATAAGTACAAAAAGGAATACAATCGTGCTTACTACCTAGCTTAGAATATAGTTTATACTATCCAAAATTTAGTGCGTTTGCTATAAAATTAGAATAAAAACAAGGTTATTTTTACTCCAGCAAGATAACAGAATGAAATGTTAGATTGAAAAGAAAAATGTGAAACAAAAACTTAAAAAACTACTATTATGAAAGCACTAATTTTTTTTGGCTATGTACTTGTTTCGGTATTTATTAGTGGTATTGTGTATCTAATTGCAAAATTGTTGATAGGATATTACAACCATTTTATTCATCATGAGAGCCCAGACAAAGGACATTTAAAAACAGGATTGTAAAATTACAATCCTGCCAAACAACCGATTAATGATGACGGAGATTGTGCCACTTCTTTTCAAGAGGTCCGATTTTGATTTTTGTTCCCTAAAAAATCAGCCTGCTTTTGTATTTTTTTTTGATTTTTGAACGCAAACAGAGTATTCCGATGGATTATTTCGACATTCCGAGAAGCGGGAGGTGCCGTCTTAGCGGTATAGAACATCCCGAATTTTATTGGGGCGTAAATAATTGACATTAATTACAATATATCATTACTGCTTAGCTACTATGCAACTCCGCGTTAAAATGATACTTTTCAGAGAAGTCTCAAAAACGGAGATAGTATATAAGACATTTAAGCGACTGATTTTTGGCACTGCTAACTTAGAAAAAGTATGTATTATCATTAGCTGAAGCACAAGTGAGCTACTTGCAGTGATGCGAGCAGCGCAAGTAACAAATGAACTTAAGAGAAGACATCTTTACAACTTGCTGTTGAAGTCTAGCAATTTGACACACAGGTATATTTTATAAAATAACACATAAATATTAAGCAGATAACTTATGTTGGACTAAAGGTGCTAAAAATAAATTGTGTAATAAAAAATAAATTGTAATTTTACATCATTATTGAGATAAAAATAAAACTGCTAATATTTATTATTATGAACCATTTGTTGTTGCTAGGCGGTTTGGGTACTGGCGAAGTGATTATTATTGCATTGATTGTATTGTTATTATTTGGAGGAAAAAAGATTCCAGAACTGATGAAGGGAATTGGCAAAGGAGTAAAAAACTTTAAAGATGGTCTTTCTGACGTAGAAACCGAGATAAATAAAGATATTCAAAAAGGAGAGAAAACTGATACTACAAAATAAATATGAGTGAATCTGAAGAAGGCGAAATGACCTTTTGGGATCATCTTGATGACTTGCGGAAGGTATTGTTTCGGATTGCTGCGTTTATTACTGTGGTAGCACTTGTATTTTTTTCATACATGAAAGAATTATTTGATTATGTGATACTTGCACCTAGTAGAAATATTTTTTTCTTGTATGAATGGATGAATGAAATGGCAAAAAGATTGCCTCTTCTTTTTCCAGATTTTTGCATTGGTGATTTTCAGGTAAAAATAATCAACATCAATCTCTCTTCTCAGTTTTTCATCCACATGTCCACCTCATTTTGGTTTGCATTGGTGTTTAGCTTCCCTTTTGTAATTTACCAGCTTTTTCTTTTTGTAAAACCGGCATTATACAGCAACGAGCAAAAAAATGCTGGCTGGGCTTTCTTTTTTGGAAATATACTTTTTTACATTGGAGTGGCAGTGGGCTACTTAATAGTTTTTCCACTCACGTTGAGGTTTTTAGCGGGCTACCAACTGAGCTCCTACATAGATAATAGTGTGTCGCTGGACTCCTACATGGATAGCTTTTTGATGCTCTGTTTTATTATGGGATTAGTTTTTGAACTTCCGCTACTTTCGTGGCTTTTATCACAAATTGGTATTCTAAAGCGGAGTTTTTTCATTCATTTTCGACGGCATGCAGTTGTTGTTTTGCTAATTGTTGCAGCATTTATAACACCTTCGGGCGACCCATTTACATTAATGGTTGTTTTCTTGCCCATTTATATGCTGTGGGAAATTAGTGCGTTAGTGGTTAAAAAATAGCTGATTACTTTGTTGTTAAGGCTCCAAAATAATTATAGGAGCGCAAAGCCACAAACTCCAAGTTAACACTACATAAAAAAAACATTGGCGCAATTGCATCATTGTTTTTTAGTTTTATTGAGTTTAAGGTTGTTGAATCAAAAAGAACTTTTCAATGGAATACATAAGGTTGTTCTCAAAGCTATATAGAGTAAACCGCAGAGCTAAAAAAAGCAACTTTATTATTAAGAAAAAGAACCGTTTCGCTATAAGTGCTTCATCATTTTCATACTGAGGTGTTTTTTCATACAATAATTTAATATTTAAAGATATAACTATTATGAAACGACGAGATTTTTTCAAATCGGCTGCTTTTGCGGGGGTTGCATCTGTATTTAGCTCAAAAGTATTTGGCACTTCCAATGCCATGTCTGTGTCCAGCACGCCCGATATGGTAGCTATTATGGGTGGCGAGCCGGAGGAAATGCTCCTTCGTGCTTTTAAAGAACTTGGGGGCATTAGCAGCTATGTTTCAAAAGGCGACAAGGTAGTAATAAAGCCGAATATTGGCTGGGACAGAAAGCCTGAACTGGCAGCCAATACGAATCCTTTGCTGGTGGGCGCATTGGTAAAACTATGCAAAAGTGCTGGTGCTTCAGAAATTATTGTGTTTGATCATACCTGCCACGACTGGCAAAAAAGCTATACCAACAGTGGTATTGAGAAAGCGGTAATTGCAGCTGGTGGCAAAATGGTACCAGGCAACGACGAGTCCTATTATCGCGAAATAAACCTTCCACAGGGCGTAAATTTAAAGAAAACGAAGATTCACAAATCCATATTAGACTGCGACGTATGGTTTAACCTGCCAATATTAAAACACCATGGTGGTGCAAAAAACAGCATATCGTTGAAAAACTTAATGGGAATTGTTTGGGAAAGGGGATATTTTCATAGCCACAATTTGCATCAATGTATTGCCGATGCAGCAACATTTCATAAAAAGCCCGCTTTAAACATAGTTGATGCTTACCGAATAATGAAATCGAACGGACCACAGGGTAAATCGGAGTCGGACGTGGTTATGCTCAAATCGCTTATTGTATCGGCAGATTATGTGGCAGCAGATACCGCTGCAATGAAACTGTTTTCGCAAGTGGAGCCTACGGAGCTAAAAGATGTTAAGTACATTGCCTTGGCCGAGAAGCTGAAAGTGGGAACTCAAAATTTGGAAAAATTGAATGTAAAAAGAATTAAAATGTAATGCGCTCTGATTACAACTGATTTTTTAGGAAATAGGGTATTTAATTGCCAAGAGAAATCATCACAAAACAAACTAAATGAGACACCTAAAGCACATACGAGTTGTACTAGCACTTTTCTTTTTTCTACCAATACTCCTGTTTTTTATTGATTTTACGGGCAAACTACCCTTACAATTACATCAATTTTTAAGCATACAATTGATTCCAGCATTGTTATCGTGGAATATAATTGTTATACCCATATTAATTATTCTCAGTCTTCTTTTTGGTCGTATCTACTGCTCCACAATTTGTCCATTAGGTGTTTTGCAAGATATATTGGCATTCAAATCACGTTTTTTTCGCAAAAAAAATAAAAAATATCGCTTCAAATACGCTGCACCTCATAACTTAATTCGGTATTCTATCTTGGGCTTAACGGTGTTGTTATTTGTTTTTGGGAGCTCTTTTTTAATTATGCTACTAGATCCATACAGCATCTTTGGTCGTTTTGTTTCGCAAATACTGCGCCCTATAGTTATATGGGGTAACAATGGGCTAGCTACTTTTTTGAGTAGTTTGGATAACTACACGCTTTATATGGTTAGGCAATCGTTATTTGTGCCTTTGACTTTTGGCATTTCGCTATTCTTTTTTTTATTGGTAGGCGCAATGGCTTGGTTTCGGGGGCGTTTATTTTGCAATACAATTTGTCCTGTAGGCACTTTTCTGGGGCTTCTATCCAACTACTCATTCTTCAAAATAGCAATAGAGGAATCCTCCTGTACCAGCTGCGGACTTTGTGCCAAACATTGTAAGTCGCAATGCATTAACAGCGCAGAGAAGTCCATAGACGATTCGCGTTGCGTGAGCTGTTTTAATTGCATTAGCACTTGCAAAACAGGCGGAGTAAAATATGATTTTAGGTATAAAAAGGCACTTCCCAAAAAGGCTGAAACATTGGAAACGACGGGCTCAGCTAAACAATTGAGTAACAATGGTCGTCGTACTTTTTTGCTTACTTCGGGCGCAATACTAACGTCTGTGGCGGTATTAAATGCGCGCTCGATAGCGGGGAAAAGAGATTCCATTCATTTGCGCAAACCCATTATGCCTCCTGGCGCGGACGACATCACTCGCTTTAATGGCCAATGTACAGGTTGCCAGCTTTGTGTGACCAAATGTCCGATGGAAGTTCTAAAACCTGCCGCTTTGCAGTATGGAATTACGGGCATCATGCAACCTCATTTAATGTTTTCGACGCACGTATTCTGTACTTACGACTGCAATATCTGCTCTACGGTATGCCCTACAGGTGCGTTAAAACCACTGCCAATAGAAGAAAAGAAATTAAAGCAAATAGGCATTGCAAAATTAAGAATAGATATGTGCGTGGTAACAACTGACGAAACCGATTGTGGTGCTTGTTCGGAACATTGTCCTACACAAGCGGTACACATGATTCCATACAAAAACGGGTTGACAATTCCCGAAGTAACAGATAACTTGTGTATTGGATGTGGTGGATGCGAATCCATTTGTCCGGTTCGCCCCTATCAAGCCATTTATGTAGAAGGAACAAGGACGCAATTATTGGCAAAAAAGCCAGAAGAGGCAACTAAATTTGAAAAGGTAATAGATGATTTTGGATTTTAAAACCATAAAAACTATATGAAAATTAAATAAATCTATAGTATTTAGTATTGCTAATTATAGCCTGTTAGCTCTTTTTCATTTTCATTGATAGTTCATCTGTTGGTATTAGCAGATGTAATTAATTTCAATATAATATGGAGTGGGAGAATAAACAGTTAATCAGACATGCATATTTTTGAAACTATATCTCTAGGCATCAATACTTTGTTTTTATTCATTATTTTGCTTAATGGCGAATTAGTATAACTCAACATATCTCCAAAATTCACAAACTATGGAGTTTGGTTCATGCCTCTACTTTTCACACTAAACACAGTTGGCAATTTATTTTCGACAAATAAATTGGAACAAGCTATCTTTACTCCACTCACTTTTATTGGTGCTATTCTTTGCATTATCATGGCAATGAATAAATCAAAAAAAAACGAACAAAAAAATTGAGCCAAGAGTTATGGTATTATATTTCTCAATAAAACAATAAAATTTTTAATGTACTACAATGCCAACATCTTCCTGGCATGTTAATTGAATAAAAAAACCTATCTTTGCGTTATCATCATTCAGCGTAGCAAATGTTAGAAATCATCATTAAAGGTATATTAATTGGCTTGTGTGTTTCAGTACCACTGGGTCCAATTGGTATGTTGGTAATTCAACGAACTTTTAATAGGGGACAAAAATATGGTATAGCCACAGGTTTAGGGGCAACTTTTTCGGATTTGGTTTACACCATAATCACCTTGTTTTTTTTAAGCTTCGTACTTGATTTTATTGAAATGCATCGCTTTGCCATTCAATTGACTGGAAGTGTGATTGTTGCTGCTTTTGGTTTTTATATTTTCAAGAGCCATCCGGCCAATCAACCCAAGCCGAATGAATCTTTTAAACACACATTGCTTCGTGATTTTGCCACTTCGTTTGGGCTCACTTTCTCTAATCCACTGGTATTGTTCGTATTAATAGCATTATTTTCGCGTTTTGAATTTATTAGCAGCGAAACTACAATTTTTATAACAATATGTGGCATATTATCAATACTGGCCGGAGCAATTTTGTGGTGGAGTACTGTTACTTTTTTGGTAATTCACTTTAAAAACAAATTAAATATGCGTGAGTTGAAACTTATAAATCAAATATCGGGGTTAATAATCATTATAGTTGGTGTAGTTGGGTTTATCTTAAGTTTAATATAAGATTAGGTTTTCAGAACATCAATTTACGTGTAAATTAAAATGTTAGATAGACTCCCCTTAAAAAAAGGATATTAAAGAAAATGCTTTTTGGTTTAAGTAAATCTACTTAACCAAACTAAAGAATAATCCATCCCAACAGCTATCTGCGGAGCGAAACAGAAAAGACAAACAATTGTGTAAGAAATACAATAGATAAATAATTATGTAGTTTTTGCCAGGGGTACAATAGTCAATAATGCAATATACATATTGCGCACATTCTGGCAAAATTCCCTTCTACTTGAGCGAGCAGACAATCAAATTAAAGAATCCTTTTTATAGCACATAATTTATGTGTATATTCGGCGGATTGTTCTGAAATAATACCATTATAATCTATATTTTCAATTTTCACCCAACCGGAAGCATGTATAATTTGATGAGAATTAATCATTAGTCCTACATGAACAATGCGCCCTTCTGCATTTTCGAAAAAAGCCAAATCGGCCGCTTCAGCGTGTTCAATAGAATCAATCACACTTCCGCATTCCACTTGCAACGAGGCATCACGGGGTAGTTGAATTCCGCACATATCGTAAATAACCTGTGTAAATCCAGAACAATCGATTCCAAATACCGATTTTCCACCCCAAAGATATGGTGCATTAAGATACTGCATTGCTAATAGTACGAGTTTCTGGGCAGAGTTAATCTCTGAAAACAGGAGCTGTTTAGTGTCAAGGGCAAACCTTTTGTTATTTATAACTACTTTATTATCATGGGTTTTGTCCAATTTACTTCCACCAGGCAGAAATAGTATTTGAGTATCATCGCAGGCTTGGCAGGCAACAATTGGCACTGAGACACAACCTTTATTTTCAACAGGCATATCTGAGGTTAGTTGTATCATTTTTCTATCCACCCACCCCACATAATTATCGGCGATATTGCGCACCAACAGCCATTTTTGGTGTGTTTCAAGTATTTCTACGCACTCTCCAAAAAGCAATTGTGAGGTCATTTCGCTACGGTCACTATCCGTGCTTCTTAATGGAACTAGGGGAAGTACAATTTTACCAATCATCTTTTTTCGTTTTTAAATTAGTCAACAGCAGGCGTCCTAATGAATCATTAAGTGGCTGTATATAGCTATTATTGGACAAAAATACTGAAAGTTTAGGGTTTTTGCTTGTAATAGAGATTTTTTTTGTAATTTTCCGCACTTTATCATTTTGCCCGTCTAGGTTATTAAAGTCATAGTTTAAAATATGCATTTTGAACGAGGCGTTTTTGGTATTTATCAAATAAAAATTAGTGGTATAATTCTATCATAACCAATATGAAAATTAACTTCACCCCCCTACAGTTACAATACATTGCTAAATCGGCTTTGTTTATATGTGTAATAGCCATAATTGTACAACTTTTCCCTATCGAAAGTAAATTCAAGTATCAATTTGAAGTTGGGAAACCGTGGTCGTATGAGTTAATTACAGCATCATTTGATTTTCCGATATACAAAAGCGAGCAGCAATTAAAGAAAGAACAGGAAGAAATACTGAAGGAATATACTCCTTATTATCAGATTGATACTACAATACAAGTTCAACAATTGAATAAGCTACAGGCTGATTTAAAAAAGAAGAATGTCGATGTAATACGTTATAAAAGCTATATTGAAAAAACTTTCAAGACTATATATTCAAAAGGAATTATATCCATTGATGAATATAATAAATTGCAAGATGAGGGTAAAAAAAACATTTCTACCATTTGGCCGAATAGATTAACACGGATATTGTCAACAAAAGACATCTACACGCCAAAGACAGCATACGAAACAATCATAAAAAATGCCCCAGAAAAAATCAAGTCTTATGATCTTCATCTCTATTTAATAGAAAATTTAAAATACGACAGCACTACTTCTGTACTTTCAAAATCAGATTTGCTAAAAAACCTATCATTATCATCGGGTATGGTGCAGGCAGGCGAAAGAATTATCGACCGCGGAGAGATAGTTACACCTGTAAGTTTCTTGGCACTTAATTCACTAAAAATAGAATTTGAAAAAAGAAAAGCATCTATCCAGCAATCTGGGATAGTGGTAATTGGCGAAATAATAATGATTTTTGGATTGATAAGTTTATTCTATTTGTACATTTACCTTTTTCGGCCCCGCATATTTAACAACTTCAGCAATTTAGTTTTTATCTCCTTGGTTATAGTGCTAATTATTGGGTTAACTTCGCTTACTATACGTTATACTTCAAGCAGTTACTACATAGTTCCATTTGCATTGTTACCCATTATTATTCGAGTTTTCTTTGATCCACGCACCGCCCTATTTGCACATGTTATTACCATGCTCATTATTTCGTTTATGGTTGATAATTCATTTCAATTTATATTGTTGCAAATAACCTCTGGTATGGTTGCTGTATCGAGTCTTAAGGACATGACTCAACGCTCGCAGCTGGCTCAATCGGCGTTGTATATTTTTTTGAGTTACGTATTGATGTTTTTGGCTTTAGAGTTTATTTCTGAAGGCGACATTTTGCGCATACACTGGCAACCTTTAATCCACGTTGCCATAAGTAGTGCATTTGTATTGTTGGCATACTTACTTATTTACATTTTCGAAAAGATTTTTGGGCTCATGTCTTCTGTAACTTTACTGGAATTGACGAATATAAACAGCGATTTGCTGTTACGATTTTCGGAAGCGGCTCCAGGTACTTTTCAGCATACGCTTCAGGTTTCGAACCTAGCAACCGAAGCAGCAAAAAAGATAAATGCTAACAGTTTGTTAGTGCGTACTGGTGCTCTATATCATGATATTGGCAAAATGAAACATCCTGAATACTACACAGAAAATCAACATGGAGGAAAAAATCCACTATTAGATATGGACCATGAAGAGGCCGCAAGAACGGTTATTAGTCATGTGGCGGATGGCATAGAAATTGCAAAAAAGAGTCATTTGCCAGAGCAAATCATCAATTTTATTGGCACCCACCACGGGCTGGGCAAAGCAAAGTATTTTTACAACTCATTTATCAATGAATTTCCAGACAGGACACCTAACGACGAAGCATTTACCTATCCTGGACCACTGCCAAACAACAAAGAAACTGCCATTTTGATGATGGCCGATGCCGTGGAGGCGCGTTCTCGCAGCCTTGGTGTATATACCGACGAGAGCATTAACGAAATGGTGGAAAGCATGATTAATAGTCAGATAGCCGATGGACAATTCAAAGAAGCGCCCATCACTTTTAGGGATGTAGAAACGGTTAAGTCTGTTTTTAAAGAAAAAATCAAGAATATATATCATTCACGCATTGTATATCCTACAGCTAAAAGCAAAGAGAACTAGGGCAAAGCAAATTTGGTCTGAATCCCTCTCTCTGCGGAAATAGCGGGCAAAAATAAGGAACGAATTTATTTTCAATGATTTGCTGATTTTTTTTTAGCACACGCACCTGGCTTACTTATAAAGTGCATTCATATCTAAACGAAATTGATTTTGGTGCAGTCAGAATATTCAAATCTTCATCCCGAAAGCAATCGGGACTTCAAATCTTTTTTTTTTAATCAATGATACAAATACAATTAAAAGGTGTAGCAGCCGAATTGACATTAGGAAATTACAAGCAAAACGACACCCGCATATTTGAAAACTGGGAAGATTTTTACCATTACAACGATTTGATTCATCAATCGCAGCTGATGATAGAACATGTATCCGAAATAACAATAAAGCAAGACGATGAGCTAATTTTTACAGGTAAAATACCTGAGGCTCATATATTTGCCCAAAAAAGTTCTTCACCAACTATGGAAAACCAATCATTGTACCTGCGTACCGAGTGTGTGGAGGAAGCTATTTATCAATGTGAATTTGAAGCAGTCGATTTTAATAAAATGAAACTGAGGTTTGAAACTCAGGATTACGATGCCTTTTTTAAAGTAGGTCATTCATTTTTAGCCAACGTAATGTACGATACGGAGGTTTTAAAGCTTGAGTGGAAAAGTGCTAAGCCAATTGGTAATATCTGTGTGTTATGTCGTTTCGAAAATGGTACTTTAGTGCCCATCTATGATGCTGTAAGTAAAATTAGCTAACAGAATTTTGTTTCGATATAGAAAAAATCTATTTAAGTATTTAGTATCTTAGATAAACCTTTTGTATATCGCATTGTTTAGTTAGGTAGTAAATAATAATAAATGAAGAAAGAATGAAAAAGTATAGTATCCTATTGATGGCTTTAGTATTTTCAGTAAGTCTATTTGCTCAAAAGGGCATTATAAAGGGACGTGTTTTTAACGAAAAGAATAATCAGCCGCTTGAGTTTGCCACCATTTTAATACAGGGAACTGACATTGGTTCTACAACCGATTTGGATGGAAATTATATTTTCACAGGAATCGACCCTGGTTTTGTGCGCTTGATAGTAAGCTCGGTTGGTTTTGAGAGAACAGTTTCATCCGAATTGCAAGTGCAAGGTAACCAAACGGTTTTTTTGGACATTGCTATGTCCGAAATTTCGGTAACCCTTACGGAGGTTACAGTGCGCCAAAATTTGGTGGTAAAGCGAATTGAGAGTCCTATTTCGGTATTATCCATTGGTGTACAGGAGATTGAGAAAAGTGCGGGTGCCAACCGAGATATTTCCAAGGTAGTTCAAGCACTGCCAGGTGTGGGTGCTTCAGATCCCAACAGAAGCGACTTGATAGTGCGTGGTGGTGGTCCGTCGGAAAATGTTTTTTATCTTGATGGAATAGAAATTCCAGTCATCAATCACTTTGCCACACAGGGTTCATCGGGTGGTGCGGTGGGTATTATCAATCCCGATTTTGTGCGTGAAATAAATTTCTATACAGGTGCTTTCCCTGCCAATAGAGTCAATGCACTTAGCTCCGTGATGGAAATTCGCCAAAAAGACGGTAGCAAGGATCGTATTCACTCCAAAATTTCCATTGGTGCTTCCGATGCTGCATTTACCCTCGACGGACCTATAGGCAAAAAATCAACTTTCATTGTGTCGGCGCGTCAGTCATATTTACAGTTTTTGTTCAAAGCCATTGGTTTACCATTTTTGCCTACTTATAATGACTTTCAGCTAAAATATAAATATCAAATAGATAAGAAAAATGAAATATCCTTTATTGGAATTGGCGCTATCGACGATTTGGTGTTAAACAAATATGAAGATCCTGCTAAACCAGCCACCGAAAGTCAAAAATATTTATTGTCATATTTACCAATTTACAAACAATGGAATTATACTGTGGGAACGGTTTACAAACATTTTGCCGATAATCATTTTGACACTTGGGTTTTGAGCCGAAATATGCTTAGAAATGCTAATTTTAAATACCAAGATAACGATGAAACTAAATCTAAAACGTCCGATTATTTATCCGATGAGGCAGAAAACAAACTTCGTTTTGAACGTAGCTATCCCGATTTGCCTATTAAATTAACCTATGGTGGTGGTTTAAGATATTCGCATTATACCAATGAAACGTTTCG
>JAIFKQ010000115.1 GCA_020049515.1 Paludibacter sp. | reverse complement strand
TAACTTTCCAATAAACGGTAATAGCCTGACAGCATTTTCGTTTCTGGATTCCTGCGTATGGAGCTTCTGAAATACATGACTGCAAAGGAACTGTATTTTTGGCACACAAAAAATACCCCCCTGAGCACTACAAATCAATTTAGAAAAAGCAACCAGCTCTGATTTCCTGCAACTTACAAAAATGAAACGCAAGAGTAATTTAAAAATAGCTCCAAATAGAGTATAAAAATGATAGCAATTGACCTAAAAGCAATGATGATTTAACTGATTAGTGTGGTTTGCTGCAACATGGGTTAACGGCATTCCAAGGCCTGAAGCTATCGTGGATAGCGTTCAAAAAATCTTTTTTATGACGAACTATTGCTAAAATATAGCATGGAATTAACATCCGAGATGTTGTATCAAATAATGTCTCTGATGTTGTATCAAATAATGTCTCTGATGTTGTATCAAATAATGTCTCTGTAGATAGACAAATGTTTCGCCTTTGTATCATAGAATACAAAGGTATTAAACATTCTCATTACACTTCAAAAAAAAGAAATATCCCAATTCCTAGATTTTTTTTTATCTATCTTTGCGCTTGGAATTAAATAATTAGAAAATTAGAATTATTCTCCGACTATTACACCATTACACCATTATAAATTAATAAATAACTAAGATTACTAAACAAAACAAATTAAATAATGAAACGCAAACGACTAAAATTGAATGCAGTGTTGTTCTTGGGGCTTGCCTTGAGTCCGCTGCAAGGTCAAACCACCATGAATGTGAAGGCTACTGGAGGGATCCAAACGCCCTATACGCTGAGCGCCATTCGCAAGTTAACATTCCCCAGCACGGGTATCATGACAGTTACAAAAACCACAGCCGTTACCGAAAATTATGTATTGAAGGCGGTACGTTACATGAACTTTAGTGATATAAACACAGGCATTAAAAACAGGAATATCCCACAGGGAGCTTTAGATCTTTATCCCAACCCTAAGGTGGATGTGCTGAAGATTGACATCTCGAAAGGTGATAATCAATATGCTAACTTAGAATTGCTTCCATAGAAGGTATCTGTGCAATAAGAGCCAAACTCACAGGCACACTAAGTAAATGTATCACAATACAAACAAGGCATGTATCTGTACCGAGTAAACAATGGTATAGCTAGATCAATCACTAAATTTTAAATAATAACAATCTGATATGTAAAGACGGGGCACTCCGTCTTTACGTTTAAACCCAAAAATACGATCAACTCCAATGAAAAAAATACTTATAATCCTAGCAACATTCTTTTTCGGTGTAGCACTACTGCAAGGGCAAACCGATACCATGTATGTGATGAAGGCAGGTATGGTAATTAATAAGCAATCCATAAAATTAGACGATGTTGACAGCATTATTTTATATAAACCAGTAATTGTTATTCCAGCCACTAATATCCAAACTGTACTTGTTACTGGAGGTCTGTTTATTATGGGCAGCCCAGTTACCGAAGTAAACCGCAGTACCAACGAAACCCAATACGCCGTAAAACTCAGCTCCTTTCGCATGAGTAAGTACGAGATAACCAATGCACAATATGCAACTTTCCTTAATGCCAAAAGGATAGGCAGCAACGGGATTTATCTAGCAGGAGATTATCCAACGCAGGCTTTGATTTATCCAAGCTCTGGTATATATGACTGGGGTTTACATTACATCGGCAATAAATGGATACCAGTAGCTGGTTACGAAAATGCTCCAGTAACTTTCGTAACATGGTATGGTTCAAACGAATATGCTAAATACGTGGGAGGTGCTTTGCCTACCGAAGCACAATGGGAATATGCATGCCGAGCTGGTACTAATACTCCTTTTAATACAGGTTTATATTTGATTAATACCAATAGCAATGCTAATGCCAATACTGATACCGATGCCGATGCCGTTACCGATACCGATACTGATGCGGATGTTGATACAGTAACCATTTCTCATGGCAAAATATATCCAGTAGGCTCTTATAAACCCAATGCTTTTGGCCTTTATGATATGCATGGGAATGTGTGGGAGTGGTGTTCCGACTGGTATGGCACTTATCCTACTACTGCTCAGACCAATCCTACAGGCGTTGTTGCTGGCAGAGACCGCGTGATTCGTGGTGGCAGTTGGGAAGATGGCGCTCAGAATAGCCGGACATCCTATCGCAATTACGACTACCCACCCATTGGCAGTAACACTATTGGATTCAGGGTGGTGTTCGTCCCTTAGTTCACTGTTGAAGGCTTTGAGCTAAAAAAACTCATCCCTATCCCCTCTCCTTAATGAGAGGGGAAAGAGAAAAACAAAAAATAATTGGAGCTTGTTTCTCAGCTAGGCGACGGATTGACGCAAGTGTAATTATTTATTTGTTTATTTAAGGTAGATAGGTGCTCCAAAGTGAGTGTCCTAATAGAGGAATCGGGACAAAATCCGATAGCCGCCGTTTTTTAAGCCCCTCATAATTAATTATGAGGGGCTTTATTGTTTATCAGGCCAATCGGATTCTTTTATTCCTACTGAAAATTTACAATTTCTGTTATTTCAGAACCCACATAAAATACCTATCTTTGTGCAAAAATTTTAAGTGTTTCTTTTTTATGGCTAATTGCTATATATTCAATAAGTTACATGAATTTGCATCTTCAATAACTTCAACATATCATCATGATTCAATTTTTCCGAACTCCCGCCCAACATCTTTACGCAGTGCAATCTAACCAACCAATTGCGGCCGATAATGTACACAAGCTAGAATGGCTTTTTGGTGAAGCAGTATTGCTCAATCAACAAACTGTAGATGGAAATTACGTAGGTCCACGCCGCGAAATGATTACCCCTTGGAGTACGAATGCCGTTGAAATTACCCAAAACATGGGAATTGGCGGCATTATTCGTATCGAAGAATTTACGGCAATGCCTCAAACTCCTTCGGCCAAAGGCGGTTTGGAGTACGACCCCATGTTGCAACGGATTTATACGGGTGTAAATCAAGAGGTTTTTACAACAAATAAACTCCCTGAACCGATTTTATTTATTGATGATATTGCAGCATACAATGCAAAAGAAGGTTTGGCTTTGAATGATGATGAAATTGATTACTTGAATGGTGTTAGAGAAAAAATAGGGCGACAGTTGACTGATAGTGAAGTGTTTGGATTTTCGCAGGTAAACTCTGAACATTGCCGCCACAAAATTTTTAACGGTCAATACATTATTGATGGTGAGGAAAAAGAACTGACGCTTTTTAAACTTATTCGTAAAACATCGGAGGAAAATCCAAATCGTTTGGTATCTGCATATAAGGATAATGTATCTTTTAATGCTGGACCAAAAATTGAACAATTTGCACCAAAAAGTGGTGATAAACCAGACTTTTTTGAGATAAAAGAAATAGAATCGGTAATTTCCCTGAAAGCGGAAACACATAATTTTCCTACAACCGTGGAGCCTTTTAACGGTGCAGCTACTGGTAGCGGTGGTGAAATTCGCGACCGTTTGGCAGGTGGAAAAGCTAGCTTACCCATGGCCGGAACAGCGGTTTACATGACCAGCTATCCTCGCCCAACTCCCCTCTCCTCGGGAGAGGGGTTGGGCGAGAGGTCTTGGGAAAAAGCAATGACCCCACGTAAATGGCTGTACCAAACGCCCGAACAAATCCTTATCAAAGCTTCGAATGGTGCTTCCGATTTTGGAAATAAATTTGGTCAACCGATTATTTGTGGCTCATTATTGACTTTTGAACACGAAGAAAACGGCAAGAAATTCGGATTCGACAAAGTGATTATGATGGCTGGTGGTGTTGGTTTTGGCACCATGCGCGATGCATTGAAAGCTGAACCCGTGCCAGGAGAAAAAGTAGTGGTTATGGGCGGTGATAATTACCGTATTGGTATGGGTGGTGCGGCAGTTTCGTCTGTACAAACTGGTGCTTACGACAATGCTATTGAACTAAATGCCGTACAACGTGCCAATCCAGAAATGCAAAAACGCGTGGCAAACGTAATTCGTACGTTGGCAGAATCAGAAAATAACCCAATCGTTTCCATTCACGACCACGGTGCTGGTGGTCACTTGAACTGCCTATCGGAATTGGTAGAAAGTACGGGCGGAATAATTGATGTATCAAAACTTCCTGTGGGTGACCCAACGTTGAGTGCCAAAGAAATTATTGGCAACGAAAGTCAGGAACGTATGGGAATGATTATCAAACAAGAAGATATTGAAAGTGTGCGCCGAATTGCGGAACGTGAACGCGCTCCAATGTACGTGGTGGGCGAAACGACAGGGGATATGCAATTCGTTTTTGAACAGGCAGATGGCGAAAAACCTATCGACTTGAAATTAAATTATATGATTGGAAAACCGCCTCGCACGGTGATTACCGACAATACAATTGAAGAAAAATATGCCGCAATAGAAATTAACGAAGATAAATTGCTGGAATATATTCAAAACGTATTGCAAATGGAATCGGTGGCCTGTAAAGATTGGTTGACAAATAAAGTTGACCGCTCCATTACAGGTAAAATTGCTCGTCAGCAAGGTGCGGGAGAAATCCAATTGCCATTGAGCGACCTGGGTGTTGTAGCCTTGGATTACCGCGGAAAAACGGGAATTGCTACTTCTATCGGTCATGCACCGTTGGCAGCCATGGTTGATTCGGAAGCTGGCTCGGTATTGGCTATTGCCGAAGCATTGACTAATATCGTTTGGGCTCCGTTGGCCGAAGGTTTGGCTAGTGTTTCGTTAAGCGCCAACTGGATGTGGCCATGCAAAAATCCGGGTGAAGATGCTCGTTTATACAAAGCGGTAGAAGCATGTAGCGATTTTGCTTGCTCGCTGGGTATCAATATTCCAACAGGAAAAGACAGCCTTTCGATGACTCAAAAATATGGCGACGACAAAGTGTTTTCGCCTGGAACTGTGATTATTTCGGCAGGTGCTGAAGTGTCGGAAGTACAAAAAACAGTTGGTCAGGTTTTGATAAATGACCCAAAATCAGCTATCTATTATATCGATTTTTCTTTCGACTCACACAAGTTGGGCGGTTCTGTATTGGGACAAACCATGAATAAACTGGGCGAAGAAGTTCCAACAGTACAGGATGCTGAATACTTTAAAGATGCTTTTGACAGTATTCAGGAAATGGTGGGCAAAGGGTTAATTTTGTCTGGACATGATATTTCGGAGGGTGGTATGATAACGGCTCTGTTGGAAATGTGTTTTGCCAATACAACGGGTGGATTGAGCGTAAAATTGGATGACATTGCCGAAACTTCATTGGTAAATGTGCTTTTTGCCGAAAATCCAGGAGTTTTAATTCAGGTAAAAGACAAAAGAGCAGTGGAGAAAATTTTGGAAAATAACGGCGTAGGATTTGCCCGCATTGCCACTCCTATTGCCGAAAGACGTTTGGAAATCAAAAAGAAAACGGCTTCATTCACTTTCTCTATCAACGAATTGCGTGATGTCTGGTTCCGCTCTTCTTATTTGCTTGACCGCAAACAAAGTGGTGAAATTTGCGCGTCGGCTCGTTTCAATAACTATAAAAATCAACCGTTGGAATTCAATTTTGCCAATACGTTTAGCGGTAAATTCTCTCAATTCAACTTATCGCAAGACCGCAAGCCAAGTGGCATAACTGCTGCTATAATTCGCGAAAAAGGAACGAACGGCGAGCGCGAAATGGCTTATTCATTGTATCTTGCAGGCTTTGACGTTAAGGACGTTCACATGACCGACTTGGCATCGGGACGTGAAACATTGGAAGATGTCAATCTGATTGTTTTCTGCGGTGGATTCTCCAATTCGGACGTATTGGGCTCGGCAAAAGGCTGGGCTGGTGGTTTCTTGTTCAATGCCAAAGCAAAACTGGCTTTGGACAATTTCTACAAACGTACCGACACCTTGAGTTTGGGAATTTGTAACGGTTGCCAGCTGATGGTGGAGCTTGGGTTGGTGAACCCAGAACACGATGTACAGCCACGCATGTTGCACAACGATTCTCATAAATTCGAGTCAGCCTTTGTGGGCCTAACCATTCCCGAGAATCATTCGGTAATGTTTGGTTCGTTGGGTGGCAGCAAGTTAGGAGTTTGGGTAGCGCACGGCGAAGGAAAATTCTATTTGCCGCAAGTAGAAAATGATTATCATGTGATTGCAAAATATTCTTACGCTGCTTATCCAGCCAACCCGAACGGTTCGGACTATGGAGTGGCCGGTATTTGCTCGGCCGACGGTCGTCATTTGGCCATGATGCCACACTTGGAACGTGCCATATTCCCTTGGCAATGGGCGCATTACCCAGCCGACCGCAAAGCGCAAGACCAAATAACACCTTGGATGGAAGCATTTGTGAATGCTAGATTGTGGGTGGAAAAACAGAAATAACCTCACCCCTAACCCCTCTCCTTGAGGAGAGGGGGACAAGAAAAATCACGGCTTCACTTTGGGTGTGGTCGTGATTTTTTTGTGTATCCAATTCAATATACAGGGAATTCACACCATTGCAGTATGTAGGAAAATTTGAAAAAAAACAGGGAAGTAATTTGAAAGTAAAATGAGATAAGTACTAGGAAAGAAATAATGTCACATTTCTAATTTCGACCTCTCCCTATCCCGATAGCTATCGAGGACCATCTACCAAGGAGAGGGACTTTGCATACTGCAAGAATGAAAATTATACGACATTAAACACTTCCACTTACTTAAGTCCACTCCGATAAGTTTTTTTGAATGCAATCCACGATATCTGTTGGGATTGTGTCTCGCGCTTCTTGGTATGTTTCATACTGTTAATACGTCACGTTCCGATTCTCGGAATTTCGAAATACTCCATCGGAATATTCCATTAGCGTTTAAGAAAAATAGAGTTATAAGAGCAGACCCATGAGGTGGAAATGTAACTTTACAATACATCAAGGTGATGATTAACTGCTTATTGAAGCGAGTTTTAGCGCATTTAGCTTATTTAGCTTTTGAAATCAAGACTTTATCAATCCTATTTCCATCAATATCTACAATTTCAATATTGTAGCCTAAATAATTTACTTTGTCGCCAATTTGGGGTATTTTATCAATCAGGTTAAACACAAAACCGGCAACAGTAGAGTAATCAATTTTCTCAAAATCGATAGTGAAATCTTGGATAATATCCACCAATGCTTCCACAGGTGCATCCCCGCTTACTAGGGCTGAGTTGTCATCGCGAATAAACACATCGGGTTCGTAAACTTTGCCCTCCTCCGGCATCTGGCCTACTAGGTTTTCCATAATATCGTGCAACGTAATAACGCCTTCAAAACCTCCATACTCGCTCACCACGAAACAAATATTGCTGTGTTTTTGTCTCAGTAAATTTAAAACTTTCTGAGCATCAATTATTTCTGGAATAATGAGTGGTTTAACCAGTAAATTGGAAATATTGCTGTAGCTACGTTGGCTAAGTGCTTTGTAATAATCTTTTAGGTACAGAATTCCTTCAAAGTCATCCAAATTTCCTTTGCAACAAACCACTTTGCTATGATTTATTTTAAGTAAATCTTTCTTTATTTCATCTTCCGGTTTGTCAATATTTATCCATTCCACATCTGTTCGATGGGTCATTAAATGTTTGGCTTTTTTGTCCGAAAAATAGAATACATTTTCGTGGATTACACGTTGATCATTTTCAATAACACCTTCGGATGAAGCAATTTTAATCATTTGACGCAGTTCGGCTTCAGTCATTTGCTCATTTTGCATTTTAATGCCTATTATTCCAACAAAGAAATTGGTAGAGGCCGAAAGTAGCTTTACAAAAGGATAAAACGCAGCACTGAAATAATAAATGGCCGGCGCCACGTTTCGGGCTATTTTCTCCGGATTGTTTAAAGCAATGGTTTTGGGGACTAATTCGCCAATTACAATGGAGAAATAAGTAATGATTAAAACAGTGATAGACAAAGAAATTTCGTGTGCATGCGGGGTGGTGAGTGCAAATTGCCGAAAAAAAGGCGCCACATCTTCCGCAATATTTATTCCGCCATACATACCTGTAACGATGCCAATTAAAGTGATGCCAACTTGTACAGCCGATAGGAAGTTTTCGGAATCATCCAGTAAGTGCAAAGCCGTTTTAGCGCCTTTACTGCCTTTGAGCCGCATTTGTTCTAGTCGTGAACGTTTGCTGGATACCAATGCAATTTCCGACAAAGCAAAAAAACCGTTTAATAAAATTAAAACGCTAAGAACAAATATTTCCATGATATGATATAAGATATGAATTTAGACTACTTCAAGGCTGTATATTCTAATTTCGAATACATTTGCAAAGGTAAGAGAAATATGACAAAAACCCTACAACTCCCGCTGTTGGTGCGATACATTGAGGTGGATTATCACCTGTCCTTTGCGATGGCTATCAACGATTTTATCAATAAAAAGCTGAAGATTGTATGATTTTATAATGTTGATAATCTGAAATTTACTGTTTAATAAGCTAGAATAATCTCTGTCCGAGCAAAAAGATCGAATCTTTCCAAACATAGTATATTCTCAGTATACAATAGTTCGTTATAAAAAAAGATTTTTTGAACGCAACCCCGATAGCTATCGGGGCGCTAAGTTGCAAAGCCGCAAATGAAACATGCCGATTTATCGGTAGAAAAACTGAAAGTTTTTGTCCCGATAGCTATCGGATTGCGTTTACTCTTTTGTTTGAAATGAAATTATACCTAATTAAAATTATTGATTAAGTCCTTGTATTTAAACATAATAGGCAATTTTATAACGAACCATTGAGTATAAAGAAATTTAAATTATATGATTAAACATCTTTTCAAACTAATGCCACCACATTTTTATTTAAGTATAATGTTTTGTTTTTCAAATGTTTATCAGAAAAAAATGTTTTTTTTTACGATAAGTGCGCTAGATGCTGTGATGAATGTAGTAGTGTAAATGTTGATTGATTTGTTTTTGAAAACCCTTGCAATTGATTTTGTGTAGGGATTTGTTTAATTTATCGCTTTATACTATTCTAATAGTATGGACGTGTTTTATAAACTTTAAAAATTAAAAAAACAACTTAGATAATTGTTTCCGACATTAAAAAATCACGGATATAAATATGTTGGATTCCTTGGTAGGTATTGCCGTAAAACTGATTATTGGTTATAACAAATTTCGGGTAATTATCATTTATTTTTAATAAATTTCCAAATTCTCGCTCAATGGTTTTTTGTTCGTCCAATCGTAGTGCCACTTGAATATATATAGTTTCGCCATTTTTCTGACAAACAAAGTCAATTTCATTACTTTCAAACACGCCTACTTTAACTTCCCATCCTTTGTACAAAAGATGATTAAACACCACATTTTCAAGAATTTTACCTAAATCGTCGGGACGGTAACCAATAAGAATATTTCGAATCCCTAGATTTTCAAAATAGTATTTTTCTCCAATTTCAAATAGTCGACGCCCTTTAATATCAAATCGACTTACTTTATGCAAGAGAAATGAATTGGCAAGCTGTTCTGTATGTTGCTGTATTTGATTAGGAGACGTGTTGGTATATTGCGATTTTAGAAAATCGCTTATGCGTTTTGCCGAAAAGATATTGCCTATATTATCTGCTAAAAAAACAATCAATTTTTCAAGTAACACTGTATTTCTAATATTATACCTGCTCACCACATCCCTATAAACTATGGTCGAATAAATACTTTTCAGGTATTCGAAAACTTGATTGTTTAGCGGTAAGTTTATTAAATAGGGTAGTCCACCATACAAAAAGTAATTATTGAGGTTCTCTTCACTGTTTTCAATCTTATGAAATAATAAGAATTCAGGATAAGACAAACTCATGATATTGAATTCGATATAACGTCCACTTAAATAGGTTGCCAATTCGCCAGATAGCATTTTAGCATTTCTTCCGGTAATGTAGATGTCGTTGTTTTCATTTAAAAGCAAAGAGCGTAATGCTTTTTCAAACTCTGCTATATCCTGAATCTCGTCAATAAAAATGTAATTCTTTTTGTCTTCCACTATCAATGAAAGGATATAGGTATTCAAATCCTGTGCGTTACGGATAAAATCAAAACTCAAATCTTCTTTGTTGATATAAATCATGTTCGCATTCGTATCAAGCTGTTCTATTTCTCGCATCAGTTGAAAAAGCAGATAACTTTTACCAACACGACGTTGACCAGTAAGTACTTTTATCAGGTTTTTATTGATAAATGGCTTAATACGAGAAATATATGAATTTCTACTTATCAGTTGCTTTGGAAGGATTAATTCATTCATATTGATAGTTATGATTATAATTTACACACTAGATTGAATTTATTATAAGTATGATTATAATAAAGTGCAAATATACAAAGTATTTTAATCATATTGATAACAATCTCTTTTTTGATTGAATTAGAACTAACTGCCACACTTTTGCACCCCGGAACCCGATGAGGCTGCTACT
>JAIFKQ010000161.1 GCA_020049515.1 Paludibacter sp. | reverse complement strand
GTATGATTTCAGCCTCTCCTATTTCGTGCTTTTTTTTAATTCAATCTATTTATTTAAAATACAAAGGGTCGTTGTTAACATTAAGATTAATAGCTGATTAGCTATAATACGCAAAGCGGAGTTTTCAGTGTAGCTGCTACGTAGCCGAAGCCATACGCTGAACCAAAACAGTGCCAATTAGTTATAGCCTACAGACTTCTGAGTGGTAATTGTTTACAGCTTAAAAAATGAATACTGCTGGTTAACTTATAATTGAGATAGGATTTTAGGGAAACGGACTCGCACAGTTTGCAGAATCACTTCCGTATAAATAACGGCTTTTGCTGAGTTTGTGGATGCATTAAAAAATTTTTCGGGAAATCAAGTAGTAGAATAATAACTTATGTCCATAGTCATTTCGGACTTACAAAACAAAAACCGCTACATATCATTGCAGCGGTTTTTTTTAAAATTATTCAGTGGTTGTTTATTTAGCCATTTCTTTTGCCCAACTATCTTTCAATGAAACAGTTCTGTTGAAAACTAATTTATCGACGGTTGAGTCTAAATCAACATTGAAATATCCAATGCGTTGGAATTGGAACTGATCCATTGGTTTTGCATTTTTCAACGAAGTTTCTACTTTGCAGTTGGTCAGTACTTTGAGCGAGCCAGGGTTAATTAATTCACGGAAATCACGTTCGTCGGCCGAGGGATTTTCTATGCTAAAAAGACGGTCGTACAAGCGTACTTCGGCCTCTAAGCAATGTGTTGCCGATACCCAGTGGAGCGTACCTTTTACTTTGCGGTTACTTTCGGGCATGCCACTTTTGGTTTGTGGGTCATACTCGCAGTAAATCTCTTCAATATTACCCTCAACATCTTTTTTGCAACCCGTACATTTTACAATGTATCCACTTTTCAAGCGCACCTCTTGTCCCGGTGTCATGCGGAAGTACTTTTTTGGAGCATCTTCCATAAAATCTTCCCGTTCAATCCATAATTCTTTGGTAAAAGCCAATTCACGCACACCAGCAGATTCATCTTCAGGGTTATTTACCGTTTCCATCATTTCCACTTGTACCTCGGGATAGTTGGTAATAATTAGTTTCACTGGGTCAATCACCGCATTCACTCGGTAGGCTGTTTTGTTCAGACTCTCACGCACCGTATGTTCCAATAACCCCACATCTATCATGCCTTCCACTTTGGTATAACCAATTTTATCAACAAAATTATGAAGTGCTTGAGGTGTATAACCACGGCGGCGCAATCCACAAATAGTAGGCATGCGAGGATCGTCCCAACCGCTCACCAAACCTTCTTGCACCAATTGTAGCATTTTTCGTTTGCTCATTACGGTGTAGGTAATGTTCAGGCGATTAAATTCTATTTGGCGTGGGCGGTAATCAGAATCTCTAAACTGGTCGATAAACCAGTCGTACAATGGGCGATGCACTTCAAACTCCAAGGTGCAAAGTGAATGTGTAACTCCTTCAAAATAATCGGATTGGCCGTGCGCATAATCGTACATCGGGTAGGCTTTCCAAGTGTAGCCAGTGCGATGGTGAGGGTGTGAATTGATTACGCGATACATAATTGGATCGCGGAAGTGCATGTTGGAAGATGCCATGTCGATTTTGGCGCGCAAAATCATGGCACCTTCTGGCACTTCGCCAGTATTCATTTTTTGGAATAAAGCCAAATTTTCTTCGATGGGGCGGTTGCGAAAAGGACTTTCGATACCAGCTATCGTTGGAGTTCCTTTTTGTTTGGCAATGGTTTCGGCCGATTGTTCATCAATATAAGCTTTTCCTTGCTTGATAAATTCGATGGTCAAATCCCAAAGTTGTTGAAAATAATCAGAAGCATAATAAATGTTTTCCCATTGATAACCAAGCCATTGAATATCTTCTTTTATTGAGTCAACATATTCAACATCCTCTTTTACCGGATTGGTATCGTCAAAACGCAAATTGCAAATACCACCATAATTTTTGGCAATACCAAAGTCCAGGCATATAGCCTTGGCATGCCCAATGTGCAAGTATCCATTTGGCTCAGGTGGAAACCGTGTCTGAATTCGTCCGCCATTTTTACCATCTTTCAAATCCTGCTCAACAAAAGCTTCTATGAAATTCAAGCTTTTTTTTGGTGCTTCTTCGTTATTACTTTCCATATTGTTGACCTATAAATCTTAAGAACCCCTATTCCGATAGCTAGCGGGAGGGAACTAAGTTAGTATTGGTTGATATTAATTATTGTTTTTTTTATTCGTTTTCTCTTGCTTTAATTCAAAGTTTAAGTAAAATGAATTTGCATAATTCCCCGCCATTTATCCCGTTTTGGACGGGAGGGTTTAGGGGCTCTTTCTCTTCTCCATCTATTCAAAATATCCTTTAATAATTCCCCTTGGAGAATTACGCACAAAAAGAATAATTTCGTCCCGTTCTTTTGTGGCAGGCAATTCAGCTTCAATCCGTTCTATGGCATGCGAAGTGTTCATCCCCGATTGATATAAATAACGATAAGTGTCTTGTATTTCCCGAATTTGTTCGTTTGAATACCCACGCCTACGCAATCCCACGGAATTGATACCTGCATAGGAAAGTGGCTCACGACCAGCTTTTACGAATGGTGGAACATCTTTGCCAATTTTTGACCCACCTTGAATCATTACATGAGATCCAATGCGCGTAAATTGATGTATTAAACATCCACCACCTAAAATAGCAAAATCGTCAATTTCTACTTCACCAGCCAATTGAGTTGTATTTGCCATAATAACATTATTTCCAACTACACAGTCGTGCGCAATATGGCAATACGCCATTATCAAGCAATTATCACCAACTACCGTTTTCCCCTTTGCAGATGTGCCTCTATTTATCGTAACATATTCCCTAATGGTTGTATTGTCACCAATAATAGCCAGGGTGTCCTCTCCTTTAAACTTTAGATCTTGAGGCACAGCTCCAATAACTGCACCAGGAAAAATCACACAGTTTTTGCCAATTCTTACGCCTTCCAAAATGGTTACGTTAGAGCCAATACGTGTTCCCTCACCAATTATAACATTTTTATCAATCGTTACAAAAGGTTCAATAACTACAGTAGGTGCAATTTTTGCATCTGGATGTACATAAGCTAGAGGTTGTTTCATGTCTTATTGTTGTTAAATCCCAATTTGGGATAGAAATTGTTTTATTTGTTTTTTACTATTTGAGCCATGAATTCGGCTTCACATACTATTTTGCCACCCACAAAAGCATGACCTTTCATTAGAGCGCAGCCACGTCGCATAGGTTCTGGCATTTCCAAATGAAAAATAATTGTATCGCCAGGCACAACTTTCTGACGAAATTTCACACTGTCTATTTTCAGAAAATAAGTTGAATAACGTTCTGGCTCTTCTACCGTATTTAAAACCAGCAGTCCACCTGTTTGAGCCATTGCTTCTACAATCAAAACTCCAGGCATAACAGGTTCATCAGGAAAATGGCCCATAAAAAATGTTTCGTTGGCCGTAACGTTTTTTACACCTACAATCACATTCTGTCGGACATCAATGATTTTATCAACCATTAAAAACGGCCAGCGGTGAGGCAATAGTTTTTTGATGGCATTCACATCCATTGCTGGGGGTAGGGTGTCATCATATATTGGGGCTTGAAGTTCTTGTTTTTTAAGCTCTTTACGAATCAATTTGGCAATGTCCGTATTGATTTTATGGCCTGGATATGTGGCGATTACCTTTCCTCGAATTGGTTTTCCTATCAATGCCAAATCGCCAATTACATCCAATAATTTATGTCGTGCGGGTTCATTTTCAAATTTCAGTTCTCCGCTTACGTAGCCAAGTTTGGTGGCATCATGATGGGGTTGCTCCATCAAATCAGCCAACTTGTCCAATTCCTCTTGTGTTTTTAAAACATCATAAATAACAATGGCATTTTTTAAATCACCACCCTTAATTAAATTCATATTGACCAAAGGCTCAATTTCACGCACAAAAACAAAAGTTCGGCAGTTCGATATTTCCCTTACATACTCAGATAAAGATGCCATACTTGCAAATTGATTGCCCAAAACGCTCGATTTAAAGCCAATAAGAACATCCACGCTAAAAGCATCATCGGGAAGTATGGTAATTTTTGCACCAGTTTCAGGAATACTTAATTCAATTTTTTTACGTACAATATAGTAATCCTTATCGGCAGTCTGCTCCTCAATGCCAGCGGTTTGTATTCCTTCTACAAAATACTTTGCGCTCCCATCCAATATTGGAAACTCGGGTGCATTCACTTCTAGCATACAATTATCAATTCCCAAAGCGTATAATGCTGACATGGCGTGCTCTATAGTGCTCACTTGCATTTCTCCTTTTTTTAGAACTGTCCCACGGGTGGTTTCAGTCACATAGTCAGCCAATGCATCCATGGTGGGTGCATCGGGCATATCCACTCGTTTTATTTTTATTCCGTGGTTTGTAGGCGCTGGCAAAAAAGTTAATGTGATATTCAGGCCAGAATGTAAACCCTTTCCCGATAGCGTAAATGCTTGTTTAATTGTATTTTGTTTCAACATACGATTTTAAGAGATGCTATTAATTCTAGTTTCTAAATCTTTTATTTGTTTTTGAAGTTCTTTGATAATTTTATGTAAATCGGGTAAGTTTTTAAACGCTATGGATGACCGACGATAATTGCTAATAGGAATAGCCGGCGAGCCTTGATATATCTGTTTTGGCTCCTTAATAGAGTTTGCCACCCCAGTTTGACCCCCGAGCATCGTACCATCAGCTATTTGTATGTGTCCATTAATAGCTACTTGGCCACCTACAACACATTGTTTTCCAACCTTGGAGGATCCTGCAATGCCCGATTGTGCCGCCATAACGGTATTCATTCCTACCTCTACATTGTGAGCTATCTGAATTAAATTGTCCAACTTCACGCCTTTATGAATAATTGTACTGCCCATGGTAGCTCTATCTACAGTTGTATTTGCTCCAATTTCCACATCATCTTCTATTATAACATTGCCCAATTGTGGTATTTTTTGATAAGAGCCATCCTCGGTAGGTGCAAATCCAAATCCATCGGACCCAATGACTACTCCTGAATGAAAAATGCAATTGCTGCCAATAACGCAATCATTGTATATCTTTACGCCCGAAAATAAGGTCACATTTTCACCCAATTGTGTATTGTCATCAATACTGGCGTGTGCGTACAACATAACATTATTGCCAATAATAACACCGTCGCCAATATATACGAATGGAGCAATATAGGCATTTTCTCCAATTACAGCAGTTGATGAAATGTGCGCTAAAGGGGATATGCCCGTTTTCTTTGGTTTGGATTGTTCTACTAAAGAGAGCAAAACTGCAAATGATTTATAGGCATCATCTACCCGAATAAGAGTGCCTTGAGTTTCTCTTTCAAGTTGAAAATCTTTATTTATAATTATAATACTTGACTGACTGTCATATAAATACTGACAATATTTTGGATTAGATAGAAAGCTTAATGTTCCGCTAGTTCCCTCTTCAATTTTGGAAAAGTTATGAACCTTTACCGAAGGGTCGCCTTGTACAACGCCACCAAGAAAATCTGCAATTTGTTGAGCTGAAAACTCCATAAATAATTAGTAATTAAGTAACAACAATTGATAATTGTATGTTGTCCACAGTCAAATACTATGGAATATATAAATGCAAAAATAGAAAATAAGCCCCAACTTATTGAAAAATTGGATACAAAAGTAATAAACTATTTCCAATAATCCATAAAGTTAACAAACTATGTTATAAACATTTCTACAAATAGTGTAATTTCAACTAAATTTTATCCTGAAAAAACAAATGGTCAAAGTTTATAATAACAAAAGAAGTGTTTTTCCACTTTTTTAGTCAATACGGTAATGTTCAGCATATCAGAAGCATCGGCAATGTCCTTTATTGTGCCATCTTTGTATAATATGTTTATATTTTCGTCTTTGGGGCTGTAAGTGTCAGTGCTCACCACCTCTTCTCCCATAAAATATTCAGCGTCATTTTCACTAACGTCAAAATGTGTTTGGTATTGTTGTAAGTACTTCACACGGTTAACTTCATCTAGCGGTTCAGTGCTAATTATAACTTTGAATAATCGTCTGTTTGTAAATGCTTTACACAAGGTTGATAATACAATATCCGAATGATTTATCCATACTTTTATAGCACAAATAATGTCAGAATCGTCAAGCAATGCAAAATGTTCAAGGGCTTCTTCGGAGTTTTCAAAACCAAATTTGTCTATTTCATTGTAAAGAAAATACTGTAATGCCGGTGTTGTGAATAGTGTTACCTGTTTGCTAGCTAGCTCTTTGGCTCTTTTTAGAATGTTCATCAACATTTTTTCGGCCGCTACCGAGGTTTTATGCAAATATACCTGCCAATACATCAAACGGCGTGCCACCAAAAATTTTTCGATGGAATAAATTCCCTTTGCATCAACTACTAGCTGGTCATTGTGTAGGTTTAACATCTTGATAATGCGCGCTGCCCCAATTATTCCTTCACTCACCCCCGAGAAAAAACTATCACGACTCAAATAATCCAATCTGTCCATATCTAATTGTCCAGAAACAAGCTGATGTAAGTATTTCTTAGGATATTTGTTGGTGAAAATGTCCAATGCCAGATTCAATTTACCATCCATTTCTGCATTAATCTTTTTCATCATCATCAGCGAAATTTCCTCGTGACTAATGCCCGTTACTAAGCTGTGTTCCAAGGTATGCGAAAAAGGTCCATGCCCAATATCATGCAGCAAGATGCAGGCGCTTGCTGCTTCTGCTTCTGCGAGTGTAATATAATGCCCCTCTTGCCGCAGCTGAGTTATGGCCTCGCCCATCAAGTGCATGGCGCCCAGCGAATGTTGTAAGCGGGTGTGCTGTGCTCCAGGATAAACTATCGACGACAGACCTAGCTGTTTGATGCGATTCAGCCGCTGAAAATAGGGATGTTGAATAATATCAAATATAAAATCGTTGGGGATGTTGATAAACCCAAAAACAGGATCGTTGATAATTTTTCGTTTATTTGGTTTTTTCATAAATGCCCCTAGACCCCGAAGGGGGAATTAGTTAGTATTAATTTTATTCGTTTTCAATTAATCAATTACTAGGTAATCTTCAAATTTTCAAACCCTTAAGATCCTAAACTCGAAACTCGAAACTCGAAACTCGAAACTCGAAACACGAAACGATTAAACCCTTTCTAATATATTCACCAGCCATTTCCAGCATTTTTGGGTAGAAGCAATACTTAGTCTTTCGTCGGGTGAATGTACGCCAAACATTTGTGGTCCAATGGATACCATATCCAAATTCGGATATTTCTCCAAAAATAAACCACACTCCAATCCGGCATGAATGGCGCGGATTTTAGGTTCCTCATTATGTAGTTTCTTGTAGCTTTCGATGGCAACTTTCAGTATGTCCGACTGTAGATTTGGTTTCCAACCCGGGTAGCCATCACCGTGCGAAACAACTGCTCCAGCCAGTGCTAGAACTGATTCCACCTGATTGGCAATGTCGTATTTAGACGTTTCTACCGAACTGCGCTGACTGGTAGTGATTTCGATTTTGCTGCCTTCCTTCATTTTTACCGAAGCCAAATTGGTAGAAGTTTCCACCAAACCGGGCATTTCCGCACTCATGGCTATCACTCCGTGCGGGCAAGCGTACAATACGTTCAATAAAGCATCCGACGTGTTTTTGTCAATTACTGTTTCTGGCAAATCTTCAGACTCCAATTCAAGACGCATTTCTGTTTCAATGCTGCCTAATTCAGTTTCCATTTCCGAAACAAAAATATTGAATAACACCCGGATAGTTTCTTTTTCGGAATAAGGTACGCATCCCACAGCCACTGCCTCGCGTGCAATGGCATTTCTTAAGTTTCCGCCATTAAAACTTTGCAATCGCACATCCATTTTTTTATTCACTGTCCACAAAAAGCGATTCAGTATTTTATTGGCATTACCCAATCCTTTGTTGATGTCGTCGCCCGAATGACCACCTTTCAATCCTTTTACCGATACCGAAAATCCAAAATAATTGTTGGGTGTTGGCTCTGATTTATATTCAATTACAGCAACAGTGTCAATTCCTCCAGCACAGCCTACAAACACTTCGCCATCATCTTCCGAGTCCAGGTTGATAAGTATTTCGCCGCTCAAAAAATCTTTACCAAGCGCAAAAGCACCTGTCAAACCCGTTTCTTCATCCACGGTAAATAAACACTCCAATGCTGGATGTTCCAATTTTTGGGAGGCCAAAACAGCTAGCATCATCGATACACCAATGCCATTATCGGCACCAAGCGTAGTGCCACGTGCTTTCACCCAGCCGTCTTCAATATAAGTTTGAATGGGGTCGGTGTCGAAGTTATGTACAGTGTCGTTGTTTTTTTCGCATACCATATCCAAGTGCGATTGTAAAATGACAGTTTTACTGCTTTCTTTGCCCTTTGTGGCTGGTTTGCAAATTAATACATTCCCAGCAGCATCAGTTTTTGTTAGCAAATTATGATTTTCGCCAAATGATTTTAAATAAGCGATTATGCGTTCCTCTTTTTTAGAAGGTCGTGGAATTTGAGTTATATCATGGAAAAATTGCCATACTGCAGCGGGTTCAAGGGCTTTCATAAATGCTAAATTATATGTGTAGTACAATTGAAAAATTGCTTAACGACAAAGATAGGTAAAAAGTTGGAAAGTTGTTTGAAATAAAAGTTGTAACCTTTTTTTTGAACTGTTAATAGTTCATGTTTTTATTTGTAGCTTTTCCGTACCATGTTGTAACCTTATTATGTATAATAACTCATATATAGCTATGATATAACTCTAATAAAGCTCTATTAAAGCTCAACCTAAAAAGAGAGTTATATCACAGTTATATATTAATTATAACTATATTTGCAGTCTGTTATTATAGATAATGAGATGCGAAGGAGATGCGAAGGAGGAGCGTTAATTGCTTTCAGCGGGTTAAGTTATTCTAATTGTTGATTAACATTCAGATAATAACCATTAATGACAGAGAAATATAGGAATTGTGATAAAAGTAAGTTTACAAGTATAATTAGAAATAAGGATAATAACATGAACTTAAATTTCTCTAATATATAGAAATAAAGTTCTTAAAAATCCCCTTTAGGGGGAAGGGGTCAATATGGCAAGAGTAAAAGGAATTATTCAAGTAACAGGTGCACTAAAAGGAATTTCGATGTACACCATGCGTGGAAGCGAGGAGGTAATAATGCGTACCAAGGGTGGCCCAAGTAAATACACCATCAAGACCCGTGAAAGCTGCAAAGGCCTGCGGGACAGCGGAAAAGAATGGGGCGGATGCACCAAAACGGCAAGTGCCATGCGACTGGCATTGGAACCCCTCATGCGTTTGGCCGACTATAACGTAATGGGCGGAATGAACGCACTGTGCAAGAAAATTCAATGCATGGATACTGCCAACGAAAAAGGAACACGCAACGTGATGTTACGCGAAAATGCTGGCATGCTCACCGATTTCAACTTCAACAAAATCAACCTTTTCGACAGTGTAATACGATTGCGTCCCACTTGGCAGATAGACCGCCAAGGGGTGCAAGCCTCCGTGAATATTCCCGATTTTATCCCGTCGGAACATCTGATGGCACCCAACAAGCTGCCATTTATGCGATGGGTGGTAGTGTTCGGCGTGAGTCCTTATGTCAACTTTGATGCCCATTCCAAAAGCTACAAAATGGAGAATGAACTACTCAGGGCTAACCGCATGGAGGTACATTCTGATTGGTTCCCGGTGAAGCGAGCCATGCCCACACAGACCATACTGGTGGATATGGAAAGTTTGGCTGCCTACCTTACCGAAACGGACACACTGGTGCTGGGCGTGGGCGTAGAATTTGGAACGGTGGGAGCCGATGGCCAAGGCGAAGCGGTGAAATATGCCGGATGTGCGAAAGTACTTGGTGGGGTTTGACCTAACAGGTTTTTTTTTCAACCTGTTAGGTCTTATCGGAAAATGAAAGCCGCACAAGAGACCTAACAGGTATTCTTCAACCCGTTAGTTTTTAGAGGATTGAAAGTCACACCTTATACCTAACAGGTTAAAAGAAAACCTGTTAGGAAAAGAAACCACAGACCTAACAGGGTTTTTTTTCAACCTATTAGGTCTTATAAGAGATAGAAGGATACACCTAATACCTAACAGGTAAAAAGAAACCTGTTAGGAAAAGAAACCTGTTAGCAAATTTGAAGTTTCCATAACGGGTCAGATTTTTATCAAATGCCCCCTTCACCTTATTAAATATATTAATCTACATCTATAAATAGTTGAACAAAGCAAGGCGTTAATTAAAATTTAATGCGTAATTTTGTAAACTAAAGAAATATTAAAAAAGTATTGAAAGAAGTATTCGTTAAATAACCCAATTATGCGCAAAGTATTATTCTTTTTATCCCTCGTTTGGCTACCCATTTTAGCATCGGCACAAACTTCACAATTAAAAAATGAGATTCTAAATTACAAAGATTCTACCCTCGATTTTATCGAAAAAGGTAGGCAGTTTATGATTAATAAACTTATTGAAGG
>JAIFKQ010000150.1 GCA_020049515.1 Paludibacter sp. | reverse complement strand
AAAAGCCTTATGCAAACAATTAATGTAAAAATAAACATTGCATCACCTACCGGAAGACGATTGCTAAAGGAAGTGGAGCGTCACCCAAAAGTGGCTAAAGTAGAATATCCTTTGCCCGAAGGAATTGCAGGACAAAAAACATATACACTCGAAGAATCGTTTGAAGAATGTTGTGTTATTTTAAGTGATTATTATGGCTGTGATGTTCGGAAACTATGAACAAATTTGCAGTTGTAATTATTGAGCAAGCTCAAAAAGATTTGCGTAATTTATCAAATACTATAAGTTATGAATATCAATCACCAGCTACAGCAATAAAATACTTGAGAGAAATTTATCAAGCTTTATCAGTTCAAAAATCCACTTATTTTTTACAATATGGTTTCAATGTTAGGCGTTTGAACTATAAAAAAATGACAATAATTTACACAGTAATTGATTATACAGCTTATATACAACGTGTGGTGCCATCTTCTACAATTTTAGATTAATAAACAACCACTTTCAAATGTTCAAGTAGTTTGGTATTCATGTACTCATTCATAAGTCCAAAAACAAATTATATCTTTGCAAAAATAAACATTGCATCACCTACCGGACGACGATTGCTAAAGGAAGTGGAGCGTCACCCAAAAGTGGCTAAAGTAGAATATCCTTTGCCCGAGGGAATTGCAGGACAAAAAACTTATACACTTGAAGAGGTATTTTCTAAAGTAGAAGAAAATCTTAATAATCATTATGGTACTCATTATAAGTTGAAATATTAGGATGGAACAATTTCATATTGTTATTTTAGAAGAAGCTAATAACGACATTTTAAGTTTATCAAATACTATAATGTATCAATATGAAGCACCAATTACTGCTTTTGCATATATTCAAGGATTGCTGGATGCAATAAAAAAACTGAAAACTTACGCCGAGTCTTTATCAGTTCAAAAATCCACTTATTTTTTACAATATGGTTTCAATGTTAGACGTTTGAACTATAAAAAAATGACAATAATTTACACAGTTATTGATAATACGGCTTATATACAACGAGTAGTGCCATCTTCTACAATTTTAGATTTATAAAAAACAAGGTTGTCATCACTTTATAAAAAATGCGAATCGAAAAGCTCGGTTCGCATTTTATTTTTAAAATAATACAGACATTCAATGCAATAAATTCCTAATTATGCATTTCTTACAGTGGTTTATGCTTTAAAAATCATCATTTTTTTGTATTTTTGCATCAATTTGTACATCAAACACAATATGAGCACAGAACTAAGTGAACAAGAACAGTTCAGACGCCAAAGTCTGGACGAATTACGCAATTTGGGCATCGACCCATATCCTGCAGCAGAGTATCCTACCAATGCGTTTTCTACCGAAATAAAAGCCGAATTTACCGACGAAACAAGCGGTAAAGTGGTGTGTATGGCTGGTCGTATTATGACCCGTCGGATCATGGGCAAGGCCTCATTTATTGAGCTACAAGACTCTAAAGGACGAATTCAAGTATATATTAGTCGCGACGATATCAACTCCGAAGCGCAACCCGAAATGTACAATACCGTTTTTAAAAAACTGTTGGACATTGGCGATTTTGTTGGTATTAAGGGCTTTACTTTCCGCACCCAAACGGGCGAAATAAGCGTTCACACACAAGAACTGACCGTGTTGAGCAAATCGCTCCGTCCACTTCCCATCGTAAAATACAAAGACGGCGTGGCTTTCGATGCATTCGAGGACCCAGAACAACGTTACCGTCAGCGCTATGTGGATTTGGTGGTGAACGAAGGCATAAAAGATATTTTTATCAAACGCACGAAAGTGTATCAGGTAATGCGCGACTATTTTAATGCGCAAGAATACATAGAAGTAGAAACTCCTGTTTTGCAATCCATTCCCGGTGGTGCTTCGGCTCGTCCGTTTATGACGCATCATAATGCGCTGGACATTCCACTTTACCTCCGCGTGGCCAACGAATTATACCTGAAACGACTAATAGTAGGTGGTTTTGAAGGTGTTTACGAATTTTCCAAAAACTTCCGCAACGAAGGAATGGACCGCACCCACAATCCTGAATTTACCGCCATGGAAATTTATGTAGCCTACAAAGACTACAACTGGATGATGGATTTTACCGAAAAAATGATTGAGAAAATCAGTATTGAGGTAAATGGACTGAACGAAGTGATGGTGGGCGACAAACTGATTAGCTTCAAAACGCCGTTCAAGCGCATCTCGATGATAGATTCCATTTTGGAATATACTGGCATTGATATCAACGGAATGGACGAAGTGCAACTGCGTGAAGTGTGTAAAACTTTGCACATTGAGGCCGACGAAACCATGGGAAAAGGTAAAATGATAGACGAGATTTTTGGCGAAAAATGCGAAGGTAATTATATACAACCTACTTTCATCACCGATTACCCACGCGAAATGAGCCCGTTGTGCAAGCGTCACCGCGACAATCCAGAACTGACAGAACGATTTGAATTGATGGTGAATGGCAAAGAGTTGGCCAATGCCTACTCGGAACTCAACGACCCGATTGATCAATTGGGGCGCTTCCAGGAACAACTTAAACTGAGCGAAAAGGGCGACGACGAAGCCATGTTTATCGACATGGATTTTGTGCGCTCGTTGGAATACGGAATGCCGCCAACATCGGGCATGGGCATTGGTATGGACCGTTTGGTAATGCTTATGACGGGTCAACAAGCCATTCAGGAAGTATTGTTTTTTCCACAAATGAAGCCAGAAAAAGCTGCCAAAAAAGATGGCCCAGATAAATTCATGGCATTGGGAATTCCCGAAGCTTGGGTGGAAATAGTTCAAAAAGCAGGCATAGTAATGGTGGCCGATTTGAAAGGATTGAATCCAAACAAATTCCATCAGGACATTTGCGGATTAAACAAAAAGAATAAATTGGGTTTAACAAACCCGAGTAAAGAAGAAGTTGAAAAATGGATAACCCCCAACCCCTAAAGGGGAGTAAGAGAGAACCCCTAACCCCTAAAGGGGAATTATGCAAGTATTGTGAATCTTAAACTTTGGCATAAAAAAAACAGGGTACTAAAAAGGAATGTAAGAAGTAAGAAGTAAAATAAAAAAAGATAGTAATAAAAACATAAAAACCAATACTAACTTCAATCCCCCTTTAGGGGCTAGGGGTTCTCTAGGGGTTCTTTATGGGTGTAGTTATTAGAAAAATCATTCATGAACGAAAAAAGTAAAATAGCGGTAATTGGTGGTGGTAGCTGGGCAACGGCGATAGCCAAAATTGCGCTAACAAATTCGGATAGCATTAATTGGTACATGCGCCGGCAGGAACAGATAGATGAATTTATTCGGTTGAGCAAAAATCCATCTTACCTTACAGGAGTAAAGTTTGATACTGACAGGATACATTTTACCAGCGATATAAATAAATTGGTGCGCACGTCGGATATATTGATTTTTGCAACGCCTTCGCCTTTTCTGAAACAACACTTGAAAAAGCTGAAACAGAAATTGGACAAAAAATTTATTATTACAGCCATCAAAGGTATTGTGCCAGATGAGAATATGATTGTTTCCGATTATTTTGAGGAGTTTTATAACGTTCCGAAAGATAATATCGCTGTATTGGCAGGTCCTTGTCATGCCGAGGAAGTTGCTCTGGAACGCCTTTCGTACCTTACAATAGGATGCAGTTCTCGCGAAAAAGCGCGTTTGGTGGCGCAACGGTTCAACACCAGTTTCATTCGCACTTCTATTAGCGAAGACATCATGGGCATCGAATATTCATCGGTAATGAAGAATATTTATTCTATTGCAGCAGGTATTTGTCATGGATTGAAATATGGCGACAACTTTCAGGCAGTGCTAGTTTCCAACGCTATACAAGAGATGAGTCGGTTTTGCAATGCCACCAATCCGATGCATCGCGACATAAACGAATCGGCGTATCTGGGCGATTTATTGGTTACGGCCTATTCTAAATTTAGCCGAAATCGCCTTTTTGGTTCAATGATTGGCAAGGGATATTCAGTAAAAACAGCACAAATAGAAATGGAAATGATAGCCGAAGGTTATTATGCCACCAAATGTATTAAAGAATTGAACGAAAAATACCATGTAAGCATGCCCATTGTAGATGCTGTGTACGAAATACTCTACAATCGCTCGTCGCCAATGATGGAAATTAGGAAGCTGACAGAAAAACTTAAATAGTTGGTAGATAGTAGTTGGTAGATGGTAGTTGGTAGATGGTAGTTGGTAGATTATAGTTGGTAGATTATAGTTAGTAATAACATTTATAAAATAACGTCAAAGGCAAATAACGCAAAGCAAATAACAATAAATAACGCCGCAGGCAATTTTCGCCGCAGGCAAATAACATTAAAAAAATGGAGAATATCAAATTATCTATCGACAAGGCTTATGGATTTGTATCCAAAGAAAATGTAGCTAGTTACAAAACACAAGTTGCAGCGGCCAATGCGGCTTTGCACAATGCTTCAGGAAAAGGAAGCGACTTTTTAGGTTGGTTAAACTTGCCATCTTCAATTGATGACGCACATTTAACAGACATAGAAAACACTGCCAAAATCCTTCGCGACAATTGCGAAGTAGTAGTGGTAATTGGTATCGGCGGAAGCTACTTAGGTTCCAAAGCCGTTATCGATGCACTTTCTAGCAGTTTTGATTGGTTGGAAACAGATCGCAAATCGCCCATAACAATTTTTGCTGGTCAAAATATCGGTGAAGATTATTTGTACGAATTGCAAGAACTATTGAAAACCAAAAAGTTCGGTATCATTTCTATCTCAAAATCAGGAACAACTACCGAACCAGCCTTGGCTTTCCGTTTATTGAAAACACAATTGGAAGAGCAACAAGGAAAAGCATCAGCTAAAGAACTTATTGTTGCTATTACTGATAAATCTCGTGGTGCATTACGTACTTTGGCAACTCAGGAAGGCTACAAAACTTTCATTATCGAAGACAGCATTGGTGGACGTTTCTCGGTTCTTTCTCCTGTTGGATTACTTCCAATAGCAGTAGCTGGTTTCGACATTCGTCAGTTGGTAGCTGGCGGAGCAGAAATGGAAACTGTTTGCGGATTGGAAACCGCTTTTGAAGAAAATCCTGCTGCTCAATATGCTGCAGTGCGTAACGAATTGTACAAAAACGGAAAAGGAATAGAGATTTTGGTGAATTTCCACCCAAAAATGCACTTCTTTGGCGAATGGTGGAAACAACTTTATGGCGAGAGCGAAGGAAAAGATAACGTTGGTATTTTCCCTGCTGCAGTAGATTTCACAGCCGATTTGCACTCTATGGGTCAATGGATTCAAGAAGGTGAACGTACCATTTTCGAAACTGTAATTACTATCAATGAAAGTAATTATACCAAAATTTTCCCAACATCGGAAGACAATTTGGATGGTTTGAATTTCTTGGCAGGTAAACGTGTTGACGAAGTAAACAAAATGGCTCAATTGGGCACAATGATTGCACACGTTGACGGCGGCGTTCCAAACTTGAAAGTAGAAATTCCTCGTTTGAACGAGTATTATTTAGGCCAATTGATTTATTTCTTCGAAAAAGCATGTGGTATAAGTGGTTATATATTGGGTGTAAATCCTTTCGACCAACCAGGAGTAGAGGCATACAAGAAAAACATGTTTGCTTTGTTGGAAAAACCAGGATTTGAAGCTGAAACAAAAGCAATTAAAGCTAGAATTTAGGTCATTTACTATTTATTCATTTACTATTTACCATTGATAAAGCAGCAAACTGAGAAATCAAGTTGCTGCTTTTTTTTAATAAAGCTTTGCAATAAAAATTACACGAAAAAAACAATTACATTTGCAGTCTAAATTGTTGTTTAAAATAAGATTCAGATAATACTGCTTTTTTTCAATGAAATAATTGATTATTCATTATTTAAAATCAAAGTATTACAACTCAATGAATGTTTTGTGTATGAAAACAAAAGAAGAACATATAGAGTTTTGGATTGAACAAGCCGAAGATGATTGGAAAGCTGATTTACTCTTTATAAGGGAAAAAACTATTTGCAATCATTATTTTTTGCACATTTGGTGATTGAGAAATTGTGTAAATCAATATGGATTAAACACAATAAAGAAAATGTACCACCAAGAACTCATAATCTTATTTATCTTCTCACAGCGACTCCAATTTCATTAACTGAGGAACAAAGTGAATTTTTACTAACACTTAATCGATTCCAGTTAGAGGGAAGATATCCAGATTATATGACAAAGATGAATAATTTACGCAATCAATGATTAATTCAGTAATCAATTTTAGATTATGGTTACTAGAGACAGCGCTATAAAAACAGCAAAATCATTTGTACATGAATGCCAGCTCAACGGACTCACTTTTTATAAAGTATTAATATTTGGTTCCGTTGCAAAAGATAATATCCGACAATGGTCTGATATTGACTTGCTTTTAATTTCTGACCAATTTAATGATAATGTATTTGACAATTTAAAATTGTATTCAAAGATAAATATTAAATATCCTATCATCGAAACACATCCATTTCCCACAAATTATTATATCAATGGTGACAGTTTTATTGATGAAATCAAAAAGGATTGTATTGAAATTTAATTTGATTATTTAAAATCTAAGCAGGTATTATTTTATTTAAAAAGCAGCAAACTGAGAAATCAATTTGCTGCTTTTTAAATTGTAATTAAACTGTCAACTAACAATTATCAACTGTCAACTATCCTTCCAAGTAAACTTCCAATAATGTAACCTCACTATCGGGGATTAAATGCAAGTCATCTATGCAGGCTGGAATCAAAATGGTATCACCTTTATTCACTACAGTCTTCTCGTTTTCATACTCTATCACAAAATTACCGTCCAAACACATATAAGCTACAAATGAATCAATTGCGCTATAATTGGGCGAAATGGGTTGATTGAATTTTAGCATATTGGTGGTAAAATAATCACAGCTTACCAACGGTGTAACTTCATTTAATAAAGGAACATAATCAATAGCTGGTTTTTTTGACGCTTCAAAATTTATTACATCCAATGCCTGTTCTGTATGCAATTCACGTTCGTTTCCATTGTCGTCGGTTCGTTTAAAATCGTAAATTCGATACGTAATATCACTACTTTGTTGAATTTCGGCTACCACCACTCCTTTTCCAATAGCATGTACCAATCCGGCAGGAATAAAGAACACATCGCCTTTTTTTACGGGTACTTTTTGCAATAAAGCCTCCACAAGTCCTTCGTCTAAAGCATCCAAATATTCATCGCGTGAGCAATCTTCGGAAAAACCAATTATTAACTCCGCTCCCACTTCCGCATCCACCACATACCACATTTCTGTTTTTCCGTACGAATTGTGACGTTCAGCAGCCACTTCATCCCCTGGATGTACTTGAATAGAGAGGTTCTCGTTGGCATCAATCAGTTTGAAAAGCAATGGAAATGACAAACCATAATTTTCATAAATTTTGTCGCCCACCAGTTCACCCATGTATATTTCTATCAGTTCGGGCAAAGTGTTTCCGTCTAAAAAACCGTTCACCACAACCGATTCATCATTCTCAATACCAGACAATTCCCAGCTTTCGCCCAGTTTGTCTGTTTCAGCAGCTTTGTTGAATAAACTTTTCAGCTTCGTTCCACCCCAAATCTTATCTTTAAGGATGGGATTAAATTTTAATGGATATAATTTCATTTATGATTATATTAAAAAATGACCCCTAACCCCTACCGCTGATGGCGGGATAAATTGCGGGGAATTGAGCAAGTATCAATTCATTTTAACTAAACTATTCGTTTTAGTCTCGATTACTGAAAAGTTGTATTTAAAAAAGAACTTGTAATTAAAACTACAAGTTCTTTTATTTTTTCAATAGAAACTAATAATTGTCAACTGATAACTGTCAACTATTACTCCGCCTTTGCTCTTTTTGCCAAGTTTTGTTCCCAAGCCCAAGAGCTGCGAAGTGTTTCTTCTACAGTTTCTTTGGCTGTCCAGCCCAATTCTGTATTGGCATAGGTAGGATTGGCCCACACTTTTTCAATATCTCCTTCGCGACGAGGAACTATTTTAAATGGAATTTTCACCCCATTTACATTTTCGAAAGTTTCAATAATTTCTAATACAGATAAACCTGTTCCTGTTCCTAAATTGAAAGTTTCTACATTGCTTTTGGTTTTATTGTTCAGCATTCGTTGCACCGCAATAACATGCGCTTTAGCCAAATCTACCACATTAATATAGTCGCGAATACACGAACCATCGGGCGTATTATAGTCATTGCCAAACACTTGCAATTGCTTGCGCAATCCTATGGCCGTTTGGGTTACAAAAGGCAGCAAATTATTGGGAACACCATTTGGCAATTCACCTAATTCGGCTGAAGAATGTGCTCCAATTGGATTGAAATAACGTAGGATAATACTTTGGTAATTAGAATTGGCATGAATTGTATCACGAATAATTTCTTCACCAATCTGTTTTGTGTTGCCATAAGGTGATTGTGCAATTTTAATAGGTGCATTTTCAGTTACCGGCAACTCATCAGGTTGGCCGTAAACAGTACAAGATGAAGAGAAGACTAAATTCTTAACTTTATGTATTGGCATCAATTGTAGCATATTTATTAGTGACACTAAATTATTGCGGTAATACATCAATGGTTTTTCAACCGACTCGCCCACAGCTTTAAATGCGGCAAAATGTATGATAGCATCAATATCTTTGTGCTTTTCAAACATTTTGTCCATACTTACATAATCTACACAGTCAATATTTTCAAACGCAGGAGCTTTTCCAGAAATTTTTTCGATACCAACCAGCACATCAATGTTTGAGTTGGAAAGATTATCAACAATCACAACATCAAAACCTACTTTTTGCAATTCTACAACTGTATGAGAACCTATATAACCAGTTCCCCCGGTTACTAAAATTTTTGCCATAATTTAATTATTAACAAGTATATTAATTATTTGAATAATTTCTCTGGATAAATACCTTTACGTACCAATTCATTTATTTTAAGAACCACTTGTGAACGGTCTTCTGCATAAGTTACACCAAACCATTTAGATGGGGTATCCAGTACTTTGCAAGATGCTTGCTTTTGAACGATTAGATTATTAACAGCCAAGGGAATATAAAATTCTGATTTTAATTCCTGTCCATGTTCTACTAAGAACTCTTTAAAGAATTTCTCTGAATAATCAAAATAATCGGGCGTAAAACCCCACATATTCATTGAAACAGGTGTATTTGGATATAAGGCAACTTCCTTCCCTTTTTCATCCAAATAATGTATAGTACCAACATTTTCTTCAATGTGCGTACGTTCAACAACATTTTCCAAAAGTCCATTTTGGTCAACAACGCAAACTCCCCTACTAACAGCACCACTTTCCGATAAAGTATTTCCAACACGATAGCCAACCATGCAATACTCATTTTGCTTACCTTCTACGCTACGTAAAAAATCGGCGAGAATTGCAAACGATTCTTGACCATAGAAATCGTCGGCATTAATTACAGCAAAAGGTTCATTTATAACGCCTTTACCCATTAAAACAGCATGATTTGTACCCCAAGGCTTTTCACGTTCGGGTGAGTAAGTAGAGCCTTTGGGCACACTCGAAATTTCTTGAAATACAATGGCTGTGTCAATCAAATCTTTGAATTTATCTACGACTACTGCCTTAAAATCTTTCTCAAAACTTGGTCGTATTACAAATACCACTTTCCCAAATCCTGCTTTAATGGCATCGTAAATAGAATAATCCATTATAGTTTCACCATTTGGACCTAATCCATCCAATTGTTTCAAACCGCCATAACGACTGCCCATACCGGCTGCTAATACAAATAAAGTTGGTTTCATCTTTGTTTTTATTGATTTAGAGGGCAAAGTTAATAAAGAAATTGGGAATATAGAATTTTATAAGCGCAAATTATCAATATTTTCAAATATTATTTTCAAATCGCTAGTATATAGAATCTTACAATTTATTGTTGAATATTATCATATTAAAGTCTTGCAAAAACCAACAAATTTAATAACTTTGCAACACTATCAGTACATAAATTCCATCAAATTATTCTTTCTTTTAATGAAACCAAATCATAAAACGATTATATATATAACCTTAGTTACTATAGTTTTAATAGCTATCTCAATAGTATTTTACACAAGTAAAAAAACTCAAAAAACAAATAACTACATCGGAAGAGACCAAGTTCACTTTGCCAATGCACCCATTAGTCAGAGTAATGTTTTAAAAGATAAAAACGACATTCATTTACTTCATGCTGAAAAAAACGGATTAAAAAATCATTTTCATAATGACACTGCATTTAATTCGGAAATAGATGAATACGTACGCAAATCAATTTTAGTAAAAGTGAATGAAAATGGATATTATCAGATAAAATCTTTGACACATTCGCAACCGTACTTAATCCCTGAAGCCGTTGATATGTTAAACGAAATTGGTGCTCGGTTTCAAAAACGGTTAGAGGAGAAAAAATACAATAAATATAGATTTCGAATAACCTCACTGCTCCGTACTGAAGAAACGCAGAATAAATTGTGTAGTCGCAATAGTAATGCAACTAATCATTCGGCTCATTTATATGGTACTACCGTTGACATTTCGTATAAAAACTTTTACAATGTAACTGGTGATAGCATAGAAAGCAGCTACGAAGCTGTTCAAACGCTTACAAATGTGTTAATTGAAATGCGCCAAGAATGTAAATTTTTAGCCGTAAGAGAACGAAAACAATCCTGTTTCCACATTACGGTAGTTTTATGTACGCCTATTAAGTAATAAAAAGGGAATATATTCAACAAAAAAACTCTCAAATCGTTTTTTTTTAATTACAATCATCTTAAAAGAAATGTCAATAAATATCTGAATATTAAATATATAACTCGACATGATTCTCAGACTAAGAAAATATAACTACTTATTTTTTATCAAAAGGAAAAAAAAATGATATTTTGATTAACTTTGCAGCCGTTTTAGTGTTATAGTATAAATTTAAATAATGACTTAGTAGCTCAGCTGGTAGAGCAACAGACTCTTAATCTGTGGGTCGAGGGTTCGAACCCCTCCTGGGTCACATTTTCTATTATAACAATTAATGTTTAACAATTAAAAGCAAATTAACATGAAACAAAAAAATGGTTTAATGGCAGTT
>JAIFKQ010000071.1 GCA_020049515.1 Paludibacter sp. | reverse complement strand
AACAACAAATGAGAAAACTAATTTTATCAGTATTAATGTTGAGTACAATTGCTACAACATTTCAAGCTCAAAAAATCAAGGGTAGTGACACTGTATTACCATTGGCACAAAAAGAAGCCGAAGTATATGGCAAAAAGTTTGGCAAATCAGTCACTGTAACTGGTGGTGGTAGTGGTGTAGGTATTGCAGCTTTGCTTGATGGTACAACAGAAATAGCCATGTCGTCGCGTAAAATGAAATTCGACGAAAAAGTTAAGTTTCAAGAAGCCGGTAAGTCATTGGTTGAAAAAATTATAGCTTACGATGCGTTGGCGGTAATTGTGAATCCTTCAAACCCCATTTCAAAATTAACACGTAAACAAATAGAGGATATTTTTACAGGAAAAATCAAAAATTGGAAAGAATTAGGTGGAGCAGATTTAAAAATCATTCCTTATTCACGTGAGTCAAGTTCAGGAACGTATGAATTTTTCAAAGAACACATTATGAAGAATAAAAACTATGTAAGTTCAATACTTAGTATGCCAGCCACTGGTGCTATCGTTCAGTCGGTAGGTCAAACCAAAGGTGCAATTGCTTACATAGGATTGGCATACATGGTGAAAAATGTAAAAGCTTTGGCAGTTTCATTTGATGGCAAAAACTACATTACACCTTCAGAAATCACAGCAAAAAATAAAACTTATCCTGTAATTCGTCCCTTGTTGTTTTATATGGACAAAAAAACTGAAGTAAAATCTAAACAATTTGTTGATTTCATCATGTCTGACGAAGGCCAAAAAATAGTTAAAAAAGTTGGATACGTACCAGTTAGGTAGTTGAAAGTTATCAGCTTAAAGTTGATTACATTTCAATGATAAGAATACAGTCAAAGTTTAAAACTCTCAATAGTTGCATAATCCCTCGCAATGTATCCCGTTTTTTTTTGGACGGGAGGGGTTAGGGGCTTAATTTTCGTACCGTTATCAAACATTCGTTTGGTAACGGTTTTTTTATGGTAATTTCTCATTCCCCCCACTTTTTGACTTGATCCTAAATTTACAGTTTAATTCTGGTTTCATAAAAAGGGGCTGCAATATTATTGCAACCCCTTTTCATTTATTCAAAGTTTATTGTCTATTGTTGCAAAGCAACTTCCTCTGGAATAACTTCTTCTATTTGAGCCTCTTCGACCGGAACTTCTTCTTTTGATTTATTTTTGTCCTTGTCATTGCTTTTTACTTTTTTACTTTTAGGCGTATTTAAAGCTTCATTTTTTTTCCATTCTACAAAAAGTTGATGAATAATACCGTCTATAAGTCCTACTTTGGGAACGATAAGATATTTTGCACCCACACTTTTGGCCACATCAATGTAAATATCAGCCGCGTAAGTAATCACATCTGCTCGGTCTGGTTTTAACTTGTATTTTTCTATCAGCTCATCTACCGAGTATTGTTTCAGAGTTTCGTTGAGTGTATCTAGTGCAGTAACGGTAAGTTTTCTGTCTTTACGCACTTGAGCTAATGCATTCAATTTGATAATATTACCGCCCGAACCAATGATGTCATGAATCACGTATTGTTCTTTCAGTTCGGTCAAGTCGGCATGTAGTTTTTCATACTCCTCGTCTTTCACTTTGTCGTTGAGCAACCTTACTGTTCCAATATTGTAGGATTTTGACTTAATGAGTTCACCGTTGGCAATCAAACTTATCTCGGTGCTACCACCGCCAACATCCACAAAAACATAGTTGAGGTCTTTGTTTAAATTATCTGCAAAGTGGCTTTGATAAATAATGCTTGATTCTTCCTGACCGTCAATTATTTCAATTTTAAGGCCAGTTTCCTTCATTGTTTCTTTGGCAATTTCCTTTGAGTTTTTGGCATCACGCATGGCCGAGGTGGCACAAACCCGGTATTCTGTCACTTCATAGGCTTTTATCAAATGCTTAAAAGCTTTCATCAATCGAATTAATTGCTTTGCTTTTTCTTCGGGAATTTTGCCAGAAACAAATGATTCTTGTCCCAGTCGCAACGGAAAACGTATCATCACTTGTTTACTGTAAGTTTCAGTGGCATCGTCGGGCGACACACTCATTATTAAAAGACGAACTGCATTAGAACCAATGTCTATAGCTGCAAATGTGATACTGTTCATGGGATAATTATTTTGTAAGTGATCATAACTTTATATTCTTTTTCTACTGTTAAATAATAGGGTTCTTGTTGTCATTATTTATTTTGCCGCAGCTTCATCCTCTTTGTAATGCTCTTTGTAAAACTGATATAATTCTTGTTGAGAGCTTAATGTTTTTCCTTCAATTAATTGTTGCAGGTCATTTTTTCCTGATCCATCTACAATGCGTGCTTTTAAATTGTCATTAAGCCCAAACTCAATCACTTTTTTAAGCTGTTGCTTCAAATCTTCGTCATAAATTGGTGTATATACCTCTATTCTGTTATCCAAATTCCGTTCCATCCAGTCGGCAGAGCCAAGGTAGTAAAGTTCTTCACCGCCATTGGCAAAAATCATGATACGGGAGTGTTCCAAATAGCGATCAATAATACCATAAGCTTGAATGTTTTGGCTCAATTTTGGCACACCAGTTACTAAGGAGCAATTACCGCGCACCAAAAGTTTAATTGTTACGCCAGCATTTGAAGCTTGGTAAAGTTTTTCGATGATTTTATCATCCACAATGTGATTTATTTTGCAATAAATATAGGCGGGCAATCCATTTTTGGCATTTTCAATTTCTTTTCTGATAAGACTAATTATTTTCTTACGCATAAAATTGGGAGAAACAATTAGTTCTTTGAAAACTGGATTGAGGTAAGGATGTTCCAAGAAATTAAAGACCGTTTCTACTTCATCTACAATTGTTTTTTTTGCGGTCATAAGTGTAAAGTCGGTATAAACAGTGGCCGTACCCTCGTGAAAATTTCCGGTGCCAATGCAAGCAATACTTCCATTACGCCCGGAAATTAAAGCCAATTTGGAATGCACTTTGAGCCCATCCACTCCAAAAATTACTTTGATGCCTGCATCTTGCATTATCTTAGCCCAGTTGATATTGGATGATTCGTCAAAGCGCGCCAACAGTTCTACCGAAGCTGTTACCTTTTTACCATTCATGGCAGCACAAATAAGTGCTTTAATCACTTTTGAGTTTTTCGCCAATCGGTAAATGCTTATTTTAATGGCTTTTACATCTGGGCTAATGGCTGCCTCGCGCAACAGTCGGATAAAATAATCGAAACTATGATATGGATAATGCGAATATTGGTCTTTGGTACGAATAAGCGAAATGATGCTTTTGGCATTTTCAAAAGCGGGAATTGGGATGGGTGGTTGAGGTGTAAACTTTAAATCGGGGCGTTTAATTTTGGGGAATGACATCAAATCTTTCAAATTGTGATAACGGGCACCTCCAATATGGGCATCTTCTTTCTCAATTTTGAGCAGTTTCTCAATAAATTTCAACAAATCGTTAGGAGTGGATCTGTCGTACACAAACCGAATAGGCACACCCGTTTTTCTACTTTTTATTCCTTCCGACACCTTTTCCAGTACTCCTTGGTAGGCAGTATTGTCAATATCCATTTCGGCATCGCGTGTAAATTTAATGTTGTAAGCCTCGTAGCTATCATAATTGAGCGACGCAAAAATACGGGGCAAACAGAATCTTATCACATCGTCGATAAACATTATGTAGGTTTTGTCGCCGTCTTTGGGCAACAATAAAAAACGGGTTAACTCGGCCGACGGAATTTCTATCAAAGCATATTCCTTTCTTTTTTTCTTATCCTTTTTGTCCGAATCGTTAATTTTAACGGCCAAATAAGTACTCTTGTCGTTCAGCTCAGGCTCTTCGGTCATGCGCGAAACAAGAATAGGAAACAGCGAGTTCATAAGTACTTCTTTGTAAAAAGTATCCACAAATTCCACTTGTTCGGCATTCAATTGCAACTCATTGGTGATAAAGATATTTTCTTTTTCCAACTCCGAAATGAGCAAATAAAATATACTTTCAAAATCTTTTGAATAAATCTGATTTAGTTTTAGAATAGATTTTAAAACCACCCTAGAGTTCGATTTTTCTGTTCGTAAATTCTTTTCTATTTCAATCATCCTACGCAAAGTAGCCACACGAACCTGAAAAAACTCATCGAGATTGCTGGAATAAATACCCAAAAAATTGAGACGTTCCAACAGTGGAATGCTTTGATTAGCAGCTTCATCTAAAATTCGACGGTTAAAATACATCCAGCTAATATCTCTATTTACTGAATGATTTTTATTGTTAATTTGGTGTTTCATGAAAATAAAAATAATACGGTTTATGTGATTATATCACTGACAATTACTTATAGTTTTTTCAAAAGTAATGTTTTTACATTTCAATTCTGCTACAAATATATTAAATACTTTTCAACTAATCACAAGAATAAAAGTTTGGGGCTAAAATTATCTTGAAGATTAATATTTTTTTACGTTCTAAAAAAAATGCTTGATGTGAAATGTGAATTGAAAATGACACATTGCCTCCTTAAATTGAAGCAAATTAGTGTATTATTCGTATGCTCATTCACTTTTAATTGCATTGTAACAAGGTTTCAATTCTTATGTAATCATGGATAGGTTCTTTTACACTAAAATTGCTAACTAAGAATAAAAAATGAAGAAAAATCTACTTTACTTAATTTTTTGCATGATACTTTTCACACAACCATCGCAAGCTCAAGCACCAATTCAGACCTGTTCTTCGGACAATAGCCAGTTGAAAATACTCAGTTGGAATATTTATATGCTTCCTTATATCAGTCTTTTTAATCAAAACGACCTAAGAGCGAAAGCTATTGTAACAAAATTGCACGATTCTGATTATCAGATTATTGTTTTCCAAGAAGCTTTTAGTAGCAAATGCCGTAACATATTGGCAAAAGGTTTGCTCAAAGAATTTCCATACCAATACGGCCCTGCCAATAAAAACAACCTCCCATTTAGAACCAACAGTGGCCTGTGGATAGTAAGCAAACTACCGCTTACTGAGCTTGCTCAAATACAGTTTAGTTGCAGTGAGGGTTTTGATGCGGTGGCGCGAAAAGGTGCTGTGATGTTTCAGGGACGTTTTCAAGGTGCTGCATTTCAGCTGCTTACCACTCACCTGCAGGCAGATTATTCGTCGGAGGTAAGAAATCAACAATGTACCGAAATAAAGGAACATTTGCTGAATCCGTTTTATCGAAATGACATTCCACAATTGATTTGTGGCGATTTTAATATAGAAATGGGCGACAAACAAAATTACGACCAAATGTTGCAAACCCTCGATGCCCAAAATGGCGAATTGAGCGGAACAGTAAAAGTAACTTACGACGAAATAAACAATAATTTGGCTCACAATGCCAATGGAAAAAGCAAGGTGATTGATTATGTATTGGTGCGAAATGCAGCGCTCATTCATAAAATAGAACGCAAAGTGCAAACCTTTTATTCGCAAGTTGCGGGCAAAGCCACCAATCTTTCGGACCATTACGCCATGGAATTTAATATAAATTTCAGCGCGGATGAAACAAGCATTGCGCAGGTTGGCAATTAAGACAAAAGAGATTGTAATTATGGGGTGCGGCTCGTAATTACAATAAAAAAAAATCCAATTACAAGGTTATGCCATTTCCTTGTAGTTGGATTTATTTTTTTCGTTCTACCACTATTCGTGCGGGTTGATATTTTAAATTCTGCTTATTTTCACCTAAAAAAGACAACCACAATAGAAACAATAGTTTACAATAGAATAAATACTTTCAGCAGTTATTAAGAATTTTGCAGTTTCGAAGATATTTGTCTATTGTGTTCTTAAATATATCTTGATTTTAATGTTCTATTGTCTCTACTCGTTCAGAAAATACTTTACCCACTGGCTATAAGTATCTTGCGCCGAGCGAGAAGTGTCCAGCAAGGATTCAGGTACTCGTTCAAATTCTTTTAATCCACGGTAATAAAATTGTTTGTAATCGTTGTCAATTATAAAGGGCACGACATTATTCTTCAAACATTCGCGAAATTGTATTAATCGTCCTACACGACCGTTGCCATCTTGAAACGGGTGAATTTCCTCAAAACGGTAATGATATTCAACAATGGTTTCAAAGCTGATACTTTCTCTGTTCAAATACCATTGGTTGAGATTTTCAATTTCTGATTCCACGTTTTCGGGCTTTGTGCTTGGCTTTCCACCTACCTCATTTGCTAATTTCTTCCAATTACCTACAGCAAACCAAGGCTTAAGCGCATCAGAAGTGCCCGATTTCAGTATCCGGTGAAACTCTTTGATAATTTGGGCTGACAATGATTCGTTGAGTGTATCAAGCAAATAATCGAAGGCTACAAAATGATTCGTTGTTTCAATAATATCATCTATGGGAACGGCTTCCTCATCTTTGAAGCCAATGGAATGGTTCTCAAAAATATAGCGGGTTTGCTCCTCACTTAGTCGGCTGCCTTCAATTCGGTTGGAATTATAGGTCAAATTTACTTGGGTTTTGTGATAAAGCCTGCCATGAAACATGCTTTGCTTCTCTTCAATTAACCTTTTGGCTATATTATATGTCATTGCTTTTTATTGACGGTCTAAAATCCAACAATCTAACTTGTAGAATTTATCTATTTGGGCAAATGTAATTACATTTTCACATGAAGTTACGACTAGTATAACATTTATTTAACCGTACAAAGATAACACGTTTGAGGGTATTGTATAATCACAGTAAGTATTATTTTCAAAAAATAATGAAAATTGAAATAAAACTATGAAATATCAGCAGATGTGATGCGATTAACACGTAGAGATGCGGTGGTTATCATCCAGAAATGTGGCGATTTTAACGTAAGAGGGCGACGGTTTAATGTAAAGGGACGACGGTTATAAAGTAAGAGACCCGGCATGCCACGTCTCTACATCCACGACGGATATAAATTTGAAACCTGTTCATTCAATCGAGCATAAAGGCTCACTAGTTTTTCCCTTATTTTATCTTTGTCGAACTGCGTAATGAGCTGTTTTGAAACCTGTAATCCATTGGAATAAATAGTTTTATCAGTCATCAATTGTTTTGTCATTTCAATAAATTCATTGGTTGTTGCGGCTTTCAGATACGTATAATCATATAAAGATTTATACTCTTCAATGTCTCTAAACACAACTGGCATGCCACAAGCAGCTGCCTCTATAGGTGCCAACGGACAGTTTTCCTGATAGGAAGTAAACAGCATTACATCGGCAGCAGCATAAATAAGTGGCATAAGGTCAAGCTCCAACATGCCAGTAAACTGAATGTTGCCAGGAGCAGTTTCGATGCGGGCATCAATGCGCGAAATACCTTCGGTCATGGCTTTAAACGGTCGGCCACCCGCCCACACAAAGCGCGCTTGCGGAATGGCAGCCGCCACATCCATAAAATCTTCCACACCTTTGCGCGCTTGCAATTGACCAACACCCAGCACCACAAATTCATCGTCATTGAGCCCCAGAAGTTCCCTTCCTTTTTTTCTGTTTTCAGCGGTCCTTATCCACTTATCGGTATTGATAGGATTTGGAATGCGCACTATTTCGGTTTTAGCTCCAAGTTCCTTAATGGCGGTTTCCACCATGGGCGAAATGGCTATACAAACTTCGGCATACGAATATACTTGCTTGAGATACCATCTTACAAACGGCATAAACACTGGCCAAAATGGAAGCGAACCCTTTATAGAATCGGGAATAACGTGTACGGTATGTATGCGTCTGTTTTTATATCCCAAGCCTTTCAAAAAATACAATGGCCCATAAGTATGCCCATGAAATACATCGCCAGTACCTTCGTTATTGACAACTATTTCTATATCGTTTTTTGATTTTAATAATTCCACATGGTCAATAAAAGCGGTATGTACACCATTGCCTTTCACCATATATTGGGTTTCCGAAACTACATGTACTTTCATAAATAATTAATGGTAAATGATTAATAGTAGATGGTTAGTAATTAATGATTAAAAGCTACCGCTGTTGCGCTAATTTTTAATATATGCTTGTAACTGTCTTATTTATTTATACTTAAAAGCGTTCTTTTATATTACTATTTTATTTGAAAATGTAATTTTCCGTCAAGACGAGCAAGGTAGAAATCTTTCTATTTACGAAATAATACAAATATTCAACATCTCTGCGTTTGACAGAATTCTATAAGAGAACTACTTGGCTACTTTCAGGTTAAATAAAAATATAAATAGAATTCAGTTTGATTTATTCATTGATAAATGCTAACAATTAACGCAACGGCAGTAATTAAAAGCAAATGATTAATAATTAAAAATAAATGAATAGTGGAAAATAATATCAATATCAATACTTGCTTAATTCCGTGCAATTTATACTGTTTTTGGACGGGAGGGGCTAGGGGCTCTTTGTATCAATCTTTTGACAATAAAAAACACAACCACCACAACTAGCATTGCCAACGTTGTAAAACCAAGATAAAATTGTAAGTCAGCACTGCTTTCAGTCACCAAGTTCCAGTATGGACCAATAATAAAACCAATGCCAACATAGAAAAACGACCAGATTGATGCCGTCCCTATTAGAAGTACGATGTATTTTCTAGGTGGAATTTGTAGCAATCCACACAAAACGGATACATAACCACGGATAAATGGGGTTAATCTGGCCATGAAAATTCCAGTTTGACCAGAGGTTTCAATTTTCAGCTTTATACTGTTAATTTTCTTTTCCGGTAATTTAATCCAGCTTGGTTTTCTGCGCATTATTATTTGTCCGAAAAAATAGAATGCGCTATAAAGTAAGACGCTGCCCACCAAATCGCCAACAAAAGCTGAGATTACTATTAAGGGAAAATTTAGCACTCCCAAATAAGCAAGATATCCCGAGGCAATCATTACCAATTCGTTGGGGATGGGGTTTGGGAAACCAACCTCTTGCAAAAAGACTAGCAGCAAAATAGCTAAATAACCATGTTGGGAAATGCTGAGAATAAGTTCATTGGACATAAGCAGTATTGTTTGTTAGCAAAAGTAGAGTCGGTGTATTAAAAGGGTATTTCAGATGTATGAAAATGATATTTCATTTGCCCTACAATTCCTTTTTAGGCAAAATTTTCATTCATTTATTGTACATTGTAATTAAAATTTAGCAAAAAGCCTCGAATTAAATACAGCAAACCATCAGAAAATGAGCACCACAACATATTAAACAAGGAGGTTGTCACTTGTACTTAACGCCAGCTTAATTAATTTTTAATGCTATTGTCATACTTAAATAATCTAGTACAATTACTTTTGCCCACGATTTAGTTATTCACATAAATTAATATTAAGGTAAAAATGAAAACAAGATTAATTAAGCCAGTAGCTTTGGCTCTGTTGCTTGGAAGTGCAAGTTTGGCTCAGCCAATTTTAGCACAAAGTTATTTGAAAGGTGATTTTCACCAACACACTACCTATTCGGATGGTAGTTACAGTTTTGCCCACATGATGGCAAAAAACAATCAGTTCGGTTTGGACTGGTGGGCAAACAATGATCATGGTGGAGCGTACAATCGCGACGGCCGTGTATCTGGTAGTGACTTAGGTACAACAATTTACTGGGATAGTTACATGCCCAATCCAATTGTAGGAACTCCAAGTGGTAGCGGTCACCAAAACATGTGGCGCTGGCAATCACTTCGCGATTATTCTTTCGTGGATATTATTACTGCAAGAGCTCTTTACCCTACAAAGACTGTTATTCAAGGATATGAGTGGAATGTGCCAAGTCATGAGCATGCTAGTATGGGAATTATTGCCAATCAGTTTACAGTAACACCTAATTGTAATCCTTTGGCTGAATTCGAATTTAAGTTTGATGGCAATGATGCAGATGTTATCGGTGGTGTAGCTCAAGGTTGGACTAAAAGCGTTTTGACTGATCACGAAAAAACAATTGAAGCTTTAACTTGGTTGCAAACGAATTATCAAAAAACAAGTTATGTAGTACCTGCACATCCAGAACGTCAAAAGAAATACAAAATTGAGCATTTCCGCGACATGAACAATGCAGGACCAGATGTATGTTTTGGTTTTGAAAGTATGCCTGGACACCAAAAATCAGCAGGTGGACGTGGTGGATATACCGCCAATTCGGATGGTGGTGTAACTTACGGTGGTTGCGGAGTGTATGCAGCCAAAGTAGGTGGAATGTGGGATGCTATGCTATCGGAAGGACGTAAGTTCTGGTTGTTTGCTAGTTCCGACTGTCACGACGAAGCTGGTGATTTCTATCCTGGTGAATATCAAAAAAACTATACTTATACAACAGGTAAATCGGCTCAAAACATTGTAGATGGAATGCGCTCAGGAAATACTTGGGTAGTAGAGGGTGATTTGATTGACTCACTTGTTTTCACGGTAGAAACAGTTGACCAAGCAAGAACAAAAGCTGTTATGGGTTCTACATTGACTACCAACAAAGGTAAATCGGTAAAAATTACCATCAAAGCTCGCGACCCACAAGGTGCTAATAATAATACCTATAGCTCTTATACTACTCCAGTATTGGATCATATTGACATTATCAAAGGAAAAGTGACAGGAATGGTTGATCCAACGAGTCCTAATTATACTGTTACTGATGTGGCTACCACTTCGGTTATTGCCCGTTTCGATGCAGTGGGTGGAGTGACAGATACTAAAAGTATTGAAAGTCAGAAATGGACTAGTGCTGGTAATGGTTGGGTAGAGATTTTATTTCCGTTTACGTGGTTCAAATCAAGGGTTGAATGTTACCAACGAAACAGATCTTGACGGTAATCCACTGACTGATGCACTTGTGGGAACAAATGATGCAGTAAAAGCATTTGCTGATTTGTGGTTTTATTCAAATCCTATCAATGTTTATACTATTCCAGTGAAAACTGCAAAATTCCAAATTAAGCAAAGTTCCGACGATACTGAGGAAGCTTTAACTCCAGAAGCCGGATTTACTCAATCATTGCCAGTAGGTCAAATTGACTGGTCAAGTAGCGATTTGGAACTAGGATGCGAAGGTAGTGGAAATGATATTCCTCAAATGGTTGGTTTGCGTTTCCCAGGAATCGCATTAGTTAAAGACAAGGTGATTAACAATGCGTATATCGAAATGGAAGTCGACAAGTCGTCGTCAAAAGTTGACCCTTGCAATTTAACTATATATACAGAGGATAACGACAATCCTGTAACATTTACGAACACAGCATCAGTGTTAACATCTCGCCCAAAATCTGCTGCATCAGTGGCTTGGAATGTAGATGCTACTTCATTGACCGTAGTAGATCAACGTTATTATTCTGCAAGCATTCTTAGTTTGGTACAAGCTAACTTAAACCGTGCTGGATGGAATTCAGGTAATGCAATGGCTTTTTATATTACTGGTTCAGGTCGTCGCGAAATGGAATCATACGACGGAGAAACTGCTGCAGCTGCTGCATTGGTGATAGAATACGTAATGTCTGAACAAGAAATTGCAGACATGCAAATAGCTGACTCAATCGCTTATAAATTTGCATTAAAATCGGATTCTATTTTGAACCTAGTAAGCGGATATTTAGAAGCTAATTATACTATTCCTAGCTGGACAAAATTTTTAATTGCCAAAAAAGCTGTGAGTGTAAACCCTAACGAAACAGCTGTTAACAATCTTGAAACAGTGGTTAATACCCTGGCAGCTTCTGACAAGCCTTATAGCATTACTATGGCAATAAATGTTGATCCAAGCACTCGTATGGGTTTTGCGTGGTACAATAATGCTGCGGTTACGGGTGGAAAAGTTGAAATCGTTGCTGGTAATAGCTCAGATTTTACAACGCCTTTGTTTAGTGTAGATGCTACTAATACATCATTAAACAATGTAAACTACAATGTGTCAGGCAACAGTTTATCAACTTTAGCGGGTATCTCAAGTAATTCAAAAAGAAGCTATGTGAGCAACAAAGCTTTAGTAACTGGACTTACTCCCAACACTACTTATTCATACCGTGTAGGTAAAGCAGGTGCATGGAGCGAAGTGGGTACATTTACAACCGCTAATACTACCAAAGAGCCATTCTCGTTTGTATATTGCACCGACCCACAAGCCAATACAGTGGATATACACATGCTGCTGATGCCATGTATCCAAATGCTAACTTCTGGTTAAACTGTGGCGATTTGATTGAAACTTCTGGTTCTAACAACTCGGAATGGGAATATGAGCAGTTTTTTGCTACGCAACAAGATATCTTCATGAAAAAACCAACCGCGTTTATTGTCGGAAATCATGATAAATCGGCGAACAAAAACTTTACAAACCATTTCAATACAGAATCTGTAGCTTTTGACCAAACAAAATCAACTACTCCTGGAAGTGTTTATTCATTCGTATATGGCGATGCGTTGTTTATGGCAATGAGTCATGAAGACTATAGTGTAGCTGGATATTTAGATGATTTGACAGCTTGGATGCGTGCACAAGTGGCAGCACACCCCGAAGTAAAATGGAGAATAGCATTCTACCACAAACCATTATATACGGGTGCAAGTCACCAAAGTGATTCCGATGGTAAAGCAGTACGTAATGCCATGGCTCCTATTTATGATGAATTGAAGATAGACTTGGCTCTTCAAGGACATGACCATTGTTACGAAGTAATGGGACCTATCAAAAACAAACAAATGGTATCAGGAACAGTTGCTAATCAAATTACTGTGGCATTTGATGCTCCCGAAAATGTTACAGGAAAACTTGGTGGTACATTTGATGTGAAAGAAGGTACGCTTTATTTCTTGAA
>JAIFKQ010000147.1 GCA_020049515.1 Paludibacter sp. | reverse complement strand
TTTTTATTGTTTTGCAGTAAATTGAATGTCAAGTATAAAGATATTGTCAATTGCTTTGTCGCCCAAATTATCAAAGAATGAATTTGAACCGTAACGTACGTCAAACTTCGAACGGTCCACTTTTAATTGCGTTGAGTAAATATTGTTCAATTTTGACACTTCAAACGAAATAACTTCCGTTTTACCTTTTATGGTCAACGAACCAGTAACCGTGGCTTTTCCGTTATTAAATTTGCCAGCTTTAGTGATAGCAAAAGTAGCAGTTGGAAATTTTTCTACTCCAAAGAAATCGTCTGAAATAAGATGGTCAATTAGTTTTTTGTTGTAAGTTTCATTTTCTATGTCCTTACATGTCATTGATTTCATGTCAATTACAACATTCCCTTTTATAATGTTTCCAGCTTTAAGTTCTAAAGCACCGCTTTTGACTTTAATTTCGCCATTGTGAGCGCCCCCTATTTTGTTACCTGTCCATTTTACAACCGCGTCAGAGGGTTTAATGTCCATTTTTTGTGCTGATAATGCAAAAGTACCAGCTATCAAAAGCAATGCTATCATTTTTACTGTTTTCATAAATCTAATTTTTAAATTGTTTTTATCTAATTGTGTCTTACAACTTTAATAACGGCATGATAACTACAATTGTTGAAAAGGTTTTATGAATATAGTGATAGTTTTTTTCTATAATAGACTTTATATAGATTAATTTTATATGTACCTAAAAATAATAGGTTTACCACTGAGATACTAAGGACACAGAGATACACTAAGAATATTGTTTTTTGATACTTATCTTTTTGATTTTTAGGATACTAAGAAAAAACATAAATGTTTTTTATCTGCAATTGTTTCACTATAAAACATTTATGTTTTATACTTAGTGGTCTATTTTTATTTTAAAATTACTGCTTAGTGTCCCGAATAGCTATCGGGATTGAAAATTTAAAAATTTTGTGCAGCAACAACTTAATAATTAATCAATGTGTCATTAATTGCTAACATAACACTGGTTTTTTGTTGGAATTTTTTTAATGGTATCTTAATTTCTGAAAACAAGTTTTCTATTTTTTCTACATCCTGATATTCAACCCAAAAGTTACCGTTCGTCCAAGATCAACCGAGTTTTTATCAACACTTGGCGTAAGGTTGGAATTGCCGTTGGATGATGCTTCTGGGTCAACACCATTGTAAGCTGTTAGTAATAAAAGATTTGTGCCTTGAACAAAAACATAAATGTTTGCCAACTTCAGTTTTGCAGCCATTTTTTTGGGCAGCGTATAACCCCCGTTCCCCGTAGCGTAGTCCTGCGCTCTTTAGTTCGGCGTATGGCTCTTTGCCTACGTCGCTGCGGGAAGGAAAGCTCTGCCTTCCAAATGCAAGGCCGAGCCTTGCTTCCCACCCGATCCCGATAGCTATCGTGGACAAAAGACGCTATGCTGAACTACAAGACCACCATACTACGCTACGCCGAGCCAGGTTGGACGAGGGAGATTATTTTTCTTTACTGTATTGGAGATTATTTTCATTTACTTTTGCCTTTTCATACAAATCAAGCAGGTTTATTCTTGCAGAGTTGTTATTATTATTATTATTATAAGCTCCCAAAATTCCAATTCCACCTTGCACATTATTATATATTTGAACAGGCTCAGTAAAAAATCCATCGGATGATAATGATTGCCCACTTGTATATAGATATTTGTAATAATCGCTGCTCATATTCTGAAGGTTGATATTTAAATAGTGGGGTTCACTATCACCTAATTTAATGTAGTTTGATCCGGTAAGTGTAAATACAACGGTGAATTCTTTTCCATTAAATAGCTCATCCGGAAAAATATTATATTCATTAACCGTACCTGAATTAATTAAGTTTGTTGGGTCATTTTGATTACCGGACAGTACTCCTTCAAGAACTATGTTTAGATAGCTATAGCTATAGTTATAATTTTTATTATTTCCACTTGGAGTTACTAAAGCCATTAACCGGTAATAATTACGCTCTTTTGCATTGTCCTGAATTTTTATTTTTATTTTCATTTGATAATTTAAGTTGGCACCTGTAGTATCAGTTGAAATGATATATCCATACTTATCTCTATTGTATTCTACTATTTGATTACAACTCAACTGTTCAATTATAGTATCAACTGATAATACAATTGGTTTTGGAGTTATTACTGTCTGACAACTTACGCTTTTCATTCCACTTGCTGCCGTCTTTAATAATACTGTATCACCGGCATTGGGAATAAAGCTTGATGTATAGATTCCATCGGTAGTATAAGTCAGTTTTTCTTTAAAAGTTCCATTTATAAATACTGACACTTCTGCATAATCGATAATGTCAAAAGTAGCATCATCGGCAAGAAAAAATTTGCTTTTAGAAATTTGAGCGGTTATTACCGAATCGGGTGATATAATACTATTTAGCACGATTAATGAATCGGTTATTTTTCCCGAAAATTCAATGTCTTTTTCGCAAGAAGCTAAAAGGATTATTGAGATATTTTATATTTAGAATTTGTACGAATAGCTTATTGACGGAATAATTGTAAATATAGAAACCTGTTTAAGTTTCTTTTGAGAAGTACTTGTTGAAAAACCGTTTTGATTACCAATATAAGACTGATATTCTGTTGTGGGGTACACAAAGAATGGATTCTGTTGGTTATAAACATTGTATATGCTCAAATTCCATGTGCGTATTCCATGCTTCTTTTGCTTGTGGAAATTCATGCCCAAATCCAAACGGTGATAATTAGGATAACGGAAATTATTGCGGCTATTAATATAAGGCATAGAAGAACTGTACCAAGATCTATTCTGTTGCGAATTGGCTGGCTGATAGTTTTGTAAGGCCAGGGTTGCCGCGTTTCCGGTGCTGAAAACCCATGTACCTGCCAGATCAAAACGGTTGCTGAATTTATGTGATACAACGATACTTATATCGTGCCTACGGTCATATTTGGCCGGAAAAACGTTTCCATTATTCAATTCTTCACCTTCGCGATCAAATAGTCGTTCGGACTTTGACCAGGTGTAGCCAATCCAGCCGGTTGTTTTTCCAATTGTGCGTTGTGCCAGAAATTCCAAACCATACCCCCAACCACGTCCCATGGCAACCTTATCTTCCCAGCCTGTACTTGAACCCATAAATGATGATCCATCTAAATATTCAATCAAATTGTTCATTGATTTATAATACCCTTCCACCGAGAAGTCTGCAATATTTTTTAATTCGTAGAAAATTCCCCCAGATACCTGATGCGAATTCATGGGATCAATACGTTTGGTTACCGGCACCCAAAGGTCGGTGGGCAAACTAATATTATTACTTGACAACAAGTGAATGTACTGATTCATATAGGCGTAACCAACTTTCAATGACAATTTGTCGTTAAGCAAAACGTTTGTACTAAGTCTGGGTTGGAAAGAGGGATAATATTTTCCCTGAACCAAATAGTTGGAGAAATTTAATCCAACATTTGCTTTGATAAATGAGCCCAATCTTATGTTATCTTCGGCATACATTATCAATTCGTTTGAACTTACATCTATATCACCAATAGTGGTATCCATATTTTGCGTGGTGTTATTCTGCTCTTCTACAATTTTAAGCACCTGCACACCAGGTCTGAAAGTGTGATTGGTAATGTTTCCACCAAACTTTATATCGTGGTTAGGATTTGGTGAATAATCAAAATCTACTTTTGCCGAATAATCCTCAATGCCCGAATTGTAACCTAAGGTTGCAGTATTTCGCGTGTTTTCAGTAGGTGATATGTATTCTGACTCGGTACCTACGCTCACAAAATAGCGATAACGGGTATAAGTGGCAGTCGTATTCATAAATAATTTGTTGTTGATAATATGATTCCAACGTAGAGCGGCTATAGCATTTCCCCATTTCATATCCATTTTCATCCAATCGGAGGAAGTTGTGCTCTGATAGTTTGAATATTTCTGGCGGATATTGCTGTAAACTGCATCATCTCCCATATATGCACTTAGGTACAGCCGGTCTTTGTCCGAAAATTTATGGCTTATCTTGGCATTCACGTCATAAAAATAGTATCCAGCAGTCATTTTATCCATACCTTCTTGCGCCGCTGATAGTTTGAGTATTGGTTGCAGTAAAATATCAAAATAGGTTCGACGGGCTGAGATATTAAACGTGGTTTTATCATTGATAATAGGTCCTTCCAGATTAAACTTGGATGAAATTAAACCTATAGAAAAATTGCCATGGAGTTTTTTATTATCTCCATCTTTCATTCGGATATCAACCACCGACGAAAGTCGTCCACTAAAGCGAGCCGGAAAACTTCCTTTGTAGAAAGTAACATTTTTAACTGCATCAGCATTAAATACGGAGAAAAAACCGCCCAAGTGATTGACATTATAAATGGGTACTCCATCCAGCAGAAACAAATTCTCATCAGGACCACCACCACGCACATACATACCCGCTGTACCTTCGGTTCCGGCTTTTACACCCGGAAGCAATTGTAAAGCCTTCAAAACATCAGTTTCGCCAAACAATGCAGGAACCGCTTTTATCTGGGCTATAGGCACTTCGATGGTACTCATTTGAGAGCCATGAATACCTAATTCTTTTCTGTCGGCAGTAACAGTAACTTCTTTCAATTCATTGGCTTCAGCCAAATTTATGTTTATGGTGGTGTCTTTTGACAAATTAAACGGGCAAAACTGTGAAGTAAATCCAAGGTATGAGTATTGAATATTTACATTTCCTTTTGGAATAGTTAACGAATAATAACCATACGGATTAGTTACAACACCTTTGTTTGATTTGGAATCATAGATGGAAGCACTAATAAGTGTCTCACCACTTCTATTGTCGGTTATGTAGCCGCTGATGGTGTGATTTTGTGCCTGAGCAACACTGATGAATAGAAATAGAAAATAACAGAAAAACTTTAGTTTTTTCATGTGCCAAATAGTGCGTTAGATAGATTTATATAAAATGAATAACATTGTTATATTAGCATTATTGTATTTTACTAATATTTTAGAGATTAAATGATGTTGATAAAATGTCACAATATTGTTATTTATATGACATTGTCTAGAGAATAATCCTTGTTAAGATTGGCAAATGTCCGTTCTTATGCTCAAACCACCATAACCTCCAACAGCCCTTTTCCTCCAGCATAGTCAATAGCCGAACTATAGCGGTAATCTTCTGCTTGATTTACGATCTCTGCTACTACTGGATTCTGGTGGATATAGTTTAGTTTCTGATAGTGTATTCTTTCTTTTATTTTTTAAGACGGATTACATCCCGATA
>JAIFKQ010000176.1 GCA_020049515.1 Paludibacter sp. | reverse complement strand
TGGGAAAAACGACACTGCATTTGCTGCGCGTGATTTATTGCGGGTGGGAAATGGTGAGCTGTGAGAAAATTAATTGAAGATATTTTTGGATTTTTATCCTAAATTATCTCAACACTTAGATGATCTATTATCATTTCATTTTCCAAGTCGTAAAGTTATTTATATGGCCACTATCTTTAAAATTTCTTTTGGCTCATCTACAAAATACGTTGGCGAAAACTGCTCCATTTCCTTGCGGGGACGAAAACCCCAGGTAACTCCACAAGCCTCAATACCAGCATTTTGGGCTGTTTGCATATCCACTCCCGAATCGCCAATATAAAGCACGTCATGTTTTTCAATGTTTGTAATGGCCAATATATCATTCACAATAGTCGCGTCTGGTTTTGCGGGAATTCCATCGCGTTGCCCAAATACGGCTACAAATTTTATAGTGGGAAAGAAATGTTTAACCAGTTTTTCGGTGGCTTGCTGGTATTTATTGGACGCAACAGCAAGCTGTAAACCAGCTTGTTGCAACTCGGCAAGCAACTCGGTAATTCCAGCATAAGGTTCTGTCAGTTCGGCATTATGCACACTGTAATATTCCAGAAAGTGCTGGCGTACAAGCAGTATATTCTCTTGTGTTTTAAATCCTTCGGGTAATGTTTTTTGAAAAAGGCTGTTTATTCCGTTGCCAATAAAAAAGCGATAATCTTCAGTTTCATGTACTGGAAATCCACATTTTGAGAGGGCGTAGTTTGTGCTAGTAGCCAAATCTGCAATAGTATTAAGTAAAGTACCGTCGAGGTCAAAAATTATGAGCTTTTTCATTTGGGGAATAATAAACGACCTCACCCCCAACCCCTCTACTTGAGGAGAGGGGGGCAAGACGCAGTTTCTAATGATTATAATTTTTTAAACTTGTATTTCATTTCAAACATGTATTTATAAACACGCATTTTACAAATGCTAATTACAGTTGCCTGCTGGTATGCCGGTTTAACCACATTGTGGCTGTTTGTATTGTGCAATTTTTTTTAATAGTCAAATCCTCAAACTTTATTTTCAAAATCTTTTTTCGATTTCATCGTGCGTCAATACTGTCATAATTTTTTTTCCATCGGGGGTATAGTTATGATTGGGGCATGCAAAAAGTCTGTCTATCAGGTCGCTCATTTCTTCTTTGGTAAGTCGCTGACCTGTTTTTAGAGCAGAAGCTTCGGCCAATGGAAGAGAAATAGTATGATTCATTACTTCAGTTAAATTCTCAGCGGTTGTTTTGGCTTTATCGAGCATAACAAGCAATAAATCGATACTGCTAACAGTTCCCATTTTATCTGGAACTCCTTTAACACTAAAAGAATTAGGATCTAGTGGCTCAAAATCAAAACCTACATGGTGTAAATTGGGCATCATTTGCTCAAAAATTAGCACATCGTCGGCATTTAATTCCAACACTTCCGGGAAAAGAACTTGCTGCGAAAACGCTTTTCTAATTTCAATTTGCGACATGTACATATCATACAATATTCTGATGTGCGCTCGGTGCTGGTCAATCATTAACATACCCGATTTGAGGCTTGTAACTACATAACGGTTTTTGAATTGAAAATTATCAGCTCTATTGTCGGTGCTTTCTATGGTTTGTTGGGTTTCCGTAATGGTAGTTACTCCCTCAAAAGGCAGTACATTTTTGGGCTTCCAATTGGTATCTGACTCTATTGGTTGTTCTTTTTTTTCAAAACTTCCATACAAGTCTTCCCAATCAAGATTAGGTCGTTTGTAGTTAGATGCTCCAAAGGGATTGTAGTTGGGATTGAAGTTGGTCTGAGGTGGACGAACATTTTCGGGCGACACGGCAGTGGGCAATTCTACCGAACCTTCTTGATCGAAATCGATAGACGGAACTACATTAAACTTGCCCAACGACTCTTTTACTGTGGACGAGAGAATGGACCACAAAGCCTGTTCGTTTTCAAATTTTATTTCTGTTTTGGTAGGATGTATGTTTACGTCAATAGATTGGGGGTTTACTTCAAAGTAAATAAAATAGTTTGGACTTTCTGAAGTATGAATCATCTGATTGTAGGCCAACGATATAGCCTTATTAAAATAAGGGTGGCGCATGTATCGACCATTCACAAAAAAATATTGAACAGCTGACTTCTGGGCAAATTCAGGCTTGCCGATGTAGCCATAAATACGTCCTAAATTAGTAGTAGAATCAATGGGTAGTAACTGCTGTTGCCAGCGTTTTTTAGCATTTTTGCCAAACACATTTTCTATTCTAATTTTATTGTTGGAAGCAGGCAATTGGAAAATTTCTTCTTCCCCATCAATCAATGAAAAACCTACGGTAGGATTTACCAATACAATGCGATAAAATTCAGTAAGAATATGGCTTTTTTCCACGTTATCGCTTTTCAAAAACCGCCTACGGGCTGGAACATTAAAAAATAAGTTTTTTACTTGAAAAGCAGTACCAATGTCGCATTGCAGCATTTCTTGTTTAAAAACGCGCGTTCCTGCTATTTCCACCAAAATACCCAACTCATCATCTTGTCGGCGAGTACGCAATTCTACCTGCGCCACAGCGGCAATAGAAGCCAATGCCTCGCCCCTAAAGCCCATTGTTTTGAGTGAAAACAAATCGGCCGCGTCTGTAATTTTTGAAGTAGCATGGCGTTCAAAAGCCATCCTTGCGTCCGTTTCGCTCATTCCTTTTCCATTGTCCACCACCTGAATAAGCGTGCGGCCGGCATCTTTTATCACTATTTGGATGAAAGTAGCTCCAGCATCAATGGAGTTTTCTACTAGCTCTTTGAGTACCGAAGCAGGACGTTGAATAACTTCTCCGGCAGCAATTTGATTGGCTACCGAATCGGGCAACAAATGGATAATATCACTCATGAAAAGAACAGATAATGGGTAAAAATAAAAAAGGCAAGGAGGTTAGAATTTGGTATCAAAAACGCAAACTAAAAAATGGCTTACCTTATAAAAAAATAAAACAAAGCAAACAATATGAACAATATTATCAACAGGCGTATAGTTGATTGCTTAGATTGATGGGCACGCACATTTTTATTTTTTTCGGCCTGCTGACGAAAAGACCCATGACGGATAGTGGTTTTGAAGCCACTATCCTCGTTCTGGGTTGCATCCAACAAACGTTTCTCACGTTCTTTTTGAGCCTCCTTTTTGGGATCATAATAAATAAAACGATACCCATACTCGCGTGGTTTGTATAATTTAAAAAACGACATTTGGTATAATTATCAAATTTAACTGTACTTGCCTTCAAACTGAATGTTTACATCATTAACATACTGACGGATTTTTTGTTCGTTTTCGCGTTTGCAAATCAGCAATACATTATCAGATTCGGCCACAATATACCCTTTCAAATCTTGTATTACGGCTAATTTTTCGGAAGGTAAAACCACAATATTCTCTTCGCTTTCGTAATAAACCGTTTTGCATTTTAGCGTAACGTTCTCATTTTCGTCTTTAGGCGACATTTCATACAACGACCCCCATGTTCCTAAATCAGTCCATCCAAAATCGGAACACAACACATATACATCCGATGCTTTTTCCATAATGCCATAATCTATAGAGATATTGGGGCAAGAAGGATACATTTCATCAATAAATTCTTGCTCACCTGTGGTATTGAAAAGGTCCTTTCCAGCGTTAAACTTGGTAGCAACTTCGGGTAGTAATTCATCAAAAGCTTTGACAATGGTTTGTAAATTCCAAAGGAAAATACCCGAGTTCCAGAAAAATTCACCCGTTTCAAAAAACACTTGAGCCAACTCGGCATTTGGTTTCTCGGTAAAGGTTTTTACTTTTCTAAGGTTTGTGTCACCGTCATCTATTTGTATATAGCCGTAACCTGTTTCGGGGCGGCTTGGTTTAATTCCCAAGGTAAGCAGACAATTGTTTTTTTCAACAAAATCGAGACCAGTACGTACTGTGTCCAAAAAGTCTAACTCTTTAAGAATCAAATGATCGGAGGGAGCTACAATGATATTGGCTTTATCAGTCATTGACTTGATACGATTTACAGCGTAGGCAATGCAAGGCGCAGTATTACGTCTGTTTGGCTCCAGCAAAACCTGATCGGATGTAATTTCGGGCAATTGCTCAAGGATTAAATCCTTATAAATCACATTAGAAACAATAAGTATATTCTCAGCAGGAACTAAATGGCGAACCCTGTCGAAAGTGAGTTGCAAGAGTGAACGACCCGTGCCAAAAAAGTCAAGGAATTGTTTCGGACGGTTGTTTCTACTAAAAGGCCAGAAGCGACTTCCAACCCCTCCTGCCATAATGATGCAATAGTTATTTTCCATTGTGTTTATTAAATTTGAATAATAATACTGTGGTTATTAAATATTCCACTAAGATAATATGATATTTTGAATATACCAAAATAATTAGGTAGAAAAAGAAAGGAGGCATCAAATTGGACTGCTACAATAGACACTTTTCGCTAAGCAGGCGAAACCAAAAATAGAGTAATGGTATGCTTATGAATTAATATGTTATTGGAATTAACTGTTATTTGTCAACGATATTGAACCAAAACAAAAATTTACTTTCAACCCATTTTCAGTACGCTTTGATTCAATGTAACTTTTTTGCTAACAAATAAGGAAAGAAATATCATGTCGATTCATTTTGGCTACTTAGGCTGCTCTCAAACCATTAGGTTTTTAATCTTGTAACCCCTATTCTTCCTTTTCGTGTTCTTTGTGTAGAGATAAATCATAATAACTCTTTACCCTTATTTGGTTCGCTTATTTTCAATTCCCTTATTCAATGAGATTATATTCTGTTTTAGTTATTCCATTTATTTGGGGGAATGGTCTAACCGCTAGTGGATTCCCTTTGATAAACTAATTTCAGATTTCTTTGAAAAGTGGCACAAAAAAAGAGAAACTAGTGCAGTTTCTCTTTTTTTCGATTGATAATTACCCGTTTTTTTATTTTCCTTCACCGGTAAGAGTTATCACTTTTTCGGGATTGAGCCCACCACCCGAAATGGTAAGCGTAGCAGTATGTTGCCCCAAAGAAGTAGGAGTGTAAGTTACACTTATATTGGAGCCGCTGTTGGCATTGGCCGTCTCTTTGGTGATAGAGCTAGCAGAAACCGAAAACTGATTGGCATTAATCCCCGAAATTACAAGTGACAGATTATTTACAATGTCCGAAGTTTTAATATTAAACATCTTAGTATTGACAGAATTGATTGGTTTTGAAGTAAAAAGAATCGCATTATCAATTTTTCCAACAATTACAGCAGGTGCAGTTGGATTGTAAGGCGCAGTTGCCGTTCCACTGAAATTTAGGTTAACCGCGGTTGCGCCCGTACTAGTTAAGCCCAACTGTTCGGGATGCGTACTCACTGAAGTTGGATTATAACGAACTTGAATTGTAGCATTTACGCTCCCAGATGTGGGAATAATAGTTAGTGTTTTTGCCCATGTTGCATCTGTTGATAATTTCACATCAAAATGGGTTTTGTTAAGCAATGTAATAACCACGTTATTGGTTAATGCCGATCCCGTTACAGCGATACTTTGAAGTACAGACGGTGTGCCTACAACAGCCGAAAATGCTGAAAATGTTCCAGTAGTTGAAACTGTAGGATTTACATTTCCGCCCATCAATTTGAAAGTAATATTATCGGCCGTTTTAGTAATGGCAGTAATGGCACGGTTAATATTGGTTCCACTCCAAGTAGTAGGTGTAAAACTTCCAGTAGTAAATGCAGTACCTGGCGTGACTGTAGAGCCACTTAAGGGTTGTAAATACACGCGCATGTGGTCGGTATCAGTTTGTATAGAACCTGTATAATTATTTGGTCCATTATCGTCCCATGCAGTTTGGTCGTAATCAATGTGCCAAATACACATCCCTTCGGCAGGCAAAAATGCATCCCAGCCTATTAGTTTGCGGTATTCAACCATAAAAAACTCTTTTGGATTTGGATTGGCGCCTATCAGATTGTGGGTAGTAGCCGAAAAAATATATGCTTGGTTATTGGTATTGGCGGGTTGTGTTTTACCTTGATAGATAGGTGTCAACGTTAAATCAGAAGCAGTACTCACTTGTTGTGGTGTAATATAATTCAGAAAAAAGCGCTGATAAACAGAGTAGGTTGGAGGAGTTCGTCCACCGTTATTATAAGCGCCCGCATCCATAATATCCCATTCATCAAGCGTGTTAGTTTGCGTTCCAGAGGTATCATAATGGTCAGGAAGGCCTAGCGTATGTCCAAATTCATGGCAGAAAGTTCCAATACCACACATTAGGGCACCAGATAAGCCTTTGAGCTCGGATGTACATGAATAATCGAATATAATTTTATTGTCAAATTTAGTATTAGAATTGGCAAGCGACCAGCGGTGTGGCCAAACAGTATTTATGTTTGTACCTTTGCCTTCGGCCTCGTTGAAGCCAGCATAATAGACAAACACGTTATCTACATAACCATCATTGTCTGTGTCATATTGAGTAAAATCCAAGCCTGCAGTATTGGCTGCAGCACAGGCATCGATAACCATTTGCTGTGGTGCCACATCTTGATCATCAGAATCGTTGGCACCATAAAAGGCCATATTTTGGGGTAATGTGTAAGGCCCCACCACTTCAAAATTAGGTGAAAATTTACCATAAGTACTTGCCATAAAGTAATCGCGCGCCGAACCCGTTGCTTCATTCTCGGAATATCCGTCTTGATTTAATAAGTTGGTAAAAGCTACTTTGGGTGTGGGTGTTACATAACTTTTATCGGTAAAATTAACCAGTATCACTAACGACTTTGGCGACCCATTTAACGGAAATTGTCGCTGCGGTTGATCCATTGCAGGTGCTTTTCTACTTTTGAGCATTCTGCTTTTTGTAGATGATATTTTATCGGCAGTAGGCACAGTTTTAAGAAACTGTATTTCATTTGTATTTCTTTTGGCAAAATCTTTGGCTATTATTTCACTGGGGATATTAATTCCTTCAGAATTTATAATAGCATAAGTAAAAAAACCTTTGCTGTTTTTTTTAATTACATACCCATCTTCAGTAGTTTGATAATGATGAAACTCATCACCTTTTAATCGAACAGTAAGCTGCGAACCGTCTGGCTGAGTAATAGTTAGGGGAAATGGATAAGCTTTAACTCCATAAACGGGAACAAAAGCAAGTTGAAGTATAAATACTAATAGGACAAAGAGGAGATTTCTTTTATTCATAAATTCTTGTATAATTATTTGTTTTTTAGACTACAAATATAGCAATTAATTTTTATTGCAAACTAAGTTTCAAAAATGTCTAACTTTTTCATCAAATTATTAGGTTAATAATATTCCAACTTTTCAGTATAAAAAGCAATATAGTTGTTTTAATATAGAGGCTGAAAAGGTATTTATTTTCTTATAATTAAGTTCCGTTTAAATGTGATTGGGAAAAGTAAGTTGCTAGGAAAGTTATGAAAAATTGTCATTTCAAAGCATTTTAGAGGCTAACATTTTGTCACATTTTGGCATTGGCTTTTATTTTGATAAAACGAGTTTGTAATTCTACTTTTCCGGCACAAAAACGAAAAGTATAATAGGAATAACGGAAACAATAGTTCGCAATCAAAAGGCTACTTTGAGCAGTATTAGGCCAAAATATTTTTTATAAGTGCCAATAATCAGTTTGATATTTTAATTTTGTATTAAACTATTGAATTTGCGACAATTGAATTACATTTTGTGTTTATTCTTTTTAAAGTAGAACAAATCATCTTTATTAATTATTTAATTAAAAAAAAATAGGAGGAATCAAGTATGTCACTCATGCGATTTTCAAATCAAGTGCCTTCATTATTCGACCGTTTTTTTGAAGGCGATTTATTAGATTGGTCTAACCGAAATTTTTCGCAAACTGACACCACTTTACCGTCGGTAAATATAAAGGAAACCACTGATGGTTTTGAGGTTGAAGTAGCAGCCCCCGGTTTTGAGAAGAAAGATTTCAAATTGGAATTGGACAACGAAATGCTAACCGTTTCGTCCGAAAAAAAACTGGAAAGCGAAACCAGAGAAGGTGAGCGGTACACAAAACATGAATTTAGCTATCAATCGTTCAATAGGTCATTTGCTTTGCCGAACAGCGCTGATATTGAACATATTGGAGCAAATTACGAAAATGGAATTTTGCGTATATACATTCCTAAAAAAGAGGAGGCAAAACCTAGACCAATGCGTACTATTGCCATTGCATAGGCAAATTGAAGTGAGTTTGAAATAGTGATAAAAAGCAATTTGAGAACTGCATTGCGTTAAATAAAACGGAGTTTGTCAATTTAACAAACTCCGTTTTTTATTATTAATTCTATGTCGTTTTTTTTTTAGAATGCAGCATAAAATTGATTCTTAATTATTACTATATCAAGAGATTAACATCGAAAAATGCTGAAATTAAGCAGTATAATTTAATTATGAATTATAAATTGTGAATTATGAATTATAAATTATAAATTATGAATTGTGAATTATAAATTATAAATTACGAATTGTGAATTATAAATTATGAATTATGAATTATAAATTATGAATTACTTAAACGTTAAATCTAAAGTGCATAATATCACCGTCTTGTGCTACATATTCTTTACCTTCTACGTTCATTTTACCGGCTTCTTTACAAGCAGCTTCGGAGCCTAATGCAATAAAATCGAGGTACTTTATAACCTCTGCCCGAATAAATCCTTTTTCAAAATCGGTGTGAATAACTGCCGCACATTGAGGCGCTTTCCATCCTCTACCAAAAGTCCATGCTCGCACTTCCTGCACTCCGCAGGTGAAGTAGGTTTGGAGGTCGAGCAAGTGGTATGCCGCTCTAATTAATCGCGATACACCAGACTCACTCAATCCAACTTCTTCCAGAAACATTTGACGTTCCTCGTAGGTTTCTAGTTCAGCAATATCTGCTTCAGTGCCCGCCGCAACAACGAGTATTTCGGCATTTTCTTCTTTCACAGACGCCCGTAGCGCATCCACATACGCATTTCCGTTTACAGCTGAGGCTTCGTCCACGTTGCAAACATACATAACTGGTTTATCGGTAAGTAGGTATAAATCGCTTACTAGTTTCTTTTGCTCTTTGTCGAGCACTATCGTTCTGGCCGATTTTCCTTGCAAAAGGGCTTCGCGGTATTGCACCATGATGTCGTAAGCGGCTTGGGCTTGTTTGTCGCCACCCGTTTTGGCTTGTTTTTGGGTTTTTACCATGCGTGCCTCTACGGTTTCTAAATCTTTGAGCTGCAACTCGGTATCTATGATTTCTTTGTCGCGTACGGGATTTATGCTGCCATCTACGTGGGTAATATTTTCGTCGTCGAAACATCGCAATACGTGTAAAATAGCATCCGTTTCGCGTATATTGGCTAGGAATTTATTGCCCAAACCTTCGCCTTTGCTAGCCCCTTTTACCAAACCAGCAATGTCAACAATTTCTACGGTGGTAGGCACTATGCGGTTGGGGTGAACCAGTTCCGACAACTTATTTAAGCGTTCGTCGGGCACAGTTATTACACCTACATTGGGTTCTATGGTACAAAATGGAAAGTTAGCTGCCTGAGCTTTAGCGTTTGATAAACAGTTGAATAAAGTAGATTTACCTACATTGGGTAAACCAACGATACCACATTGAAGAGCCATATTTTTTTATTTGAAGAGTTGAAGTATTAAGAGTTTGAAAATTTGAAAATTTGAAAATTTGAAAATTAAGACATATAAAGCTTCATTGGGTTTGAAAATTTGAAGATTTGAAAATTAAGACATATCAAGCTTCATTGGTTTTGAAAATTTGAAAATTTGAAAATTGAGACTTATCAAGCTTCATTGGTATTTCAAACAATTAAGACTTTCATGCATATTCGATTTTTGATTTGAAGAATCCTAATATCATTGCTTTTTTTCGAGTTGCAAAGGTACACAAAATTATTGAAGTAGGATTTTGTATTATACAAAGTTCCTTATTGATTGAGTGGATGTGCTTTGCCAAAGAAGTTTTATTGTCCTATGTTCTTTTTCACTTTTGGTCGTGTAAATGAATACTGTGTGCTAAAATTATTAAAACAAAAAAGATGATAGAAAACCCACCATCTTTTTTATATCGTCTAACAGTATTAACTGTTACTCAATCAATTTATTAATCATTGCATAATGGGTTAATTCCACATTATTTTTAATTTTTAATTTTTCAAATATCCTAACTCTATAGGTAAAAATAGTACTAATACTAAGGGCTAAATCGGAGGCAATATCTTTTACTTTTTTGCCAGAAACAAGCATAAACATAATTTCAAGTTCGCGATTAGATAATTGCTCATGTGGCAACGATGCAGCAACAGGCATAATGTCAAAAGCCAGCTGTTCGGCTAAGTTGGTACTTAAATAACGACCTTTGCTAAAGATTTTGCGAATGGCTACTACCAATTCTTCCAAAGCTGTATCTTTACACAGGTAGCCTGAAGCGCCAGCTTTGAGTGTGCGTAGAGCAAATTTGTCTTCGGGATGTATGCTCAACACCAATATATGAATCTGTGGTTTCATATTTTTAATGTCGGTAAGTAATTCAATTCCACTTTTGCCTGGCATATTCATATCTAGCAACATAACGTCGCACTCGAAATCAACACTTTGCATTTGCTCAAGGACCTCGGCTCCATTTTGGGCTTCGCCTACTACCAATAAATCCTCTTCTTCCTTTAAAATTTTCTTTAATCCCTCACGAATGATTTCATGATCGTCAACAATGAATATTTTTACCATATTGTTTATTATTAGTGATTTTCGTTTTGTTGTTTCCAACTCCTACAAAGGAGTTTGTAATTTTAATCGTTTTTGGAGGCTTTATAGAAGTAAATTAAAAAGTTTTTCAAATTTAGTCAAAAAATCGTTTATACCAACGATTTCTGTGCATTTACACAGAGCCATTACGTATTAGAAATCATACAGTTACATATTAGAGTGGGCTCTTTATTGCCATTTTAAATAAAAGCATTACTTCTAATCTACTAGTTTAGCCAATAAGAAATTACATGCTTGATAACGGAATTTCTACTCTAATGGTTGTACCAGCATGTGTCGGTGCTTTCACAATCAATTTTCCATCGAGTACATAAACCCGCTCTTTTATACTTATAAAACCTTGTTTTTCGATATTTTGAATTGTATTAATGTCAAAACCTATTCCATTGTCTGTTATTTCAAAAACAAAATTATGAGCTATTACCCCCATAAAAACGGATACACGTGTAGCTTGCGCATGCTGCACCACATTAGTGAGTACTTCTTGATAAATCCGAAACAAGGCAATCGATTTTAACGGTTCAAAATCTACCTCCTCTTCATTCAATGAAAGTACGCATTTTATTTTGTGCCTTTGTTCGAACTCTTTACTGTATAACTTCATGGTTTCTACCAATCCTAGCATCTCTAGAACTTCTGAGCGAAGTCCCGACATAATTTTGCGCGACGTATTAATGGTGCTATCCACCAGGCTAAATATTTGATTGAAATTATCAACAAAACCATCCACAGTAATGGTATCCACGTTCTTAGACATTTTTTTCTTCATTATTCCCATGTTAATTTTAATGGCAATAAGTGTTTGTGCTAAGTCATCGTGAATTTCTTTAGCCAAAAACATTCTTTCCTCTTCGCGAACATTTTGTAGGTTAGTGGCAAAGGTCAAGAGTTCTTCTTGCCTCTTTATCAGCTCAATTTCCATGCGCTTACGTTCTGTTATATCATTAATTAAAACATGGCGTGCTTTTTCACCTAAATACCTAATTGTATGAGCAGTAACTTCCACGGTAATGATTTGTCCATTTTTCTTAACATGCCTTGACTGAGTAAGGTTTTTATCATTGCTTGCATCTAGCTCCAGTTCTTTCATTAAAGCTGGCACATCGTCATGAGGTTTTAGCTGTTTCGTAGTCATCGATAAGAACTCGTCTCTTTCATAACCATAATGTTTTATAGCCGAATCGTTTACTTCCAATAAGAGGAGTGTTTTGAGGTCGTAAATAAACATTGGCTGCGGATTATTGGCAAACATAAAGCGATAATTTTCTTCGCTTTCTTTCAATGCTTGTTCGGCATTTTTCCGCTCTGTGAGGTCAATATCAATGCAAAACAACTCCTGTGGTCGCCCTGGAATTTGCACAATGGTGTGGTATGAATAGACTGAAATCAGCTTACCATCTTTTCTTTTTAGCGTTATTTCTGTCGCAGGAATAGCTACCCCAGTTTGCGCCATTTGAGCAATTGCTCCTTCTACTATAGGGCGTATATGGTCCGGGATAATCAAATCGGTTATTTTTTTACCTATTGCTTCTTCTGCTGTATATCCGTAAAGTAGCTCGGAGGCTTTATTCCAATAGCGCGTAGTGCCATCGGGGGCATATCCTTGTACCGAAATGCAATCTACATCTTGAAGCAGTTTTCTGAACCGCTCCTCGCTTTGTCGCAATATCTCTTCTGCCATTTTACGGCGGGTAATGTCGCGTATAATTAACTGCACCGCATCTTTTCCTTCTATTTTTATGGCTGTAGCTTTTACTTCCACATCTACATCGCTACCATCTTTTCTTAGAAACTTCTCGTGGGTAGAGGGCAGTGATTTACTACTGGATACCAATTCCCTCATGCGTTTTACCACCATGCTGCGTGATGATGGATGTACAAATTCCAAAACCGATTTGCCAATTAATTCATTCTGATTAACTGCACCTATCAATTGATATGATTGCTTGTTAGCAAAAACAATTT
>JAIFKQ010000015.1 GCA_020049515.1 Paludibacter sp. | reverse complement strand
AGGAAGGTTTTTCCATATTACAAACAATCCTTGCTTCTTCATGTCTTTTTTACTTCAATTCTAATGTAAAAGATGGGTCAATATAGGTATCTACATCTTGCGGAGTGCTATAAATTTTATTATCCAAATTAAATTTATCCGCAATTTTTGTTGAGCCGTAAATGGATTGAAATGTGTCGCCCTTTTCAAATACTTTTTTAGCTTCCTCTTTTGATAAAAAGTGAACCCCTTTCATGAATACTGCATACTCTTGTGGAGTTACACCTACTTTGCTCGACATTATTTTTAACACTTCTTGCTCGTTAGCAGGGTCTTGCATATAATCATAAATGCGGTACCATACTTTTACTACTTTTGCCCAATCCTCTCTTCTGCTACTTAGGCTAGTGGGCGAAACGCACAATGCATCATAGATAAGTCCCGGAACATTTGCACTCGTATAGATGGCTTTTGATCCAGCTACCGACTTCTGCCATGCTCCAATAGCCGAAACTTCGCCCGAAGCCAAAGTTTGTGCAGTTTGATGCGTAGCCACATTTACCAATTCTACATCTGTATCTTTTAAGCCCGCACTTTCCAATGCTTTTACCAATAATAGATGCTCTACAAACCCAACTTCGATACCAACTTTTTTGCCTTTGAGGTTTATTACACTATCAATGCCTGGCGCTGCTACTATCATATCATTGCCGTTGCTATAATCCGAAATCAAGATCATTTGATTGGCAGCACCAGTTGCGCCAGTAACCAATGCATCGCCATTCGTCATGCTTACTGCATCCAATTGACCAGCCGCAAATGCCTCCATCGAAGGTGCATACTCAAACCATGAAAACTCCACATTCACACCCTCTTCTTTAAACCACCCTTTGTCTATTGCTATTTGCCAAGCTACCCAACCTGGCCAATCGCTGTAACCAATTTTCAACGGGGCTGCCTCTTTTTTACATGCACTTAATGCTACTATAGCGAACGCTACGATTAATAACTGTTTCATTTTCGAATAATTTTAAATTGTAAATTTTTTAATTAGTTGAAAACCACTTTTCAAGAAGAGTGCCAAAGTTATTACGTTATTGTAAATTCGTAATAACTATTTTCTATCTGTCTAGCTATCAGATGCAATAAAAATTATGTAATGGAATGCACATTGAAAAAATCCTACATTAATGTAGGATTATAATGTTAATCCTACATTTTTGTAGGAAATTACTCCAGTTATCATATTTCTATTCCGGTATTTTAGTAAATAATTGCTCGATATTACTCTAAATACATGCTGTTCAAATATATGTGACTTTTATTTTGCGAATAGAAATGACTTTTAAATTTGACAATAATCCGTATAATGGCTATAATATGTGACATTATGATATGATAGTATTCTTAAAACTTACATTTTGGTAGCTTTCTGTGTTGCCAAATATCTATTGTTATTTTTATTTGTACACAATTATGGGTTCTCAATTCGTATCGTAATGTGTTATCAATCTATTGCTATGTTAAGCAATTTATAACGTATTGATTAATTATTGAGTTGTTGCTTCACCGAATTTACAACCCGATAGCTATCAAATCTTCAAATTTACACAGCACTAGTTTATTTATTACCAGCACTCTTTTTCCTAAAATGGTTACTGCCTAAGAACATTTTCATTGCTGGATTTCTTAGGTATAGATCTTATGAAATTCATGATTGCAAAGGAACTGTATGTTAGGCATACAAAAAATATTGTTTGAATAATGCAATTTAATACCTGAAAAATAATCAGCTCTGATTTCTTCCAACTTACAAAACAGCAAAGGAGGAATAATTTTAAAATAGCCCCAAATAAAGCATATAAAAAGACATTAGATGACCTAAAGCAATAGGAATTTAATTTATTTGAATGGTTTGCTCCTACATAGGTTAACGCATGGAGGAAGATAAATAATATTCATGTGTCCACTCCGATAAGTGTTTTTAGCGTTCAAAAAATCAAAGGTTGACATATCGGAGCAAACTCATTCATACTTTTTTGTCAATCACAAAGTTGTTTTTGTTTAATTTGTTGAACTCAAAAAATATAGTTTCATGCTTGTTTTTAACATGGATGATATTCTGGTTTGTTATCATGTTTCCATTTATTTCTGCGTATTAAATATTAGATTAATAGCGATAAAGACTTATTGTTCAACGAGTTTCTGTAGTATTTACAAGAAAAAAAATGAATAGGGATTTACAAAATCTTTATGCCTCAATGGATTCGAAGAGTGTGAAATATAATACCAACCCAGAAATTTAAACAAGCACTTCTTAGCTTGAGTAATTTTAGTCTGAAAATGTTTTTGTAACTTTGCACTCAAATCTGATATTAAAAAGACACATATTTGTAATAAAAGTGGCGTAATGATATTTAAAATTGGCTTAAAGCCAATTAATTACAAAAACTACTCATTTCTACTCGCCTCATATAAAAAAAATAAACCACAAAAGACCAAAGAGAAAAAACTCATTAACGAAAGCTATTGCGAATAAATAACTTTCAGTTTTCGTAATACATTTTTTTCTTTTTTTTTTCTAATAATTGATAAAATCCAATTTCTATTTCATTAAGATCCAAAGGTTTAATTCCCTTTTTCTACTTAGGTGGCGCTGTTTAAAGAACGGGAGAGGTCTTAGATTGAACATTATTCTACGCTAGGTATCCTCATGGATGATTTGCAGATGTAATTGTATTAAGAACTGCTGAGGTCAGAGATTTATCAAAAGGGGAATAAGACTATGGATTGACAACTTTACATCTTTGCTTATAAAATCATTATTTTAAAACGAAACTTAGCTACAAAATCCATATCCAACATCCATCGGAAAAAACAAGACTACAATAAGAATCATCGCGCTGCAATCCGGTGTTGCAAATTCTCATATTTGTGATAATAATGAAATAAATAAAATGCCGAAAAGTGAAGCAAAACAAACAATCCAATTGCCAGCGGCACTACTGATATGGTAACCTCATGCTTTTAACCCATTGATGGTTGGAAAAGGATGTAAAGAATGAAGATTGATGGAGCATGAAAAAGCCCACAAAACAGAAATTAATCCTGTTTTGTGGGCTTAAAAAGTGGGAGATTGGGAATTAAATCCTATTTATTTAGCGTAACTTACTGCTCTAGTTTCCCTGATAACAGTAATTTTTACCTGTCCTGGGTAAGTCATTTCGTCTTGAATCTTTTTGGCTATGTCAAACGAAAGTAATTCAGTATCCTTATCGTCCAATTTATCTGCACCTACAATAACGCGTAATTCACGACCTGCCTGAATGGCATACGTTTTAAGTACGCCAGGGTAGGAGAGAGCCAATGCTTCCAAGTCGTTTAATCGTTTTACATACGCTTCTACAATTTCGCGACGTGCGCCTGGACGCGCTCCCGAAATGGCATCACATACTTGAACAATGGGTGCAATTAATGTTTCCATTTCTACTTCATCGTGGTGAGCACCAATGGCGTTGCAAATATCTGGTTTCTCTTTGTATTTTTCGGCCAATCGCATACCTAAAATTGCGTGTGGTAATTCTGGTTCATCGTCGGCTACTTTTCCTATATCATGCAATAAACCTGCACGTTTAGCTTTCTTCGGATTTAAACCTAACTCTGCTGCCATGGTGGCGCATAGGTTGGCGGTTTCACGTGAGTGTTGCAATAGGTTTTGTCCGTATGATGAACGGTATCTCATTTTTCCTACCAAACGAATCAATTCTGGATGTAGTCCGTGAATACCCAAATCGATGGTCGTCCGTTTTCCAATTTCTACAATTTCTTCCTCTACTTGCGTGCGAACTTTAGTAACCACCTCCTCAATGCGAGCAGGGTGAATACGTCCGTCGGTAACCAATTGGTGTAACGACAAACGAGCGATTTCCCTACGAACGGGGTCAAAAGCCGAAAGTACAATCGCTTCGGGGGTATCATCAACAATAATTTCCACACCAGTAGCAGCCTCCAAAGCACGTATATTTCGACCTTCGCGACCAATAATGCGTCCTTTTATTTCGTCAGACTCAATGTGGAAAACCGTAACCGAGTTTTCGATGGCTGTTTCGGTGGCAATACGTTGAATGCTTTGTACAACTATTTTTTTAGCTTCCTTGTTGGCAGTCATTTTTGCCTCTTCCATTATGTCGTTGATATACGACAATGCTTCAGTTTTTGCTTCATCCTTAAGCGCTTCCACTAGTCTTTCTTTTGCTTGATCGGCTGATAATCCAGAGATAGTTTCAAGTTGCACTTGCGCTTGATGACTCAAATGTTCCAACTCTTTTTTCTTTGCCTCAATAGCTATTTGTTGGTGTTCTAATTGTTCTTTTTGCCCTTCTACTTCATTCACTTTGCGTTGCACATCTCCTTGTTTTTGGTTCAGTTGCATCTCTTTTTGTTGCAATCTAAGTTCTACAACCTGTATTTTTGCATTGCGTTCTTGTACTTGTTGTTCGTGTTCTGCTTTGAGTCCAATAAACTTTTCTTTGACCTCAATCAATTTGTTTTTCTTCAATAGCTCTGCTTCGGCCTCTGCCTCCTGCAATGCTCTTTTGTTTACAGGTTTTAAGAGGATATATGATCCTCCAGCGCCTACAACAAGTGCAATTAATGCGAATATGTATTCCATGTTTTAAATCTAAAATGGTTAATAAAAAAATAATTAATATATGATTGAAAATTTGTACCGATAGCTATCGGCATTGAAAGTTTGAAAATTCATTCTATCTTAAGAGTTAAATTCATTCAAATTGCTTATTTATTGAGCATAAAAAAAGCATTGACATCGAAAAAGTATAATTGCTTACTAAAAAGCAAATTTACTATTACAATGTAATGCGGAAAATTGTATTAAAACGACTTTGGGGTTTAATCCTTTGATAATAATGCTTTTAATTCATCATCTAAAGCTTGAATTTTTTCGGCTAACGGTTCTGTGTCTTCTCTCAATTCTTGTTTAGACACCATAACAGCAATTTGAAAAGCCACCAAAGTAAGAATCTGTTCGGTAGGTCGCTGGCTGTAAAGCCTTTGATATTTATCCAATTGCTTGTTAGCCAATTTTTCAGCTTTGCGATATAATTCTTCGTCTTTACGAGGAATTCCAAGCGGCATTCTAAAGCCACCTATAACAACATTTATTGTAAATTTATCGTCTTTCATACGCTCTATTCATCCAAAAGCGCTAAACATTTGTCAATTTCCCGCACCATTTTGGTTATGCGTAGCTTGGATTCTTTCTTTTCTTCCTCTGTTGTAGCCAAGTTTTTTGCAATTTTTAAATGGTCATAATTTTTTCTAAGCTCCAAAATTTCTTGATGTGCGTGCATTAAATCATCTTGTTTTCGAATGAGTTCCGCTTTCATCATGTCGTTTTGTTGTTGCAACAATTTATACTCCGAAATTAATTTTCGCAGTCTTTTTTCAAATGCGTGTATAAGTTCTTCGTATCGATTTGTCATTTTTCAAAAAAAATCTACACAAAAATAGGCTTTTACTTTCAATTAGAAAAATGTTTTGTGCTTTTTTCTATTTATTCTTAATTATAGTGTCTTTTATCTTCAAAAATGTCATTCTTTTTGTCGCTTTCGCGTCAAATCCAACAATCCATTGATTATGGTTAGTGGATGTGCTGGATTTCCAGCAATGTATAAATCAACTTTGTATTTGTCCAAAAAGCTGCGGTCGATGGCCTCGCTACCTGCAAAGACTCCACCACTAATAGCATCTGTTCCTACCAATACGATAATTTTTGGTTCGGGTACTGCATCGTAACATATTTTCACAGCTTCTGCCATGTTTTTGGTAATTGGCCCAGTAATTACAATCCCATCGGCATGGCGTGGTGATGCTACAAAGTCTATTCCGTATCGACTCATGTCAAATTGCACATTGTTAGCTGCTCCCAATTCCCATTCGCAACTATTATCTCCACCAGCCGAAATTTGCCGAAGTTTGAGCGAACGACCTAAAATACGATGAATTTCTGAGCGTACCGTTGTGGGGTTTACTTCCACTTGTTTGTCTTCACCCTCTTTTATTAAAAGCCTAGATCTTTCGTTGCTCGACAATTTGTAATCTTTTGTGAATGATATTTTGGTTGGAAAACGCAATGCGCATTCACCACAAAAAGTGCATTTCCCCAAATCTATCGTTACCGGATTTGGGGTTATGGCATAAGTGGGACATAATTTCGACAATTGATTCTCATCTACTTTCTCTAAACTAATAATAGGTCGCCCTCTGAAAACTCCAGGCACCTCAACGCTTGTTGGGTTGGGAATAAATTGCTTTCCTTGGTGGAATAATATTTTGAGATTGTTTATCATGGTCTTTTTTTGATAATGAGAATCTTTCGTATTTACAAAGTAACTTGACTTTTTGTGTGATTCATTTATCTGAAAATAAATACTCTAATTCATCAATATATTCTATTTGTAACTGACTACATTTTGCATGCGATACACGAAAAATAAAATATTCATCTATAAATGGATACAAAGATAATACATTTGAATAGAAAATGTGAAATCTGATTGTTTTAAAACGATTGAGTCATTTTCTCCCACTACTTTGGCAATAGTACTCAAATTATTCCGAATTTCAATGATAACTGGTCATAAAAACGAGTAAAGACATTCTCCTTACTCGATTATAACTCATTTTAAAATGCTGACATAAAGTACATTGTCATCTCAATAAATAAGGGGAGATATGTCGTGTAGTTTCATTTTGGCTACTAAGGGTGCTTAAAAAAAAGGTTTTTGAATCTTGAAAACCCTTTTTGTTTGTTGTTTCCCGAGTAACCATTAATCAGAAAAAATCTTAACTCTTAATAGCTGTGTTGATTTTCAACTCCCTTATTAAATGAGAATATATTCTGTTTTAATTATCTGTTTTTTTTTTGTTGGAGCTGTCAAACCGCTACAGGAAACATTTTTAATTTTTTTTTAATGGCAATCAAATTCTGCCTGATTGTGTTATGAAATTTCTCAATTCTGCATTAAAATCATCTTTTTCCAGCAGGTCTTCCATATTCAGGTGCAAACGATAGCGCCAGCTAAACATCGAATTAGATGGTACATTAATACGCTCATCGTGTGGATTAGGGCGACGTATTTCGTCCGATATACCCAGCAAATCTTGCATTTGAAAAATTGTCCACATCGCAGGTGAATGTAAATGTTGTAGAATAATATCGCGGCAAATCCACCAATCGCAAAAATAAGGAGCTTCACCCCAATGACCAAGTTGGCTATTATAAAACCGTTGTGTTACACCTCTGTCTTCCTCCCACCAGCCTCGAATAGTGCTCATATCGTGCGTAGAAGGCGATACAACAGATAAATAGGGTGCTTTGGAGGGATGAAAAAATTCTTTTTTATTCGATTTTGGAGCTCGTTGAACTTCTAGGCTTAATATCCCTAATTCTTTCATTACCGAAGTAACACAGTCTGTCATCATCCCTAAATCCTCGCCGCAAATTAGCATATTTGTAGCCCTTTTTAATGCTGGCAGTTTTTTCATTCCCGATTCGTACCATCGCGCATCTTGTCGGCGATAGAAATAATCTACGTACAACTGAGTTAAGCGGTCTTTTGTATAATTGTCTAAATCTTGAAAAGACGACAACGATTCCATCCCAAATCGTGGATAAAACTCTGAACCATGGCTTCCTTCTACCTCAAATAAAAGCACATTAGAAATCAAATCAAACAGTCCAATTTTAACTCTTTCTGTAATTTTGCCCTCTTCAAAGTATTTTTGTACAGCTACTTGGTTTTGATACGTTGGTTTTAGGCGCAATACCCAACCATCCTCTATTTGCAAACAATTTGTTTTTACCCAAGCCGACTCATCGCCAAAGTATTCTAAAAGTATTGCATCAGTAATGTATGGTTTACAAAAACGATTAAAATCAAGCCACAATCCTTTTTCTTCAAATTCATTGGCACTAATAGGAATAGATGGATTTAAATATCCCATTATTCCTTCTACTTGATTAGCAGGTATTTGCCAAATTCTGAAAAAACCTAATATGTGATCGATTCTAAAAGTGTCGAAATAATTGGACATTTGAGCAAAACGTTTTTTCCACCAATCAAAGCCTGTTCGTTCTATTACTTCCCAATTGTAGGTGGGCAATTCCCAATTTTGTCCCTTCACGGCAAACATATCTGGTGGCGCTCCAGCTTGCATATCCATGTGAAAAAGCTCGGGCGAAACCCATGTATCCACACTATTTCTGTTTACACCAATAGGAATGTCACCTTTTAACACTACTCCATGCGTATGAGCATAGGCGGTAGAATTTGACATTTGAGCATGCAAATGAAACTGAATAAAATAATTTAGAGCAATATCATCGAAGTGTGGTTTGTCGGGTTTAGTAAAATCAGCAATTTTACTTTTGTCGAAAATTGCAAAATCAGCCCATTTTCTATAATCGGAAGTTCCTAGTTTATCACGCAAAATACAATAAGCAGCATAAGGAACCAGCCAAAATTCATTATCAGCAAAAAACTTTTTAAATGCTTTGTTTTGCAAGAAATTATCTTTTTGTGTTAGGTATAATTCTTTAGCATAGCTTAATTTATAGTTAATTACGTCTAAAAATTCCACTAGCTCCAATGCATTCCAGTTGGCCTGATTGGTCAAATATTCCTTTTGCAACGGGTGTGTAGATGGAAGTTTACCCATAGCGGGCAAATTCAGAAAAAGTGGATTGAGGGCAAATGCCGAAATAGCGGCATAGGGCAATACGTCGGCATCGGTGTGTGTGCCAATTGTATCATTCAAAGGCAAAACCTGAATAAGTTTTAAGCCTACTTTTTCTGCCCAATCTACAAAAAGCTTTATATCTCCAAAATCGCCAACACCCATACTTTCTTTTGTGCGAATGCTAAAAACAGGTAAACTTACACCTGCCCCTTTCCAACTATCACTAGCAATTCTGACAAAAGCATCTGAAATTTGAACAAGTGTATTATTAGAGTTGATAATGGGTGCAATGCGATCTGCCCCCGATTCAAAATATCTAAAATGATTGCCCTCTGAATCGTAAATGGCATATTTATAATGTACTTCATTTTTACACTTACTCAAATCGACCGCTACTGACCACCAACTTTCGTCGGCGTGGTTCATTTTTAATGGATGCGTGGTGGCCCAATTTCCCATTTCTTCACAATTTCCAATCAAACAAAGGACTTCGTTTTTTTTCAAAAGTGGTACTTTTACTTTGAAAAGATGTGTGGATTTAGCTACATTCGTGGTACTAACGTAACTTTTTTTACCGCCAAATAGCACTTGTTGAAATGGAGTTGCCAAAAACACATTTTCAATGCTTCCTGCTGAATTCCATGCATCTATGCAAAAAAAATGGTCTGTTTGGCTAAGGTCAATTTCAGCAAACCTATCATCACCCCATTCTTCGGTATATCTTCCATTTTGCTCGGTAAACAAAATGTATTTGTAATTTATTCTAAAATTCTCATTTCTGTTTAGCTCTATTTCAGCCGACCAATCTTCAGAGGATTGAAAATTTAGTGCTAACGCTTTATTTATATTACCATTTCCCAATTCAGGAATATTACCACTTACCAACAAGCGTTGACCCCAGTGCGTAAAATAGGATATTTTAAAATGTATTTTCATAAGCTGCTGAATTACAAGTATAATTGTGCTATGCATAAAGATAAATCAAAAGTAATGCTATTTTTTTTTATATGATTTTAATCTACTAAAAAAGAGACTATATTTTATTTCAAACGTTTGCGGAACAATAGTAAAAAAATATTATGGGGCTAAAGAATGGATTTTAAAAATTCTATTTTTTCCAATCAAGACTTTAATGCTAATAATATGAATCAAAATAGACCATTTTCTGATGTATTTCTGCCGTTGTATTTTTAGTTGATAAATATTCATATCATTTTTAAGTACTTTTCATGTCTTCTTAATAAAAAAAACAGTACTTTTGCAAAACTTCCACAAGCACTTAAAAATAATTCTATCCATGCCAGTTTCAAATGCATCTTTTAAGGTTTTTTCGGGTACTAAAAGTCGCTATCTTGCCGAAAAGATTTGCGAAAGTTTAAATTGCCCATTAGGCAATATGAAAATTCAACATTTTTCGGATGGCGAATTTTCAATTTCTTATGAAGAATCTATTCGGGGTCAATATATTTATTTAGTACAATCTACCTTCCCCAATTCGGATAATTTAATGGAATTATTGTTGATGATTGATGCAGCAAAAAGAGCATCAGCCTACAAAATAATTGCAGTAATTCCTTACTTTGGCTGGGCACGTCAGGATAGAAAAGATAAACCACGTGTGTCGATTGGTGCAAAATTAATAGCCGACATGCTAAGCGTGGCTGGTGTTGACCGTGTGATTACCATGGATTTACATGCCGACCAAATTCAAGGTTTTTTCAATATACCTGTCGATCACCTTTATGCCTCTACTATTTTTATACCTTATATTAAGTCATTGAGATTAAAAAATCTTGTTATTGCTTCGCCCGACGTGGGTGGTTCAAAACGAGCTGGTTCTTACTCAAAACATTTGGGCGTGCCAATGGTAATTTGCCACAAAACACGTGAAAAAGCAAATGTTGTAGGTGAAATGACAATTATTGGAGAGGTGTATGGCAAAGATGTGGTGATTTGTGACGACATGGCAGATACTGCAGGCACACTGTGTAAAGCTGCCGATTTGATGATGTCAAAAGGTGCAAGAAGTGTTAGAGCCATTGTATCACATGGAGTTATGTCGGGAGAAGCGTCAAAGAAAGTTTGTGAGTCGGCTCTCACCGAAATTGCATTTACCGATTCTATTCCTTTTGAAGAAAGTAAATGTTCTAAAGCAAATATATTGTCAATTGCCAAAATGTTTGCCGACACTATTTCACGCGTACAAGAAAATAAATCCATTAGCGAACAGTATCTTTTGTGATATTCTTTTATATTTATTCTTAAAAAAACTCCAAAAAACCTGTTTTGGAGTTTTTTTTTGTTGATAGAAGCATTATTTTAAGTGTTTGTGGGAACAAAAAATTGATGCTGTTGTTATTAAATTTGTATTCTGTAGCGGTTTTGATAATTTAAAAGCAAACAATAGGTGGGTTAAATTAAGATTCAAATTGATTTCATTTGTTAAATGAAAAAATAATCCCTTCCTTTTATTATTCGATTTTTTAAATTTATATTTCAATAGAATAGAGTGTAACTAGTTTATAATCAATCTCTTATTAGTGATATTTCGTAACTACTCAGCACCCCAATAAATCAGTAATTATATGTTTATTTGATTGATTTAAAGCAAACTAAGTATCCTGCCCCGCCGGGGCTGACTGTGCATATCGAGTATTTCGAGATTCCGACTTGACGGAAACCCCCAGTGGTACCGATAGCTATCGGTATTGCGATCCCGATT
>JAIFKQ010000120.1 GCA_020049515.1 Paludibacter sp. | reverse complement strand
TCGCATCCCAGCCCCAGTATCGGCCCCACGATTCGTTGGCCCAAACGCCACCGAGGAAGGTGCCTACTGTAAGCATAAATAATCCTACTGTTAATGCCATTTCGATGATATAGCAGATCTCTTGAATGTTGTCACTTATGCGGGCGTTGTTAGCTTTTGTTTTTCCTATCATTAGAGCCAGGTTAAGGAACCCTAACAATGCGCCCATGGCAAGAAAACCATAGCTAGCTGTAATTACCGCCACATGAACTATCAGCCAATAGGATTTGAGCACTGGCACCAAATTGGTAATTTCGGGATTCATCCAGCTCATGGCAGCCGTAGCCAATGCAATGGATGACAGCAACGCTGATGTGGCAAATGCCAGCGGCGATTTGCGTGCAAAAAGCAATCCGGCAAAACTAGTAGCCCAGCCCACAAAAATCATGGCTTCGTATCCGTTGCTCCAGGGGGCGTGCTCTGCAATATACCATCGTATGCCCAATCCGGCAGTAAACACCACAAACAAAATAGCAAGTGGATAAACGGCCATATCTAATATCTTTTCTAACCGAGGATAGGCTTTGAATATGTAAACAAAATGAAGCAATAAAAGCAAACTTCCTAGCAAGCCATAAATAAGGGCCAAGTTGTTGAATATGTTCCAATTATTATAACTGATTTCTAGTTTTACTTTGTTGGCTGAAGGTAAATTGTCGCCACCGTGTGCCAATTGATAGTTTTTTATCAATGCTAGTTTCTCGTTGGCATCGCTCCAATTGCCAGAACTCATGCCTACGCTTGCCGCACCAAAATAATTCATCAATAAGGATACTTGTTCACTCATTCCCATTCCAACAGAGTTCGACATGGACCCCGTAGCAGACATATCGCGGGTACATATACCACTGCCACCAGCAGGAGGCATGCCGCCCATTTCGGCCTCGGCACTCATCCCTTCCATTCCTTCGCCCATACCCGACATTCCTTCCATACCTTCACCCATGCCACCCACTTCTACTTTTCCATGTACAGGACAAACACTACCGCCATCATGTGTCATAGAAGTCATGCTCGATTCGGCAATAGTCCATTTGCCATCCTTGTCACCGGCACTGGGAAATAACAACAACATGCTATGGTCGTAAAGTTGGGTGCTTATGTTGATGCGTTCATCCACATTCAGGGCTTCCTTTTCGTATTTATTCCGGGTAGTTTCGTCCTTTTGATAGGTGGCAGCCACCACATTTTGCAGTTTATATTCACCGCCTTTTTTAAAATCGAAAAGTGCATTGTACGACACATAACCATCCACAGCGCCCAATTCTTTTTCCAATTGCGGATTGGCAACTTTAATTATCGGTTCGTTTTTCCAATCGGGTGGATTTACCGACATGCCCAATATCACTTCTGCAGCCGATTGCCCTTTGTAGCTATTGTGCTTGTATATTTTGCGCAACACATCCGACGCAAAAGTATTGAATGGCTCTATTCTTCCCTGCGCTGCGTCTTGTATTAATAAGCTATTGAGTGCATCAATGTGTTCGTTTTTAGTCACATTGCCAGCTGCAAACATTGCACCCGAAACAAATAAAACACCTGCCAACATCAATGTTTTGGCAGTCTTTCTTTTTTGTTGTATTTGATTGATTAAATTCAGCAAGGTTATAAAGCGACTATTTTTGTTGAACAAAGTAAATACCATACCAATTAGCATCAATAAATACCCAATGTAGGTAATAAATGTACCCCAATAATCGTGATTAACGGACAATACCGTTCCCATTTCGTCTTGATCATAAGAAGATTGAAAAAAACGATAACCTCGGTAGTTCAATATGTTATTCATGTAAATTCTGAATGGTCGAACGCTTTTCATTTCGGTGTCGGTTACCGTTATTTCGCTGGCGTAACTAGATGGACTCATGGAGCCTGAATAACGCTCTAATTCAAATTTTCGCAAGGTGATACTGAATGGCAATTTCTCCATAAAAGCACCGTAGGACACGGCAACTTTTAAATCATTTATGTCGCAAGTTGTAGGTGTAGCTTCTTGGTTTTGCGTGCTAATGACATTTATTTTTTTCGATGCATTATCGGAGCTAATTTTGAAAACCAATGCATCACTCCCCATCGATGGCTCTGTACCTTCTGTATTTATGGGTGTTAGCATCTTTACAGCCTTAGGAATAAAACCTTGAATCATAAATACGAGTTTCTCTACCCTAAAAACCGTATTTTGTTCGGCAAGGCACAAATTTCCGGGTGCAATGGGTATAGCATTTTCGCGATCAATCATACCCGAAGCCACCATGCCGGTTTTAGATATTGGATAAGTGGATTTGAGATAGAGGTTGTTGCTATCAACCGAAAACTGAATATCGGCACTGTCATTATTATTTGTAAAGCCAAATGACATATTTCCAGCTAAGGCATTTTCATTGCCCATCAAAGTAAAATAAGTACTCTGCTCCATACCACTCATCACAAAAACATTTACTGCCGGCACGCCACTTTCATCAGGCACAATAGACTCTTCGGAATTGGGCACAAAAAGTTCCGTTTCCACCGTTACTTTTTTCCCTCCAACAGTCAAATTTTCAGCGAACACATTCGAGGCATTGACCGAAAAATTCACTAGCGTACTCTTTTCAACCTTCTGACCTTTGTATTCGGCCACAATTTTCACCGCTGTTTTCTGGGACGAAATTTCGCTGCTCGTTTCCCCTTGTCGTAAATGCATGATGCCCTCCGAACCAAAATAGCGGGTAACGGCCGAACCAATCAATATGAAAATAAATGAAACGTGAAAAAGCAGCATGCTCCATTTGCGTTTATTGATGAGCTTGTAATGCAAAATGCTACCTATCATGTTTACAATGAGCAGGCCTAATAAAACTTCAAACCACAGTGCTTTATAAATAATATCCATGGCGTAAGGTGTTCCATTACTACTTTCGGCAAAAGTGGCATAACCAATGGCAGCGGCAAAAATTACTAAAAGGATTACACTGGTAAGCATCGAAAAGAAAATGTCAATGTATTTTTTCATAAAATGTAATTTCACTTGAAATAACTGTAAAAAATAATATTGGATGGATTAAAAAAGCACACTCATTTATGTCACAAAAGTACAAAGATAATAGATTTCAGACACATAAAGGACAATAATCTATTTTTGGTCCTTATTTGGAATTAATACAAATTAGAAAAACGGCAATATAGGGGAATATATTGCATTTGATTGTGAAATATCTGAAGTAGAATATGAGAATGTATCTTCTGACTTTACTCGATTAATACTGTAAAGTCAGAACACATAGCAGAATGCCAGGATAAAGCAAGTAGAAATCAGCATATTGCCAACTATACAGAAAGAGCAATATTTGCAGAATAAAAATGAAATAAGGAATAATAACGTGCTAAATAAGCTTATTTGAATTTCGAACAAAAGGGATAAATTCAAGTAAAAAACGTCTATCTATAAGAATGGCATAAGTTCTATCAGAAACAAGAATTTAAGACATTGTTTACCTCCTTAAAGTTTTTCGCCATAAGCCAAATCACCCGCATCGCCCAGACCTGGAATAATGTATGAATGTTCGTTCAATTCGGGATCTATTGCAGCGGCCCACACGGTGGTGATGGCCTCTGGGAAGTGCGCTGTCACATAATCGATGGCTACCTGACTAGCAATAACAGTGGCAATGTGAATTTGCCTTGGTTTTCCTTTTGTAAGCAATGCGCCGTAAGCCAATTCCATAGAACTACCAGTGGCTAGCATGGGGTCTGTTATAATTAACGTTTTACCGTCAATGCTGGGTGAGGCGATATATTCAATAAAAATGTCGAATTTCAATGCATCCTTATATTTACGATAAGCCGATACAAAGGCATTTTCGGCAGAATCAAAATAGTTTAAAAAACCAGTGTGGAAAGGAAGTCCAGCTCGAAGAATTGTAGAGATAACAATGCTTTCGTCAATTTCTTCTATTTTTGCAATGCCAAGTGGCGTTTGAATATCCTCCAGTTTGTATTGCATGGTTTTACTAATTTCGTAGGCCATTATTTCGCCAATACGTTCCATATTTCTACGAAACCGCATCGAGTCTTTTTGAATTTCTACCGAACGGATTTCTTTAATATAATGTTTCAATACGGAATTATTGTCCGATAAGTTAATGATATTCATTGAGGCAAATTGAAATATTTGAAAATACTCTTTTTGAAATTTATCTAGTTGCAGTGTAATTTATTTTATATGCGACGCTTTCAATCCTTTAATCACTGCATTTGTGAAACCGTTGGCTTCCATTTCGTTCAATCCTTTGATGGTAATTCCGCCAGGCGTGGTTACTTTGTCAATTTCCACTTCTGGATGTGAATTGTTGGCTTCCAATAAATCAATGGCACCACGCAAAGTTTGAATCACCACTTCTTTGGCCACAGTTGGATAAATTCCCATTTCCACGCCACCTTCCATGGCTGCTCTAATGTAACGAAAAGCATAGGCAATTCCGCACGATGAAAGCGACATAAATGCATTCAATTGTGTTTCGGGAACAAGAAAAGTTTTGCCCAATTCAGAGAAAATACTCAGAATTAAATCCTCCTGTATTTTGTCGGCCTTGAATGATGCAACGGTCGATACGCTTTGCATTACGTCAATGGCCGTATTGGGAATTACACGAAAGAAAGTGGCTTCGGTATTGAAGCAACCACACATTTTTTCGAAGTCGATACCAGCTGCTATCGAGACAACTATTTGTTTTTTAAAATCTATTTTATTCTCAATTTCATCAGCAACTACCTCTACTAGCCATGGTTTTACGGCCAGAATAATGATGTCGGCATCATTGATAATATCGCGATTGGATGTGCTCACCGTTATTTCAGGGGCAAAAGCTGTAATTGCTTCCAAGTTGGCTTGCGACACATCACTAACCCGAATATTTTTCGATTGAATCAACTTTCCTTTTGATAAACCACGAGCAATGGCTCCACCCATATTTCCGGCTCCAATAATGGCAATTTGCAAATCTGTTGTTTCCATTTTCTTTAATTATTTGATTTGTTTTAATACAAACTTCTTACTCTTAATAAGCAAATGAAGAATAGAACGCGGATTTTCGCGGGTTAAGCGGATTTAAGACGGATAAGAAAAAATGCAAACATTTTTGATTTCGCTCTTAAATCACAATACGAAATATTTTACTAATCAGTTTTTTTTATCCACTCCATCAGTTAAATCCGCGTTCTATTCTAGTTTCATCACATTTATAGTCCCATATTCTGGAATAGCATGCTACTGAATACCGCGACTAATCCTCTAACGAATTCCAGCCTTGAGCCCTCATCTCAATTTCCTCCCCTTCGCGGCCTACTAATTGCAGTCCGTGTGCCGATTTGGTAATGTGACCCACAACCGCAATGCCTTCCATGCTGATAATTTTGTCGTAATCTTCGAGCGCAACCGTGAAAAGCAATTCGTAATCTTCGCCACCATTCAATGCAGCTGTTACAATGTTCATGTTCAATTCTTCGGCCATCACTACAGCCTGATAATGAATAGGAATTTTATCTTCAAAAACCCTGCATCCCACATTACTTTGTGTACAGATATGCATTAATTCCGATGACAATCCGTCCGAAACATCCATCATCGAAGTGGGCAAAATTCCCTTTTCACGGAGTGATTTGATAATATCCTGCCGTGCATCAGGTTTCAACTGCCTTTGCAAGATGTAATCTTTATCCTCAAAATCGGGCTGCACCTCTTCATTGCCGGCAAAAACTATTTTTTCACGTTCTAGTAATTGAAGACCCATGTAGGCAGAGCCCAAATCGCCTGATACACAAATTAAATCATTTTCTTTGGCACCGTTTCTATACACAATTTTATCCGCCTCTGCTTCGCCAATGCAAGTAATGCTGATGGCCAAACCAGTAAGTGAAGCCGATGTGTCGCCACCCACTAAATCTACGCCATATTTATTGCAAGCCAATGCTATTCCTGCATAAAACTGATCCAAATCCTCCACCGAAAAACGTTTGGAAACACCGATGGAAACTGTAATTTGTTTCGGGTCACCATTCATGGCGTAAATATCCGAGAAATTAACCACGGCAGCTTTATATCCCAAATGCATGAGAGGCACATATACCAAATCAAAGTGAATGCCTTCGAGCAATAAATCGGTGGTAACGAGCACTTTTTTGTTTTCGTAACTCAGTACGGCTGCATCATCGCCCACGCCAAGAAGCGTTGAAGGGTTTTCGTTTTTAAATTTCTCGGTCAGGTGTTTGATTAAACCAAATTCGCCGTAAGTTGATATTTCTGTTCGTTGCATTTTTTTTGTCTAAAGTCAAAGGTCTAAAGTCAAAGGTCTTTTCCTTTTATTTAAACATCTTATAATATTAATATATTTGTATTCGATGTAAATGTCAATGTTTTTTTGTCTGAGGTCAAAAGTCTATTACTTAAATAAACAATTTTAGTGATGTACAATGTACAATGTCCTTTGTCCTTCGACCTCAGTCCTTTGACGTATTTCAAATTTTATCTATTCTCGTTTGGTGTCTTCCGCCTTCAAATTCGGTGGCAAAAAATGTATCCACAATGTCCAATGCTTCAGATTCGGTAATAAATCTTGCGGGCATAGAAAGCACATTTGCATCGTTGTGTTGGCGGGCCAATGCCGCAATTTCTGGTTTCCAACAAAGCGCTGCTCTTATACCCAAATGCTTGTTTAACACCATGCTAATTCCATTTCCAGTACCACATATCGAAATACCATAATCGAACTCACCCTTTTTAACCGCCGATGCCATGGGGTGTGCAAAGTCAGGGTAATCGCAACTTTCGGTAGAATATGCACCAAAATCTTTTATCTTTTCGGCCCCTTTGCCTTCAAGGTATTCAATGATTTGGTTTTTAAGGTCGTAGCCCGCATGGTCGTTGCATATTGCTATGCGAAGATGTTTTAAATGATTCATGGTATAATGTTGTTTTTAAAGTTTCACAAAAGTAAATAATTATTTTCAACAATCGATGTAGGTGCAGCTTAAAATCAAAAATAAGAGATTGAAATCCCGATAGCTATCTGGATGAAAATTTGAAAGTTTGAATATTTGAAACTAAAGCAAACTTGAAACTTCCAAATTTCCCAATAACAATTTATTCTTTTTTCTCCACTGCCAATATCCCACACCAGCCATAGCGGTATAAATGACAAATAAAAAGGCAGTAGGATACAAACCTTTATAGACATAAAGTGCTATGCATATTGCATCTGTAACAATCCACACCAGCCAGTTTTCAATAAGCTTGCGTGCCAACATCCAAGTAGCCACCACACTAAGTGCGCCTACAAGCGAATCGGCTTTGGGAATGGTGGAGTCGGTAAATTGACTCAAAACAACGTAATATAGGATATAAATTAGGCCAGTAGCTAGGAGTAATTGTAGCATTAATCTTCGTGAAAGTTGATTTGTTGCCAATTCAGCTCCATTGTCAGCTTGTCCTTTTTTCCAATTTATCCAACCATAAATACTAATGAACACATAATAAAACTGTAGGCTCATATCGGCATAAAGCTTTGCGTCAAAGAATATTACAATATAGAACAATGAAGATACAATACCATAAAACCACAAACTTACTTTTTGTCGAATAGATAAATTCAAATAAATGAGGCTCAATAAAGCACCTGTTATTTCTATCCAATTGGCTTGAAGGTAGGTTAACATGTTTCGTGTTTCGTGTTTCGTGTTTCGTGTTTCGCGTTTCGTGTTTCGTGTTTCGTGTTTCGCGTTTCGCGTTTCGTGTTTCGCGTTTCGTGTTTCGTGTTTCGTATTTCTCGTTTCGTGTTTCGTATTTCTCGTTTCGTCAACCTTAAACGTTCCACGAAAATTCATGTAGGACTTGAACACGAAACACGGAACACGAAACACGAAACGTTTAAATAGGACTTGAACACGGAACGCAACCCCGATAGCTATCGGGGACGAAACACGAAACGAATAACTATTTCAATATTTTCTCGTAAGTTCCAGGTGTTTGCAAAATCTGAATAGCTTTGAGCAGCGATTCGTTATCGGCATCCATTATTTGATAATACTCGTTCATTTCCCACAAATCACGGGCTATCAATGCTTTCAACTGCAGCCTTATAAGTGGTTTTGATGCTTCGTATTGTACAGAATCAAATTTAATTTTCACTTTTTCTTTATCGGCCACTACAAGTAATTGATTCAACAATTCTTCATCTACATTGTAGCTTGATTTGAATTTTTCAAAAGATGGATATTTCTTTTTTAATTCAGTTCTATTTTTGTCAATAAATTGGATACAAACTTTATTTACAATGCCTCGTGCCACCAACTTTCTGTGAAAATCAGTAAAACGAGTAGTATCCAACGGCACAAAAATATCGGGCATTATACCTCCTCCTCCATACACATTGCGTTTAAGGTTTAGAGTTTGGTATTTTAGCGAATCGGGAAAATGTATGCTGTCGGCATGAAGCAATTCGCCGTTATTATAGCGATCAATCAAATCTCGTTGGTATTTTTCATTTCCGTCTTTGTAAGGTTTTTGAATGCATCTACCCGTTGGGGTGTAATATCTTGCCGTTGTTAGACGCATCATTGAACCGTCAATAAGCGGAAACTGTCGCTGCACAAGTCCTTTACCAAACGAGCGACGCCCCACGATGATGGCTCTGTCCCAATCTTGCAATGCGCCCGAAACAATTTCGCTTGCCGAGGCTGAGTATTCATCAACCAGCACTATCAACTTTCCAGTTTCAAAACGCCCTGCGGTTGTAGCTTCTGCCACTGTTTTGGGTTGGTTTAATCCTTGTGTATAAACAATTAACTTATCGTACCCCAGAAATTCATCGGCCAATGCAATGGCTGCATTCAAATAACCGCCTCCATTGCCTTGCAAGCTAAGAATGAGATGTTTCATTCCCTTCTTTTGCAAGTTCGAAAACGCCTTTTGAAACTCTTCTACCGTGGTGCTTCCAAAGTTATTTATTTTTATGTAGCCTATCTCTTTTCCAATCATATAGGTAGCATCCACGCTGTAAATTGGAATTTTATCACGGATAATAGAAAATTCTATCAATTCTTTATTTCCAGCACGCATTATTTTCACCGTCACTTCCGAACCTTTGGGGCCACGCAAGCGCTTCATTATATCAGAGTTTTGAGTTTTTACACCCGCAATGAGTTCTGTGCCAATGTAAATAATTCGGTCGCCGGGCAAAACACCCACTTTGGCAGCAGGGCAACCGGCAATGGTTTGTACTACCAGAAGTGTATCGTCGAGAATCTGAAATTGAATGCCTACACCCTCAAAACTCCCTTCGAGCGGTTCGTTCACTCTATCCACTTCCTCTTTTGGAATGTAGGACGAGTGCGGGTCAAGCTCTTTGAGAATGGCAGTAAGCGTACTTTCTACAATTTTTTTGTCATCAATACTGTCCACATAAAGGCTGGAAATGGCCGATAAAGCATTAGACAATTTGCGTTGCTGTGTGGACGAAAAGCCTTGTGCAAAAAGGATAGGAGTAAATATACAAGCGAGTAAAAGGGATGTTATTTTTTTCATAAGTACATAAACTATTATTGATAAAAATGATTTGTTGCTGGTAAAAAATAATTTATTGTCAGCATAAGGGACACAAAGATACTATAAATGTAGTAAGTGGCTGTTGTGTTTAATTTTAATAAAGTAATAACATGATATTTTTAACTATTATATGCATTCTGCTAAGCTCCAAAATGTTGCAACAGTCTCTCACCTGCTATTAAATCTTCCATTTTGCATGATTTTAGATTTGCAATATTTTGATAAATGTCTTCTATGGACAATTTACTCTCATCGGTTTCTAGGTACAACTTGTCTATTGGCGTAACAATCACGCTAGCTGCATTATAGCGTTCTCCAAAAGACAAAGCACAGCCAACATTTAGTGCTTGCCGGGCTAGTTGAGGCTTCCCTCTAAAACCATGAATAATCCAAAGTTGTTGGGGTTGAAAAGCATATTTTAACTCAAACAATTGATTGAAACACCCCACACAATGAATGATGAGCGGTTTTTGTAATTTTTCCGACAGTCTAATTTGTTTGCCGAAAACAACTACCTGTTGCTCCATTGGCACTTTGCTGTATTTATCCAATCCACATTCGCCAATAGCAACGCATTGTTTATGAGCGGCATAAATTTCTAATTTTTGTAATAAATCTTTAGAATAAATATCTGCAAACCACGGATGAAAACCGATTGAAAAAAATTCTTTTTCATTGGCAGTAAGAAAACTTTCTTCCAATGAAAACGTTTTACCTTGTATTGATGAAAAGCCTCCTGACTCCGTATTGTGAGTATGAATATCTACTAACATGGTGCTTGGTAATTAATTGAAAACCTTTATAGAAAAAGTAATTGGAACAAAGATAAATAATTCAATTGAAAACTAGTATCTTTGCAGTCCAATTTTTTATAAGTACGACCTCTCCCCCCGCCCTCTCCCAAGGAGAGGGAGCCAGAGCAGTTCCTATTTGAAAAAGTGTTTGAATTATAATTGTTAGTTCATTTTTTGTGTAATTTAAAGGAAATCTGTAAATTAAATATATGAGTACAAAAGAATTATTTAGTACATTGCCTTACAAAGTGGCTGATATGTCACAGGCCGACTTTGGTCGCAAAGAAATTGAATTGGCAGAGAAGGAAATGCCGGGCTTAATGGCGCTTCGTGCAAAATACGGGGTTACAAAACCATTGCAAGGTGCCCGCATCATGGGTTCGCTTCACATGACCATTCAAACAGCCGTGTTGATTGAAACATTGGTAGAGCTGGGTGCAGATGTGCGCTGGTGCAGTTGTAACATTTACTCCACACAAGACCACGCAGCGGCAGCCATTGCAGCAGCGGGCATTCCGGTTTATGCCTGGAAAGGGGAAACATTGGAAGAGTATTGGTGGTGTACGCTTCAAGCTTTGATTTTTGTGATTCATGTAGGTGTGGCAGCAGAAAAAGACGCTACAGCACTTGACAAAGAAGCTGGTGGCGAAGACGAACGCTTGTTGTACGGCATTTTGAAAGATGTATTGAATGTTGAAAAGAACATTTGGACACCAATGATTGCTGAGCTTCGTGGCGTTTCGGAAGAAACTACTACGGGCGTTCACCGTTTGTACCAAATGTTGGAAGAAGGTTCATTGTTGTTCCCAGCTTTCAACGTAAATGACTCAGTTACCAAATCGAAATTCGACAATCTTTACGGTTGTCGCGAATCATTGGCCGACGGCATCAAACGCGCTACCGACATTATGTTGGCTGGTAAAGTGGTGGTTGTTTGTGGATATGGCGACGTGGGAAAAGGTTGTGCCCGCTCAATGTTGGCTTATGGTGCGCGTGTTATCGTTACCGAAATTGACCCGATTTGTGCGCTTCAAGCGTCTATGGAAGGTTTCCGCGTAACTACCATCGAAGAAGCATTGGCAGAAGGAAATATCTATGTGACCACTACTGGAAACAAAGACATTATCCGCATTGAGCACATTGCCAAAATGAAAGATGCAGCCATTATTTGTAACATCGGACACTTTGATAATGAAATTC
>JAIFKQ010000174.1 GCA_020049515.1 Paludibacter sp. | reverse complement strand
GAATAGGTGAAATTTATAGTAACAGCGAAGTGTTAAACAAAAGTATTGTGGCCTTTCTTTTTCTTATATTGATACTCTCGGCCTTTACAACCGAAGTGATTGGAATACATGCGTTATTTGGAGCATTTTTGGCTGGTGTGGTAATGCCATCTATTCCAAATTTCAGGAAAATAATAATTGAAAAAATCGAAGATGTATCTGTAACACTACTTTTACCTTTGTTTTTTGTTTTTACTGGTTTACGAACCGAAATAGGATTACTAAACACACCTTATTTATGGACAATATGCGCCATATTTATAAGCGGAGCCGTTTTGGGTAAATTTGGCGGCGGAGCATTTACTGCCCGTATTCTTGGAGAATCGTGGCGAGATAGTTTATCGATAGGGGTACTCATGAACACGCGTGGACTGATGGAACTTATTGTACTTAACATTGGGTATGATATGGGCATATTACCACCACCAATATTTGTAATGCTGGTAATTATGGCATTAGTAACTACCTTTATGACAACACCTGCTTTGAGTTTAATAAACAGGTTCTTTCCTGAAAAAAATGTGGCTGAAGAATATATTCGCCAGCAAGCGCAAGGTATATTTAAAGCATTAATAGCATCGGGAAATCCTGAAAATGGCAAAACATTGTTGCAGGTAGCCAAAATAGTTTTAGAAGGTACAAAAAACTCGCTGGCAGTAACGGTATTGCACATTACACCTGGCACAGACACAAATCCTATTTTAGGCGAGCAGTTTTCAAAAGACAGTTTTAAAGGGGTATATCAAGAGGCTGGGTTACTTAATCTGCCTATCGAAACTGAATATAAAGTTACGGATAATATAGAACAAGAGATTGTAAAAACAGCAAATTATAACAATTTCGATTTCTTGCTGGTAGGAGCCGGCATTTCACTTTCGGGAATTCCATTTTTCAAGGAAAGCAATTTGTTTAAGAAAATAAAATGGTTCAATGTGATTGTAAACAAAGTCAATCAAAAACAATTGTTTTTCTTTCCAGGCAGTTTGATAAAAGATAAAACCCGATATTTTATCGAACATAGCAATTGCAGCGTGGGCGTTTTTGTGAATCGGGGGTTCAACAATGTCAATTCCACATTGATACTTTTGCAAAGCGAGTCGGATGAATTTCTATTGCGCTATGCCAAGAGGCTATTGAAAAATAACCCAACAGTGACTATCAATATTTTGGACGTAAACAGGCTTGCGGCTAGTAGCCAATTAATTAGTAAGGGTATAAATGACCTCAAACTGCAATTTCCTACAGCTGTGAAACAAATTAAATTTTCGCGATTTAGTGCCAGCCTTCTTTCTAAATATAGCTTTATGTTGATAAGCTATCAGGCTTGGAATATCCTTTCGCTATCTGACAAAAAAGAACTCGAATATATTCCTTCAACGCTTATTATCAACAAAAAAGAGAGCCGATTTCATACCAGCGAGCTTATCAACACGGTGGAAAATGCAGAGTAAAACGCAGCGTAAATCCAGCAAAGAATACGAAAAGTCCGATTTTATATTTTTGAACACTAACGAAGTATTTCGATGGAGTATTTCTATTTTCCGAGATGCGAATCGTGTCGTCTTGGCAGTATGGAACGTCCCTAGAAACGTGATAATGGAAAGATACAGAGACGCAAAGGTCTAAATTACTGTATGAAAAAATCTTTGCGCCTACCGATAAATCTGCATGTCCCATTTGCCTCCAGATAGCTATCGGGTTAGTGCCTATTCGTTCAAAAAATAAACGTTTTGGAGTGGACCCTAAATTACAAGCTATAATGTAAAACCATTGCTTTTGACTTTAAAAACCCACGTTAATACTCAGCATTATATTGAATGGAATCACATTTTGTTTATTCAAATCTGACAGTCGCCAAACAGACTGCACTGTAATTAAATGAAACAAATTTGCCACCCCAACACCCACTTCCATATATGGCCTATATAGCGGCTGGGTAGTATTAGGTATGTTGAGCACACTAGAGTGAGTATTGCTTAAACCACCAGAGGCAAAATGGAAAGAACAAATCTCTCTCAAATTAAGCTTCTTTACAAGCGGTATTTGATTTAATATCAAACCATTAAATATCAGTTCACTGTGCAGTGTAAGGTATTTATCGGTGGCATATTCCATGTAACTCATCAAGTTGAAATTCTGAAAACTATACCCACCCGTATTGTTTCCAAAAGGAAGATGAAGCAATGGATAAGGTACTTTTCCAGCAATAACTCCCCCCTCAGCAATATATTTAAACTCTCCAACACCAAATTGGAGCTTCTGCTTTACCAAAAGAGACAGCTTTTGAAAGTTACCATTCTCATTTCCAATGTGATAGGAGCCAAATTCGAATACTCCATACAAAACGGGTCTATTATTATTGATATAAATACGTTGTAAATGATCTTCATAAGTTCTTTCGGCAAAAGAAATGCGGGTTTCGATGGTGGCAGATTGATATTGAAGCGTCAAATCATTACCAAAAGAATTATTCAATTGCAACTTGTCATTACCAATTATGCTGTTTGAACGCAGAAAAGTGTTTGTTTCAATATCGGCATTCCAATCATGATAATACGACACTAAAAATTCTTTTCGATGATTTAAATTAGAAGCTGACCCAAAAGAAAATAGCGTGTTGGCAATATCAATATCACCAGACAATAATGGGTTTTCGAGATAATTAAAATTGCTATAATTATAATTTACAATTCTATAATCGTCAGTATAATTGACCGCTATTTTATTCCTACTAACTCCTGGCAAGCGATACTCCCCACCCACCGAATACTTTATCTCCTTACTGCGTGAGGCGTAACCTGCATAGCCTCCTATCGACACGTTTTTCCAAAGATTTTCGTTTGTTCTTAACGGCACATTGAGTCTCAGCCCTTCCCTGCCTGTCAATCTGGCAATTTGCTGTACTTTTCCTAAGTCAACCTTTCCTAAATTAAGATACCCTGTAAACACTACATCCGCTATCCACTTAGCAGTTCTCAAAATAGGTGTATTATTGAGTTCGCTGAGTTTTTGGTCAAGGGTAATTTGTGTATATTCGGTATTAGCAAAACTGTCAGGCAACATTCTAATGCTGTCATTTATGCTATAATTAGCAGTTCGTTTCACAAAAATTTCAGGTTTTGGACGGATACTATCCGAAAGAATTTCAAAAGGTGTATTAAACATCACCTCCTCGAAAGAGCGAGTCCAGCGTCGATTAGGAAGTTGTTCGAACTGTTGAAATATCCTTAAATTTTCAATAAAATTAATGTTCGCAGTCAAAGGTAATTCAGCTTCTATTTTGGCAATAGACAAGGTAGTAGAGTCGAATAAAAAAGAGCCGTTGAAAGCCAGATTTTTGGGATTTCTACTCACAAAACGAATGTTATATTGTTTACCAGACACCGCATTTATACTGTCGGTCAGATAGTAACGATAATAACTATTGCTTATATTAGACAAAGGACTAACAAAACTCTTACCAAAAATGGTGATAGAGTTATTATAAAAATTGATTTCGGTTTCAATTTCACCTACTAACTGTGAAATGATTTTATCGCCCATGGCAGGAGTAGAAAAAACGTCCTTTTTAATCAACTTTTTATCTTTAGAAGAAATACTAAAGGTGTTTTCTGACATATAAAGTGGCAATACAAGGGCTGTATCGGTGTGTTGCAGCGTTGCCTTTTTTAACTGTTCGAAAAGCTTCTTGTCCATCGATTTTCGATTCACTTTGCTGAGTAGAACCAAATTTTGCTCAATACTTTGGGCATAAAATCCAGGCTGACGAGTTAAATCATTTTGGCTGCGGGAGAGACGAATTTTTTTTATCCAGTCCAATGCTGGGTTAGAACCAGGAATGATAAAAATTTCTTGCAACAAGGTATTCTCCTCTTCCATTGCTACTTCAAGTCCTACACTTTTGTCAAGTTTTAATTTTATTTCGCGCTCAATGTATCCAATACACGAAAACACGAGCGTTGTTTCAACTCCCGAAGTACTAATTTTAAAATAACCTTCATCGTTACTGTGCACACCTTTAGACGTGTTTTTGAAATAAATATTAACGCCTGCAATGGGCATTTTATCCATTTTATTTAAAACTTGGCCTACTGCCATAGTTTCAATAGCTAGCATACTGGGTGCCCAAAATATGAAGAATATTAAGAGCAAATAAACAATCCGAGTATGAAAAAAATCTTTTATCTTCAAGGGAATGGTTTTAATTTATAAACCGGAAAAAGCAAAAAGTAACTGACAGTATCTAAAATCATTTAGATTGATTCATAGGATGACATTCCAAAATAGTTTTTCTTAAAAACTGCATATCAATGTGAGTATATAACTCGGTAGTAGTAATAGACTCGTGACCTAGCAATTGCTGAATTGCTCTGAGGTTAGCACCATTTTCGAGCAAATGTGTAGCAAACGAATGGCGAAAAGTATGTGGGCTAATCGTTTTCTTAATACCCGCCATATTACATAAATCTTTTACTATTTTAAAGATCATATCCCTGGTAAGTATTGATCCACGTCGGTTAAGAAACAAATAATCGTGGGAACCTTTTTGGATTTTTAGCTCGTTTCTGTCCATTTTCCAAAGCATAATCTGTGTTATAGACTGGGGCGAAAGTGGCACCAACCGTTGTTTGCTACCTTTGCCTTCTACCAGCATATAGCCTTGGTCCAAGTAAATTTTGGATAACTGCAAGCCTATAAGCTCGGACACGCGCAAGCCCGACCCATATAATACTTCAATAATAGCTTTGTTTCGCTGTCCTTCTTTCTTAGATAAATCAATGGCTTTTATAATATTATCAATTTCTTCCAATGCCAACACTTCGGGAAGTCGCAAACCGATCTTTGGACTTTCAAGCAATTCCGTTGGGTCATTGTCGCGCAGGTTTTTGTATATCAAAAAATGGTAAAACGATTTTACACTTGATAAAATTCGTGCTTGCGAGCGAGGATGAATGCCCAAACTACTTATTTCTATAATAAAATCGCGCAAATGGGCTAGCTCTGCACTCTCCAACTGAATATGAGCATCTTGCAAATAAATCTTCAATTTATGCAAATCACTTTCATAAGCTTCTATTGTATTGTTTGACAAGGCTTTTTCAAGCTTTAAATACAAATGATATTCGTCTAAAATTGGAAGCATATAAATTAATAATAATCTCAAAGTGAGAAATCAAACTAAATGTAACTGGCTGTAATTACCGTTGAAAATAGGCAAAAAAAAGCTCTAAAAAAAATTATAAACGAGAATCAACGGTTATTTATTTCATTTATAAAATATGCATATTTCGATAATTCGATAAAATCAAGCAGCAATTCTTTGCAAAGATATAAAAGAATAATGATAGCCTAATGGCATTCAATAATTGAATACTTTTTTTGAGATTTAAAAAGATATACTAGCAATCGCATTTATAAAAACAAAAACTTCAGGTTTTGTCTTTTCTACACATTATCTTATTACTTTTGCAGCTTGAAATTATATTTGCAAATACATTATCAACTAACAAGAGTTATCACAAGTCTCATTATATACCTAATGATTAAAAAAATTAAACCCTACATGATGCCCATTGCTATGACAATTGGTACCGTTTTCTACCCATTTTTTGGAGGTCTTTCAGTTCTCACACCCTACCTAATTTTTGTAATGCTTTTTCTAACATATTGCCACTTAAAATTTACAGACATCCGATTATCACGTTCCCATTTGTGGTTAATTGGCATTCAAATTATTGGGAGTATTAGCATTTACATGTTAATAAACCCGTACAACACTGCACTTGCTCAAGGTGTTATGATATGTGTGTTGGCATCCACCGGCACTGCAGCTCCAGTCGTTACAGGTATGCTTCAAGGAAATGTGGCCAGTGTTACTGCTTACAGTTTGATAAGTAATTTGGCGGTGGCGGTGGCTGCACCAATAATATTCTCTCTTATTGGTAGTTACAACAACATGCCCTTTTTGGATTCCTTTCTTGCCATTTCGCAACGTGTGTTTTTTTTACTTTTTGTACCCATTGCGTTGGCCTTTTTGCTTCAAAAAATTGCTCCACGCACCACCAGCAAAATTGGATCTTATTCAGGTTTTGCTTTTTATCTCTGGACGCTTGCATTGTGTATAGTTACAGGAAAAACGGTAAGTTTTATTCTCAGCCAAAACAGCAATACTTACACTACCGAAATTTTGATTGCCTTTGGTGCATTAATGATGTGCATAGGTCAGTTTTTGATAGGGCGAAAAATAGGAAAACGCTACAACGACACTGTAGCGGGCGGACAAAGTCTAGGACAAAAAAATACAATTTTGGCAATTTGGATGGCACAAATATATTTAAATCCAATAGCCTCCATTGGACCGGGCTCTTATGTACTGTGGCAGAACATGATAAATTCCTATCAAGTTTGGCTAAAACGGAAGAGTCTATAAATAATTCAATTAGCTAGAAAACTGGTTTTTTTTGAAATCGGTGCTTCATTTAATGTTATTAGAAGCATCACTATTTAACCTTTTTGCAAGCAAAAAAGCTTGTTACAATACTGCAACAAGCTTAAGTAGTCATTCTTTTAAATCACTAAAACCCAATAATTTTTCTTATCTCGCGGATGGTTCTAGCTGCATTCTCTTGCGCCTTCTCTTTTCCCATTTTGCGCACTTTGAGTAGAAAATCTTCGTCACTCGAGATGGCTTTTATCCGTTCGCGGAATGGCTCTGTGTAATTAATCATGTCTTGTGCCAACTGCTTTTTCATGTCACCATAGCGGATACTACAAGCATTATATTGTTGGTCGAAGAAACTAAAGGTCTCGGGTGCCGAAACCACTTTCATCAGCTGAAAGATATTCTGAATGGCTTCGGGTTTAGCTTGATTTGGTTCAGTTGGCCCAGCATCGGTCACGGCTTTCATCACCTTTTTACGTATAGCTTCGGGCTCGTCGGCAAAATAAATAGCATTACCCTCGCCTTCCGATTTTCCCATTTTTCCACTACCGTTTAGCCCTGGTATTTTAACTAGCTCGTTGCCAAAGTTAAATGCTTGTGGTTCAGGAAAATACTCCACGTTATACAATCGATTAAACCTATTTCCAAACGTCCGAGTCATTTCTAAATGTTGCTCCTGATCCTTTCCAACAGGCACCTTAGTGGCACGGTGAATAAGAATATCGGCTGCCATAAGTGTAGGATAAGTCAACAATCCAGCATTTACATTTTCGGGTTGCTGGCGGATTTTATCCTTAAAAGAAGTACATCTTTCGAGCTCTCCAATATAAGCATTCATATTCAAGAACAAATACAATTCGGCCACTTCTGGCACATCACTTTGCACGTACAGAGTTGCCTTTTCGGGATCAAGTCCTGCCGCCAAATACTCTACCAAAATTTGTCGAACATTCCCATTCAAATCAGCTGGTGTAGGGTGCGTGGTAAGTGAATGATAATCGGCAATAAAAAAGTAGCAATTGTGCTCATTTTGCATGCTAATAAAATTGCGCAATGCGCCAAAATAATTACCTAAGTGAAGGTTTCCTGTTGGGCGAATGCCACTTACTACTGTTTCCATAAATTACCCCTAGCCCCTAAAGGGGAACTAAGTTACTTTTGATTTTCTTATTATTTACTTTATTCCTCATCCCTATTTCTTTCTTATTCCCCTTTAGGGGTTAGGGGTCATTCTATCGGTATAGTTCTTTTAATGCGTTGATCGAGCGATGTAAGGGTTTCGGTAGTAGCTACTCCCTTTATTTCCTGTATTTTACCATTCAACAGTTCCATTAAATGCTCATCATTTTTAGCGTACAATTTAACAAGAATAGTATAATTACCTAGTGTATATTGTGATTCTACAATTTCGGGTATTTTCTCCAATTCTAATACTACCTCTTTGTACATAGACCCACGCTCAAGTGTAATACCAATGTATGCACACATTTGAAATCCAAGCATTTTTGGATTTACCATGTATCCAGAGCCCGTAATCACTTCTATGTCTATCAGCCGTTGCACACGTTGATGAATTGCAGCCCTTGACACACCACACTCCTCGGCCACATCTTTAAATGGCATTCGTGCATTTTGCGTTATTATTTGAAGAATTTTTCTGTCCAATTGATCTATTTTTTCCATACTGTTGAGTTCATTATCATTTAGAAAGCAAAAGTACAGAAAATAATCAAATGATTTACTGTTTTAAATTTAAAAATAGCAATTTAATACCAAAATATAGATATTTGAACATTAAAACTAACTATATGACAAAAATAGCCGAAGTAGAATGACTTCGGCTATTTTTATGTTGTATGCATAGTATCTAACGAATGTTATCAAACTACGAAATAAGAATTATCTGCTTTAAATTATTTTTCAATAGAAAGCAGTTCTACTTCAAAAATTAGCATCGAGAAAGGTTTGATTGCACCTTGATCTTTAGATCCATAAGCCAATTGCTGTGGTACATACAATTTGAATTTGGACCCAACTGGCATTAATTTCAAAGCTTCAGTCCATCCTGGAATAACTTGGTTTACTGGAAACACAACTGGTTCTTTTCGCTCTATCGAACTATCGAAAACAGTACCATCAACCAAAGTTCCATGATAATTTACTTTAACGTTGTTTGTATCTACTGGAAGTGGACCGTTGCCGTTTACGATAATTTCGTATTGCAATCCGCTTGCTGTAGTAATAACGCCAGCTTTTTTGCCATTAACAGCTAAAAATTGTTCTCCTGCCGCTCTGTTAGGACCAAAAGTGACTTCCATTTTTTTTGCTTGCAATACTTCCATTGTTTTTTGAAGATAGGTTTGGGCTTCTTTGGATGTCATTTGAATTTCAGACCCTTTTAGCCCGTTAATCAATCCTTGTTTAATCAAATCTACATCTACTTTAAGCGTAGAATCTCCCATTAACCCACTTGTTTTTTGCTCATTCAACGAAGAACCAATTTTGTTTCCAAGATCAACTAATTCAGCATTCTCTGGACTTATTTCGCCTTTCATGCCTTCTTTCATACCCTTAAGCAGTGCGGCAATTTTTTGATCCGTAGAGTCTCCTTTGATATAATACTCTTTTATACCAGCACCATTGGCCAAACCAAAAGCATAATTTAAACTATCTAGTTGAGTTTTTAATGTTGGTAATTTTGCTTTGTTGCTGTCGCATGAAGTTGCAAATACGGCTACCAATGCCACTGCTAAAAATATATTCAGTTTTTTCATTTTTCTGTATATTGTTTGTATATTGACTTTTTGTGAAACTTATTGTTGTGGAGCAGCTTGTTGATCCATAGAAGGCTGTTGCATCATCGGTTGTTGACCCATTTTTGCAGCTTGAATCTTGGCCATAGTAGCTTGAATATAAGCTTCGGCTTCCTTTGCTGTCATACCGTCTTTAAAATCATTCAAAGCATTTATCATTCCTTGTTTTACCAAATCGTCATCAAAAGTCAATGTAGAATCACCCATTAAACCTTTGCCTTTTTGTTTTTGTTGTTTAAACGAGCTACCTACCTGCACTCCAAGTTTATACATTTCGTCTTTGCTAACTTCCTTGCTGTAAGCTTCATCCAATGCTTTCATCAAAGCGATAATTGGTTTATCGGTAGAATCATTTTTAAGATAATAGTTTTTTATACCATCTCCATTGGCCAATCCTAAGGCGTAATTCAAACTATCATTTTGGGTTTTTAATGTTGCTGTTTTGGCTTCATATTTATTGCATGAAGAGAGTACAAAAATGGCAACCAAAGCTACCAACGATAAAATACTTTGTTTTTTCATTTGATTTTTATAATTTATGAATTTATTATCTACTAATCACTAATTAGTTAAGCATCTGCTTATTTGGCTTATTTGGCTTTTTTTGCTGGAGTAGTTTTTTTGACTACTATAGGTGTAGCCGTGGGTTTTACCTCAACAGCATCAGGGGCAGCTTCTTTTAACGGTTTAATTTCTAACAATTCAACTTCGAAAATCAAAGTTGCAAAACCTGGTATAGCGCCATTGCCTGCACCTTTTTCGCCATATCCTAAATTGTAAGGAACAAAAAGTTTGTATTTTGAACCTACCGACATCAACTGAACGCCTTCTGTCCAACCTGGAATAACTTGATTTAATGGGAATACAATTGGCTCACCACGATCTACTGAACTATCAAATTTTGTTCCATCAAGTAAATATCCTTGGTAATGTACCTTCACCGAGTCTGTTGCTGCGGGTTTTGGGCCTTCGGCTGGTGTCAAAATCTCGTATTGCAATCCAGTAGCAGTAGTTTGCACACCTACTTTATTTTTGTTTTCGGATAAGAATTTTTCGCCATCACCTTTTTTGGCGTCTGTATCTTTTTCTTGGGCGGCAGTAATATAGTTTTTGAAAAATTCGGCAGCAAACTCTGCTGTCATTAACGCTGAATCGCCTTTCATGGCAGTGGAAAAACCTTTAATCAATAAATCGATATTAGATTTTCCGCCCGGTATTTGTTTAATATTTTTGCCAAAATCAGACCCTACATTCAATCCTAATGCATAACTCATAGAATCAACATCATTAGTTAAGACATTTACAGGTGCTGTTACTTTTATTACTTCTTTTGGCTTTTTTTTGGCTTCGGCCGAAACAAAAACCAAGGATACTGCTGCGAGAATTAAAACTGTTTTTTTCATTTTTTGACTTTGACTTTTAAATTTTGATTTTTGATTTTAATTTCTTATAAATTTTAAAACTAATAATAAATTAGTGAGTCCCTAAAAGAGCAGAGTCCCTATTAATAAAGGAGTATTAAGTATGTATTGATTAGTAATAACTTAACAACAAAATATTTACGCAAAAGCACAAATTAGTTTTTGTATTAAATTCAATCTACAGTATTATAACTCACTAAATATTCTTATAATACAATTACGAACGAATAAGCACAAATTCCTGATTGCAAGCTACCTACTAAACAATATCTAATAATTCTACTTCAAAAATCAGGGTAGTGTGTGGTGCAATGGCTTGTCCTGCTCCTTGTGCTCCATAAGCCAAATCGGATGGAATAAATAGTTTCCATTTTGAGCCTACTGGCATCAATTGCAATGCTTCTACCCAACCGCTAATTACTTGCGTAACGCCAAATGTAGTAGGTTCGCCACGACGAACTGAACTGTCAAAAACATTACCGTCGATTGTAGTACCATGATAATGAACTTTTACCGAATCGGAGGCGGTAGGAATTACACCAGTACCAGCTGTAATTATTTCGTACTGTAAGCCGCTTGCCAAAGTTATTACTTCATTGCGGAGCGCATTTGCTTCTAAAAATGCAATTCCTTCACTTTGACCTTTTTGACTCATGTTGGCTTGTAAGCTATCAAAATAATCAGTAATAATAGCTTGTGCCTCTTCCAAGGTCATTTCAAGCTCGTTTTGGTTTAAAACATCTTGTATTCCTTTGGTTAGTTTCTCTGCGATTATAGAAGAAATTCCACTTCCCAATAAATTGTTGCCTAAACTTAATCCCAATGCGTAACTTATCTTTTCCATTTAAAATAAAAATTTACCCCTAGCCCCTTTCCCGATAGCTATCGTGGAGGGAACTAAGTTAGTATTAATTATAACTATTTCTATATTATTTCCCTTGATTTCGATTGAATCATTGTCGATTTTTTTTCTTATTCCCCTTTTGTGCTAGGGGTAAAAAAACGGTGCAAAGATAGCTGATTTGTTGGACAATAGCATGTTAATAATTCAAAATTATCGAGATGAAACTACAATTGGGATTTTAACTTGTTTTCTCACGCCATTTGTTGGATTAATCATTTCAAAATAAAGCACATACACACCAACGTTAGTATTTTTTCCTGCATCGTTTCGTCCGTCCCAAGTCAGAAAACCAGATGAAGATAATAAAATATTGGATGCCAATTGAAAAACCTTCACTCCTACTGCATTAAAAACAACTGCATTTGCCACAAAACCATCGGTATCGGTTTTATAACGAATGATGCAAATATCATCCACCCCATCATTGTCGGGGGAGAAACTTTCAGGATCTAACCAAACGAATTTTTCAGTCAATAAATCACTTCCAATTTCACGGTATTGAGAATTTTTATATCCTGGCGTTCCGTAATCGACATCCGTTGCCGCTGAATGCCAAGATGTAATTTCTTGAGTTGGCAGACTAGGATGGATACGTTCCAATGCCACTCCTTTTGGGCTTTTCACCAATGCATGATGCCATTTCACATTATATGTTAGCTCATCGTAAATACTGTCCTTTTCGGAATTAGTGAGCACCAAAGTAGTACTTTCATTGTTAAGGGTTGTCCAATCGCTTGTTATAATATTGCTTTCGGGAGGGCACCTGTGATAATTCCGAAGCAATTCGGCATCTGAACATAAGGCCACATAACCGCTCCCGTATTTAGCGAACCATCCGTTTTGCGAGTAGTAAATACAAGTCCAGACACATCCAGCAGCTTATTAGAGCTATTATAAATTTCCAAATACTCTAAAGAGTTTAATGGATTCTCAAACATTACTTCATTGAAAATCAAATCGCCAACAGCTATTTTTTCGGTTATCCCAATGCTTTTTTGGGTTAGCATCAATGCATTTCCGCCCAAATCCATCAATCCTGTAGTTTCTAAATTATAGATTTTTCCTTTTTCAAAATTGCTACCAAACGTGAGTTCAATGGTTGATTTATCGGCAGAAATTGCTTGGCTTAAAGGTATTCCAATGTTATTATCAACTGAGAAAGTGGCATTTGAAAAATCCATTGCTTCGGTGAAAAAAAGGTTCAGTATATTGGGTTCTATCAATGCAAAGCCATTCCACGCAGGCACTTCCACATCCATAAATTCGGAATTTTTATAACCAGGCGTACCAAAATTGCCTGTAGAAATGGCCGAGTGCCACGAGGCAGAATTTTGGGTGGGCAGGTCAGACGAATTTCTTTCCAGCGCAATCCCTTTTGGGGAAGTAACCCACGCACTGTGCCATTTCACATTGTAATTTAGCTCATCATAAATGGTGTCTTTGGCCGAATTGGTCAGCACCAAGGTGGAACTTTCGTTATTGAGCGTTGTCCAGGTTGTAGTTACAGTATTGCTTTCGGTTGGGCAGGCATGAAAATTCCGAACCGTTTCGGCATTGCTACAAAATGCCATGTAGCTTTTGGGCAGCAGCGTGGCCCGTATTTAGCGAACCATCCGTTTTGCGAGTAGTAAATACAAGTCCAGACACATCCAGCAGCTTATTGGAGCTATTATAAATTTCCAAATACTCTAAAGAGTTTAATGGATTCTCAAACATTACTTCATTGAAAATCAAATCACCAACTCCTATTTTTTCGGTTATTCCAATGCTTTTTTTGGTTATTGTCAATGCATTTCCACCCAAATCCGCCAATCCCGTAATTTCTAAATTATAGATTTTTCCCTTTTCAAAATTGCTATCAAACGTGAGGTCAATGGATGATTTATCGGCAGAAATTGATTGGCTTACAGGCACTCCAATGTTGTTATCAACTGAAAAAGTGGAATTGGAAAAATCCATTGCTTCGGAGAAAGTAAGCTTTAATTTATTGGGGTGCTCCAATGTAAAAGAAGTCCAAAGCGGGGGCGTTTTATCAATTGCTTTTGCTCCAGTAACCACTATATCATCAAAATAATAGGAAGTACCCGTTTTAGCAGTATTTGTGAATGACACACCAAAATAGCTACTACTCTCCACCACAGCATTTTGCGTTGTACCTTCGAGAGAATAATCGGATTCAGTTGATAATTTGCTATATAATGAGAAATTACCTGCTTCATCTCGTGTCACTTTTATTCGCATTTCCAAGGGGTTTCCATCCGAACGCTTGTCTTTTCCGTCAATAATTTTTGTTTTGTTGATTCCTTCTTGCATCCAGAGTGACACATCATCTTGTATATCGCCTATTTTTACAAAATAACCATTAAAACCAGAAGAAATATCAGCCTTGTTGGAAGCAATAATTATTGACATATAATTACTGGAATAAGTAGAAACAGTTCCAGAAGAAGATGGAAATTGTATTTTTATCCAACAATCCCATTGTGCATTTTCAAAAGCCTCCGAAACAGTGAACAAACTTGATGTACTAGATGCTAGAGCATTCGATTGTAATTGATTGGTAGAATTTACCTTAAAATTGGTGGAGGATCCTGTCCAAAAAGGGTTATTTATAAAGTTTCCATCCAAAAACGAATCATTCACTTGCGCAAAGCTAAATATTGGAAGTGAAAACATTAAAATCAGACTTAAATTCTTTATCATGTACGTGTTTTCTATTGAAATGAATTACTTTTGCATAAAATTTTAAACTCCAAAAGGGTATTTTTTAAAATTAGAGTGCAAATATATAGATTATCTTTCACATTTACATTAACAGAAAGTCTATTTATTTGTATTTGAGATATAAACAAACAATAATTTCTAATTAAACTGTTCTTTAAACCCAAACAGGGAAGTAAAGAACTAAATATTTAACAACAATGAGAGTAGCAATTGTAGGTACCAGTGGTGCTGTAGGACAAGAATTTCTGCGTGTGCTCGAAGAGCGCAATTTCCCATTGACTGAACTGAGCCTTTTTGGTTCATCACGCAGTGCGGGTAGTGTGTATAACTTTAAAGGTGAAAAACTCACCGTGAAAGAGCTCAAACACGGTGATGATTTCAAGGGAATAGATATTGCCTTCACATCGGCTGGAGCAAGTATTTCTAAAGAATTTGCCCAAGACATAACAAAATTTGGAGCTGTAATGATTGACAATTCTTCAGCTTTTAGGATGGACACGGATATTCCATTGGTAGTACCTGAGGTAAATGCTGCCGACGCCAAATTGCGTCCACGCGGCATTATTGCCAATCCAAACTGTACCACCATTCAAATGGTAGTGGCGCTGCAAGCTTTAGAAAACCTATCGCACATCAAACGCGTACATGTAGCAACCTACCAAGCCGCTAGTGGCGCAGGAGCAGCGGCCATGGACGAATTGGAATTGCAATATAAACAAGTGTTGGGCGGAGAAGCGGTTACTGTAGATAAATTTGCGTACCAACTGGCCTATAACGTTATACCTCAAATAGATGTATTTACCGACAATGGTTACACCAAAGAGGAAATGAAAATGTATCACGAAACACGCAAAATTATGCATTCGGATGTGGAAGTAAGTGCCATGTGCGTGCGCGTGCCAGCGTTGCGGGCACATTCCGAAAGCGTGTGGGCAGAAACCGAAAAGCCGATTACAGTAGAAGAAGCTCGTGCAGCATTTGCAGCAGCGCCAGGCGTAGTACTTATAGACAATCCTGCCGCCAAAGAATATCCAATGCCATTGTTCCTTGCGGGCAAAGACCCTGTTCATGTGGGACGTATTCGCAAAGATATTGCAAACCCTAACGGTATCACTTTCTGGTGTGTTAGCGACCAAATAAAAAAAGGAGCAGCCCTTAATGCCGTACAAATTGCTGAGTATCTGATTGCTGAAGGTGATATTAAATAATCACTTACAATAACTACAAATAAAAAAAGCCCTTGATTTTTCGAGGGCTTTTTTTATTTGTAAATAAGTTCAGACAAATAAATAGTGTAATGGGAATAATGATAAAAAGCCAAAATTAGAGATTAAACTAAGCCAAAGTAAGAAATACAGCTTTAATGTATTTAAAATGTCACAATTTACAACAAAAAATACACAAGAGGACTACTCCAGCTAAAAGTCAGACAAACAACAACTTAAACAATATAATTACACATATAAAACAAGAAAATACAATTCCCCAGAACAATAATTTCACATTTATTGCATTTCTATTATATTTATTTTCTCTACTTTTGTAACATATTAAATTTATAATCAATACAAATAATAGATAGTCAATGAAGAAAATTTATTTATCAATCTGTTTTCTCGCAATAGTTTCTTTTGCAAAAGCTCAAGATGCATTTATTGGAGAAATACGCATATTTGCAGGGACTTTCGCACCCAGAGGCTGGGCTTTTTGCTCGGGACAATTGTTGCCAATTAGTCAGAACACAGCTCTTTTTTCAATTCTGGGAACTACTTACGGTGGAAATGGAAAATCAAATTTTGCGTTACCAAATTTAAATGGCAGAGTACCCATTGGGGCAGGGCAAGGACCTGGTCTTTCCATAAGAGATTTGGGTGAAACTGGAGGCGAGTCCGCTGTAACGCTTACTGAGAGTGAGTTACCTAGCCACAGGCATAGCGTTACAACTAGCGGAAGTGTCTCTTTACCAGCTTTTAGCGCGGTGGGAAATGTAGATTCTCCAGCCGGGAGTTACTCCGCCAATAGCTCCAAAGCTTACAGTGCATCGTATGATGTAGAAATGAAAACTGCTGGCTCAGAAATTGAATTAGCGCCAGCAGGTAGTAGCATGCCACACAATAATTTGCAGCCATATTTAGTCATTCGCTATATTATTGCGCTACAAGGAGTTTTTCCACCACGTCAATAGAAAAAAAACATGAAAAAAATAAACACTTTATTCCTTTTGCTTACGCTTTGCGTGCTAGACAGTTTCAGTCAAGAACCATATTTGGGCGAAATTCGCATAGTAAGTTTTAATTACGCCCCCAAAGGGTGGGCGTTCTGCAACGGTCAATTACTCCCTATCAGTCAAAATCAAGCTTTATTTTCGTTGCTGGGCACCCAGTATGGCGGAAATGGACAAACAACTTTTGCATTGCCTGATTTGCGAGGAAAAATAGCAATGGATGCTACCAATCAATTTTCAATCGGGCAGACGGGCGGCGAAATTAATCATACCCTTACTGCTTCCGAAATGCCTTGGCATATACACAATGTAGAAAACCTGGTGGTAACCGAAAAGGCCAACAGTGCCGCTGGAAACTTAGACACACCTACTGCAAATTACGTTGCTAAAAATGACAAAAGAGGAAACGAATTTAACAGTAAAGCAAATACTAGTAGTGCCAAAATACCATTGACTGGCAATACTATTGGCGTTTCCGGACAATCATTGCCCCATAACAATATGGCACCCTACACTGTGGTTAACTTTGTAATTGCACTTCAAGGAATTTTTCCATCACAAAATTAAAACTAAAGATATGAAAACTAAAATAATAACTTTGACACTATTTTTACTTTTGGTTGCTAACTTAAGAGCACAGAATCCATACATAGGTGAAATTAAAATGTTTGCTGGAAATTTTGCGCCAGCTGGGTGGGCCTTTTGCGATGGTCAAATTTTATCCATATCAGAATACGAAACTTTATTTAACCTAATTGGCACTACCTATGGGGGGGATGGCCAGAACACTTTTGCGGTGCCAGACTTACGGGGGCGCGCACCAATTCATCTAAGCAGTGCCTATCAGATAGGAGAACAAAGTGGAGAAGAAAATGTAACCTTAATAGGCAATAATATACCCCAGCACACACATACTCCAACACTAAGTCTTCCGGTAAACAGTGGATCGGCCAATGAAAATACGCCTACAAACAATGTATTGTCGGTAAATGCATCCAGAGAAAATGATTATAGCACTTCATCCAACACCACTATGGGATCTGTTAGCTATACAGTTTCGCCCAATTCAACCTTTATTGGAGGTTCTCAGCCACACAATAACATGAAACCATACCTAGCAATTAACTATATCATATCTCTTTTTGGAATATATCCACCACAAAATTAATTTAATCTATTTTCGACATTAAAACAACTAATATGAAACAACTAATATTCAAAACAATGCTGCTTGCGCTAGTAAGTTTACATTCCTTAAGTATTTCAGCCTTAGTAAATATTCCAGCTTTTGTTGTTACAAAAACAACAGACGATGGCTCTACGGGCACATTGCGGAAAGAAATGCAAAATGTCATCACAGCAGGCTCGGGGATAGTGGACATTCAAACAAGCGGCACCATAACACTGGGTTCGCCTTTACCTGTCATCACTGCTCCAATCACTATTCTATGTTCAAACATTGCTGGCATTACGATATCCGGAAATAACTCACATGTTATTTTTGAAGTTCTTATTCCAACAGGAACAGTCCACTTTAAAGATCTAAACATCATGAATGGAAACCGTATTGGCGGTGGTGGTGGCATAAATGCTATCACTTCCAACAATGGGAAAATTTCGTTTGAAAATTGCACTATAACAAATTGTAGTACTACTGGCAGTGAAGCCTATGGTGGTGCAATACAATCCACGGCTGATGTGGATTTGCTCAATTGTACTTTAACAGGTAATAGTGCTGTAGATGGTGGAGGAGCCATAGAAATGCTGGACAACTCTGGAGCAGCCATTTTAAACATAAACCATTGTACAATAGTTAATAACTCTACCTTGTCAGAAGTACTTGCTGGAGGCGTGGATGCTTACCTTTCTAAAATTACAATCTCCAACTCTATTGTTGCCAACAATAACAATGGAAATGGGAGTAATAAAAGAGATATATCCGTTGATGATTCAAATGCAAATACAAACGAGAGTAGCTTTAACTTATATTCTACTGCACCATTTATTGGAACTAACGACTTTGTAAATGCAGCTACCTTACAATTGGGCTTGGCAACATTGAATAATAATGGTGGTAAAGTAAAAACGATGGCAATAAATAACTTGCTTAGTTTGGCTTTTAATACCGGAAACGGAGCACAGGCATTAGATGCACGCGGAACAATACGCGATGGAAATCCTGACAAAGGGGCTTATGAAGTAATTGCGCCGACTGCTACTACTTTAGCAGCAACAGATGTAACTACAACTACAGCCACACTAAATGGTGTATATGACGTAAAAGATTTCGATACACATTCAGCTCAATTTCAATATGGCTCATTAACAGGGGTTTATACCCAAACAGTAAATGCTACTGTGAACCCATTAGACTTAAGTTGCACATTTGCACTAGCAAGCCAAGCTCCAAGCTCAAAGGTTTATTATCGTTTAGCAGCCACTGTAGCTGGAGCATTGTTTTATGGAGCAGAACAAACATTTACTCTAAACACGCTAACTTCATTATCGGAAACAAATAATGACATTGAAATTCAGTTTTATCCAGAGTCTAAAAACGTAACAGTTAAAGGGGAGTTTGAATATATTGAACTTTATGACATAAGTGGCAAACTACTAAAATACAGCAAATTGAACACTATCAGTTTAACCAATAAAGGAGTTGTAATTTTAAAAGTTTACAGCAAAGATGGTGTGAAAACAAAAAAATTAATTCTTTAGAATATAAATCTGGTTATCAGTAAAAATAGTATAAAATCAAATTCGGCTGAATTTCTATGAAGAAATTCAGCCGATGTAGTATTTAATATACAAAGCGAATGATACATACCGATTTTTATCAGTAACCTTACGCCAAACCTTAACAGTGGGATTTCGCTACAGCCTACGAAAAACTAGGGATACGCTACGAAAAACCGATGATGCTGTTACCGGTCATTTTTTGCCAAACTATTTATTTCTGGAAAACGTTGATTGAAGTATTCAGGTAACTCATTTATCAACTGAATTACACAGCCTCGTTCAATTTGTAATAAATTTGAATATAAATCATTTTGCTTAGAATTGTCAACAAATAATATATTGTCGAAGAAACGATAATGCAAGTTTAAGTTCTTATATCCAGCTTCCCATTTAATGTCAATGGTTTTATTATCAACAAAATGTCCTTTAAACTCTGTACGAACACAAACCCGATGTTTCGCTATGTCTTGGTTTGATAGGCAAAAGAAAATCAAGTTAATTTGATAACCATTTTGTCTGAATTTTTCAGCCCAGTACAATGGGTATGTATCAAAATTAGTTTCGTAACAAAAGTCCAATTTATTTTCCAATGCTTTTTCTACAGCCTTTTCAAATTCTTTTGTAGCTTCATTCTTGGCAAATTCATCTCATAATTCGCTGTCAGGCATACTATAGTAAATATCAAGATAATGTCTATCGTAATCGAAAGATGTTAGACCATCTGGAAGAAAAGATGAGGCAAAAGTGGATTTCCCTGCACCATTACATCCTGCTATTATAATAAGACTAGGCATTGTTTTTCAATGCTCTTAACAGCTCTTGGCTCAATCTACCTTCACGCTCTCTAATTTGATATAGTTCTTGTCTTGGAATTACTTGAGAATTAAGAATACTCCTTGCCCTACTCATTTGCTGAGCAATTTTCACTCCAGTAATTATTTTGTCTTTTCCCATATTGTTTGTATTACTTTATTGCTGAAAACCAACAAAATCTGTAAACATTTAAAATTTACTTACAGTTGCATTTATAAAATCACTTATAGCTGGCGTATTTTTTTATTGTTTTATAGATACAAATATACGAACATATCACTAATTTGATACTAATTTGGATTTGTTTTTTTCTGATAATTATATTTTCGGATGAACTTCAATAAAGAAACTCAGCCGGTGTGATATTTAATATGGGAAAGTGGATGGTACATGCCGATATTTATCGGTAGCTTTCATTCCCACTCGACTCAGGCAAATGATACATACCGATTTTTAACGGTAGCCTAAGCCGAACAAAAAGACTGATGTACTAAGAAAGATCAACAGGTACAATTTTTAAATACTTCAACAAGCTTCACCCTCAAGATAAAGCGTGTCAGGGCAAAGATCTACTCCATTTGCCCATTGGATACTTCCTAAAAATGGTTTAACGGAATTGAATATACTCTCATCCTGCAACTCCTTAAAAATACCAATTTCGAGATATGGTTTTACATCAAAACTTTTCATCTCACCATTATTGAATGTAATCAATAGTTTAAAGTTCTGCTCTGGCTTTACATTTATAACTCTGGGATTCATATATCTATTATTTTAACGGGTCAATTTTAAAAATAGTCTCACCACTTATTGCCAATGCCCAATCAGCCATTAATTCTTCATTATGTATTTCAATCCAAGCTTGAACAAGTTTCATCTTATTCGTTTTTAAAGTACCTTCCAATAATTGACCATCTATTAGAGAAATCACAGCTTCTTCGTCTTGATATTTTACATGTATATGTGGCAAGTTATGTTGTTTGTTATCCAAATAATACATTGAAATGATGATGCCATAAAACATTTAAATTATTGCCATAGTGTTGATTTTTAAATTATAACTTCAAAGATAATACTTTTGTTTAGAATTCATCAATAAAACATTATCGGCTGAACTTCATGGGAAGAAATTCAGCCGATGAAACTTTTCATAAGGATAGCGGGCAACGTTGTTACAACCTACTTGAAAATCTACTTTAAGAACGGATTGAAAATCCTAAGAATAAGAAAGGGTGGTCGCGATGGCTATCGTGGATAAAAAGAAAATCCCACCCACGAGCAACGCCCAACTTTTGAACATCAAATGAATTATATGTCCGGTTGGACGGGGTTTATTAGCATTTTCAATAGACTTTTTGGCATAAAACTGAGCAAGTAAATTCTTCAATTCCTTCAATTCGGGCTCAGAAATGTTTGTAGAATATATTTTCAACAATTCTACTTGAACATTTGAAAGTGGTTGTTTAACAGCTATCATAATTATTTATTTAAAAGTTTGAAGTCTTTTAATTTGACGATACAAATATACTAACTACAGTTGGAAATGACACTAAAGTAGATATAAATGTTTTATTAACCGATATCGGCTGAATTTCATGGAAGAAATTCAGCCGATAACTTTTAATAAGCAAAAGGCAACTTACATAAAATCTTCTACCAAGATGGAACATAGCTACAGTTTATATGTTTCAGGTTCTACAAACAACTTGGAAGTAAGCCCAAAATCTTATCTTTTAATGGCAACAATTCTGTTTCAATTGTAGCCCATATTATTTCATCTTTAATTTGATAATAGCCATGAACCAAAATATGCCGCATACCAATCATCTCATTCCATTCAACTTCTGTATTTTTCAACTTGAAATCTTTGGTAAGCAAATAGGCTGCTTCTCCCACAATTTCAAGATTTTTTACAACAGCAAATCTCAGCATTTTATCGTTTTGGTAAGTCTCAAATGATTTGTTTTCAATGAATTCGAAGATATTATCAATCGCCTCAATTATATGCAGAAGCCGTTCTTTATCACGTGGTTTTTCTCTCATAAATTAGTATTTTATCATGTTCTGCACTTTCTCTTGCAAAAGGTTTTAATTGTCCCTCTTCAACCAAATCAATTTTTCTACCTGTTAATGCTTGTAAATCATTGATAATATGAATATATTTGAACAATGTAACCTTCGATTCTTTGCTAAAGTTGACTAGAACCAAACACCCATGCCTTATCGATGGGCTGGCTGGCAAAATAATTGGATATTTTATTTATGAATGCTCTGGTCATAAGTATTATGGACTTTAAAAAATAAACTCGTAGCAAAATTACTAATTTAATTTTGTAGTACACTATTTATTTAAAGAAAAACATTATCGGCTGAACTTCATGGGAAGAAATTCAGCCGAATGTGAACTTTGAACTCTGAGCAACGTTGTTACAACCTACTTGAAAATCTACTTTAAGAACGGATTGAAAATCATGAGAATACAATAGGGTGGGATTAAAAATAAAATCCCACCCACGAGCAACGCCCAAGAATACAAAAGGAGTGGGATTAAAAAGAAAATCCCACCCACGAGCAACGCCCAACATTTGAACATCTAATGAATTATAGATCCGGTTGGACAAGAGGCTTAGGTTGATGCGCTAGGTTGAGAAGGGACAAGCGACATTGTGTCGCTTATATTCTCTTATTTTTTAAGCGACATCATGTCGCTTGTCCCTTGTGCGACTTCTTATTCTCCTATTTTTAAGACATTACAATTATTAAAATACCAATGTTCCTTTCCATTCTTTCCAATCAGTGACTAATTTTGCCATCACTGGATTATTTTTTGTGTATTCTATTGCTTCGTATAAATGTCGGTTATCTCTGATGGTAGTATCCCAACTTTCTTTGTGCCAAAGCGTTCCTTTTTTATTTGCTAATAAATTAATTTGTGTTGCCGAATAACGTTTTACCGATTTTAGTATATCTTCCAACCACACAGCATTACCGTTTTCGTCTTTATTATACAATTCAAATACCCAATGTACATGATTGGGCATTACACATATAGCATGATTTTTAAGTTTTTGGCCTTCCCAGTAACACAGTGCGCTATGAACGATAGTGGTATATTCGTGCAGGGCTAAATCAACAGAACATTTATTTTCCATAAGAAGTAAATCCTCCATTGCTTTCATTCTTTTTATACGTAGGATATTAAATTCTAGCTTTAATGCTTTTATATAATCGCTTAATTGATTAGATTTAACAGCCGATTCAATACAATTACGAAGTGATGAAAGTTTTTCGGAATAATCCTTCAATGCCAATGCCGGAATAGCATCATGCAAATTCCAAGTAACAAAATAAGCCTGACCTGGCTGTTGATAATGTGGCAAATTGGCACGATGAAACTCCTTCTTTTCCATAAATATATACTGGGGGTTGATATAAATAAACAATTAAAAAGATGGATGATACTAGGATTGATGGGCTAGGTGCACAAGGGACAAGGGACATGATGTCGCTTTCAAACTCTAAAAAAAATCCTATTTCTCTTCTTTTTTTTAAGCGACACAATGTCGCTTGTCCCTTGTGGGATTTCATTTTCGCCTATTTTTATGACATATTCTCTTTTCTAAAACTTGGAAAAAGGAAACTTAGGCTAATGCGCTAGGTTGAGAAGGGACAAGCGACATGATGTCGCTTATATTCTCTTATTTTTTAAGCGACACCCCCGATAGCTATCGCGGGGTCGCTTGTCCCTTGTGTGATTTCATTTCCTCCTATTTTTACTCTCTCACCTT
>JAIFKQ010000087.1 GCA_020049515.1 Paludibacter sp. | reverse complement strand
TTTGCTCCCCATCGTTAATGGTATTCACCCGTAATTAGCCAACCAATCGACTTAACTCATTGTAGGCTATATCGATGACGCTCTTTGTACGGGTAAGGCTTCATTTTCGACTGAGTTAATATCAAGACTGTACCTAGATTATTGAAATAATTTATGGAATGTGCAACTTTACTACTGGCAGCGACTAAGGCTGTACTTACGCCGAATACAAATTGCGCAGGCGATACAATGGAGGAAACGGGTCTAAAAATTTAGGAAAATGGAATTTTAGTCTGTCTTTTTCAACAAAAACTTACTTTCAATACCAGCAAAATTTCCATTAGGTAATTGATACCATAATACACAATCTTTTCATCACTTCAGCAAAATTGGCAATTAATCATTTTAAAAATTAAGTGAATGAACATGATGTAAATATGAATATTGTTTCTATCTTTGACGAGTTTTGATAAAAAGTAAAAATTTGATGTTTGTGTCAATGCAAAATACAATTTCTGAGCCAAATGATACGGTTTGATAGTTTAGTATAGAAGCCGAGCTTTTCTTCATGTTTGGAGGTAATCATGATACATACGCCGAACTAGAACAGGGTAGGGGGGATGCTTTGGAGAACGGAGGCGCAATTTTTAACGAACCGTACGACCTGTGCCTCGACTTGACGAATCAGTAACGGTAGAATCTGGTAACTTTTGGATTTATGATTTTTGTACAATTCTTCGTAGAATTTTATGGAAGAAAAACAAGAAAAAACGACTTATGATTCCCGTTACGGTCTTAACGAATGAATACACACTTGAACTTGAACGTTTACTGTTGGTCGACTAAAAATAAAAAATGGAGTACAGAAACCATTTATCAAACGTGGTGAATTCCGAAAAACCAAATGAGTAGGAGCTTAAATACAATAATTATGGGACTATTTTCAGCATTAATTGGTAACGCAGGATCTGTTGGCCAAGAAGAACTAAAGAAAGATTATGGAAAACTTCTAATTGAAGGAGAAGAAATTGAACTTGGATTCAAATTGGTTAGAGACTTATTTATTTTTACGACAAAAAGACTAATTCTCATTGATAAACAAGGTCTTACTGGAACTAAAATTGAATATAAATCAATTACCTATAAGAGTATTTCAAGATTCAGTATTGAAACTGCTGGAACATTTGATTTAGATGCAGAATTAAAGATATGGATTTCAAGTGAACAAATACCAAGCATAAGGAAGCAATTCAACAAATCCGTAAATGTTTATGACGTTCATAATGTTTTGGCGACACATGTATTAAAATAACTTTGTTGGACGAAGGATTTTATTTAGGCTGGATATGTTTTAACTCTTCTCCAAATGCAACTATCCTGCAACGACGTAGGTTGAAGATTAACACCGAACATGAAATACCCAGCATGTGCTACAATTTGAGGTTTTTTATTCCCCTAAACCCGCACTCCAACTTTTCATACACATATCCGTTATACGTCATTTTGTTAAAATGAACCAATGTCTGAATAATGGCAATGAAAAAGTTTAGACTATTCTAAGCTTTTTTTATAAAAGATAATTATTGTATTTGAATATTATATTAAGAAAAAGATGAAAGAAATATCAAAAGTATTTAAAGAGATAAATGAACACGGATTGGGCTTTATGCTCAAAAGATTATTTGCCAAAAGAAGGAAAGAAAGGGTAAATAATCATTTTTTTATAAAACGGATATTTGCTAATAAATCTGGATTGGAGGTTGGAGGACCAAGCGATATCTTCCGCAATGAAGGTTTTGTGCCATTATATAAAATTCTTAAAGAACTTGACGGTAATAATTTTTCAAATTCTACAATATGGGAGGGTAAGCTTGAGGGCGGAGAAAATTATAATTATTATAGAGATAAAAAGGGTATTCAATATATTTCGGAAGCAACCAATTTAACCCTTATTCCTAATTCTAAATACGATTTTATTTTATCTTCTAATTGCCTGGAACATATTGCAAATCCTATAAAAGCAATCGAAGAGTGGATTAGGGTCTTAAAAAATGAAGGTGTACTTTTACTCGTACTTCCGAATAAGGATTATTGCTTTGACCACAATCGACCAATAACGAAATTTTCGCATCTATTAAGTGATTATCAAAATAATATAACAGAAACTGATTTGACACATTTAGATGAAATATTAGAATTACATGATTTGAAGATGGATATACTTGCCGGTAGTTTAGAACAATTCAAAGAAAGGTCATTGAATAATTTTGTTAATAGGGCATTGCATCAACATGTATTTGATATTGATGTTTTAAAAGAGATATTTAGTTATCTTAATTTAAAAGTGTTAATTACCCATGAAGGTGGCGAACATATTATTATTATTGGGAAAAAAATGTCTAACATGCGGGAAAAAAATATCAAGTAGTAGGTTGTTAACTGGTTGAAGTGAGCTTCAACCCTTATATCACTTAGGTTGGAGCCGTACGCCGAACTAACTACGCAGGATAGGCTACGGGCAGTGTGGTCTTATAAAAAGCTCCAAACGACTTTCCATTATGCTTTTTCATGCCACTGCAACGAGTTGGATATAAGTCGTTATTGAGTAAATTCTTGCTGGGAACGAAATGCCAAAACGCTTTGAAACTTTGCGAAACAAGTAACCTTTGACCTCAAGAGAAGTCAATTCACAAACTGATTTTCCTGTTGACACAGTTGGATTTAGCTCCACTCGCTAGCCTATAGGAGATTTTAGAGGCTGCAAAGGAGCGGTATTATAATTAAAGCTACACATAATAACATCTGCTAGCTCAGCATAAGCTGTTACGAAGCGGCTCTTTTATTCGGCCAAAGTATCACCTTCGTAGGAGTTTAAATCGAGGCTACCGATAAAAATTAGTATATATCATCTGTCTTGTATGTTAAGGCTGAATATTGAAAGTAAAAACGTTACTTCTATACGATACGTAAGCAGAGCCATACGACGAACTATAACAGGACTGATTTTGCGGTAGCGTACCGAATATGCTCGTACTGTTACAACTTTAACAATTCAAATGAAATAGCTTTATGGTGATACCAGTTTCTATTTCAAGGTTCTTTTTCTTACCAAAAAATGGTTGTATCTTTGTGGCGCAATAACAAAAAATCAATCAATTAATGCAAAATACCTTGGATAGTAGTGCTTCCAATGCCAGCACACCGATTTACAAAATGCTTGTGCTTGATTTGGACGACACCTTGCTCAGAGACGATTATACCATTTCGGCCCGCAATAAAGAGTTACTTTTTGCGGCTCAAAACCGTGGTGTAAAAGTGGTGTTGGCTTCCGGTCGTCCTACGCCTGCCATGTGTCAATTTGCAGATGAGTTGAAATTGGCTCACTACGATTCGTATATGATTTCGTTTAATGGCGCTGTGGTAACTTCCCTGAAAAACAACGAAGTACTGTTCGAAACAAGCCTTACAAATAAGGAAGTACATAGTCTTCACGATTTTAGCATCGCGAATAATGTACATATTATTACCTACTCCGATAAAGGGGTAGTGAGCGAAACCGACTCCGAATACATTGATGTGGAGCTAAAACTGACGGGTATTCCGCACCACAAAGTACCCAGTTTTAAAGATGAAGTAACCACTACGGCCATTAAATGTATCTTATTAGCACATCCCGATTATTTGAAACAAGTGGAAGGAAAACTGAAAACTGAACGAACCGATTTGAGTGTGGCTCGTTCAAAACCATTTTTTCTGGAAGTTATGCCCCACGGAATTGACAAAGCTAAAAGCATTGATTTTTTGGCAAAAGAGCTGGGCATTGAACAACATGAAGTTATAGCGGTGGGCAATGCCGGCAACGATTTAACCATGGTACAATATGCTGGCCTCGGTATCTGGGTGGACAATGTTGCGCCAGAATTGCGACACGAAGCCGATTATATAGTGAGTTCCAACATGAATGACGGTGTGGCGGAAGTGGTGGAACGCTTTATTTTGACCTAATAGAAATAACTTCAGCTTTTTCCCCTTTTGATGTGGATTAAAATATAGGTTTAAAACACTTTTTATTTAACCTGAAATTCAGCTCTAATAGCCCTTTAACCACTTACCGAAAAACTTGAAGCCCAATAAGCTTTTTATTTTCTTTCTTTTTCCAGTACCAATCATTTACCAAGAAGGTGAGATATGCACTGCCAGCACCCAGCAAAGCGCCTGCCAGCACATCCGAAGGATAATGCACTCCCAAATTCATCCGCGAATAGCCCACTGAGCAAGCCCAAAAATAGCTCGGTGCAATAACATACCATTTTGGATACTTCAGTGTAAGAGAGGTGGCGGTAGCAAAAGCAAGAGAAGTATGACCCGACGGAAATGAATAAGACGTTTCGGAACCTGGCAATACTTCAATGTCTAGATACGTTTCATGCGGCCTTGGTCTATTCACAACCCGTTTTAGCCCATACGTTAACACACCATCCACTCCCAAGCTGACCCCAACATACAATGCATTTTTGAGTAAATCATCATCCTTTTGTACCAAAGCAACTACACCCATGGCCAACGGAACCGACGCTGCTACAGCCGTTGTGCTATTGGATATGAACTTTGAATAATTCCGAAGTGGGGTAGGAGTGGCTCCATTTAATTTTCTTAACAGCTCAATATCCATGTTTTGAGCCGAAACTTGTGTAGTAATTATCGAAAAAGTACTACAAAGCAGAATAATTGTTGTAAATTTGCACATTGTTTGATTTTTGTGCCAAAGATAATGCATTAAGTTGATATGTTGTATTGTCAAATAGTAAATTGTAAATGATAATATAGTAAATTCTTTTAATGTTCAAAGTTGCAATTCTCGGTCCCGAATCGACAGGAAAATCTGTTTTGGCTCAATCGCTCGCCAACCATTATAATGTACAGTGGATTGAGGAATTCGCCCGTCAATATGTTGAAAATCTTACTGTTCCTTACTCTTTCGAAGATGTTTGTTTTATTGCAAAAAAACAAATTGAACAAGAAAAGCAGTTTGAAAATACGATGAATGCCCGTGAGGAATACGTTTTTTTTGATACTGAACTTATTATTACCAAAGTATGGTTAGAACATAAGTACACAGTTGTACCTTCATTTATAACTGAAAGATTGGAGCATGGTTTCTTCGATTTATACTTACTTTGCGATACTGATATTCCATGGCAACCAGATTCGGTGAGGGAGCATGGCTTCGATCGTGAGTTTTTCTTTCATTGGTATAAAAAAGAAATTGAGAACATTGGAAAGCCCTATTTTGTTATAAATGGGCAGGGCAGCGAAAGATTAAATAACGCTATCTCAGCGTTGGAATTTCTAAAAACAAAAACAAGAGTATGAACACTAATTTAATCGAAACGGTAAACAAACTATCCCAATTTGAAGGGTCGAAGGATGTATGCCACGAACAGATAAATAATGACCCAATGCCTTCAACAACTGTTTTGAAGGAGATTGTGCAATTGGCGAGGTCTATTTTTTTTCCTGGGTATTTTGGCGATTCTGCTGTTAATGCCCATACCATGATGTATCACATTGGTGTGAATATCGACCGACTTCATTCGCTACTGGCGCAACAAATTCGGGCTGGAATTTGCTTCAACTGTACGGCAGATTACAAAGAAAGAGCCGAATTGGAACATGTAGCTTTAAATAAAGCCACAGAATTTATACTTCAAATGCCTTCCATTCGCGAGAAATTACATACCGATGTTATTGCAGCATATAATGGCGACCCAGCTGCCAAAAGTTTTGGAGAAGTCATTTTTTGCTACCCAAGTATCAGGGCTATAAGTAATTATAGAATTGCACATGCGCTACTGAAACTCGATGTGCCACTCATACCGCGTATCATTACCGAAATGGCTCATTCCGAAACTGGGATTGATATTCATCCTGGAGCTACTATTGGCGAGTACTTTACTATTGACCACGGTACTGGTGTGGTAATTGGAGAGACTGCCGTTATTGGCAAAAATGTAAAAATGTATCAGGGAGTAACTCTTGGAGCTAAAAGTTTTCCGCTCGACAAAGATGGAAACCCTATAAAAGGCATCAACAGACATCCGAACATTGGAAATAATGTGATAATTTACTCTAATTCCACCATTTTAGGAACCATAAAAGTAGGTGACGGAGCAGTAGTTGGTGGTAACCTTTGGATAGATGTAGATGTGCCTGAAGGAGCAAAACTGGCACAGAAAAAGTTGAAAGAGGATAAATGATAACGGCAAATGACTGAGGGTTAATGACTAAAGACATAGGTCAAATGACTTTGGAATAAAAACGATATTAATAAATAGTACAAATGCAGACGTTATCATTACGTTTGATTTTTGAGATTAGAAACATAAAAACAGACAAAGTACGAAGCAAAGGTATGAAAGACTTTTGGCTTTAGACTTTTGTCATTAGACTAAAGAAAATGGAATTTGAAATGTTAGCAAAGACCTTTCGTGGGTTAGAAGAAGTTTTGGCAAAAGAACTGGTGGAAATTGGGGCCAATAACGTGCAACTTCAACGAAGGGCTGTAAGTTTTACTGGCGATAAAGCATTGATGTACAAAGCCAATTTGTGCTTACGTACCGCCTCCCGCGTTCTTAAACCGATTCTTACATTTGATGCTTCAAATCCTGATGAGGTGTATGAACAAGTTAAAAAAATCAATTGGACCGATTACATGACCGTTGACAGCACATTTGCAATTGACGCAACTGTTTTTTCGGATGAATTTCGTCATTCCAAGTTTGTGTCTTATCGGGTGAAAGATGCCATTGCCGATTGGTTTTCCGAAAAATTCGACCGCCGGCCATCTGTTCGCCTTGATAGTCCGCAAATGATGATTAATATTCACATTGCCGAACGTAAATGTACGCTTTCTTTGGATAGTTCGGGCGAATCGCTTCATAAACGTGGTTACCGTGTGGCACAAACTGAAGCACCGCTCAACGAGGCTTTGGCTGCTGGAATGCTGCTTATGGCTGGCTGGAAAGGACAATCGAATTTTCTTGACCCAATGTGTGGGTCTGGAACTTTGCTTATTGAGGCCACACTTATTGCGCTAAATATCCCACCAGGCATTTATCGCTCCTCATTTGCTTTTGAGAAATGGAGCGATTTTGACGAAGAACTTTTTGATAATTTGTACAATGATGATTCGTACGAAAGGCCATTTGATTTTAAAATCTATGGATCGGATAATTCGCCAAGAGCAATAAAAATAGCTGAACAGAATGTGAAAAGCACTGGATTGAGCAAATACATAGAATTGAAAGTTGCATCTATTCAACAACTTGAGGTTCCTGCGCCCAACTGCTTGGTAGTGACCAATCCACCTTACGGCGAACGTATTACTTCCGACGATATTTACGGACTGTATGCCGCATTGGGTACCACCATGAAACATAAATTTACGGGTAGTACTTGTTGGGTGATAAGTTCACACGAGGAATGTTTGGATAAAATAGGATTAAAACCTACAGAACGAATCCGGCTATTAAATGGCGCATTGGATTGTTGGTATAACCGTTACGATATTTTTGCCGGAAAACGCAATGATTTTGTGGCTGGTAAGCAAGAAGATTAATTCCGGATTGATTTTAGCACTATAAAAGGTTAAATTGCTAAGGTAGTTTTTTCGTTTAAAACTTTTTTATCTACGTATATAGCTTTGAGTTTATATAAAACGCAATGGCACAGACTATTAAATTAAACATAGAAAAACCATCTCGATAAATTTCGTGATGGTTTTTTTGTTACTATAATAAAAAAAGAATCTTCAGAACAGCTCTACAGCTCTTGAATTTTTGGTTCTAACCTCAGCTGTGTGGGTTGTTTGTTTCCTAACCAATAAAAATTGAAGAATAAAACCACAATCCTACTTTTGGATTGTGGTTGTCTTTTTTTTAGGTTCAAGTAGCCAGAATCCAAAATATCAACCCCTGCTAATGGTCGTAGAACAGATTTTTTTTTAAAACTTATTGATTTTTTTCTTCCAAACACTCACTTCAGTTACTTGTTTTTCCATAATTCTGGAGGACTTACGCAGCGATAAAGTTAAATCGAATGGTTTGTTTTGAAGCATAAAATGTTCTTGCAGCAAGTTTTTAATTCCCTCTAGCGACGTTAGTGGCTCACCATCCTGTTTGAATCCACCTGGCCAGTGAGCGCGTTTGGTATCATTTCCGTCCCAGTTATAGGTAGAAGTGATGATTAAAATGCCATTATTGTTCAGGCGCTCATGAATGCTTTTAAGAAATAATATTGGACAAATTAGCTCTTCCAATAAATTTGGAGCAATAACTAAGTCGTAACCCGAGTATATCGGTTTCAGATTGTTGGCATCGGCTTGCATAAAAAGAATGTTGTTTTTTCCCTTTTCAAGTCCCATTTCCGACAATACTATGTCGCGATAAAACACTAATTCTCCTTCATCCTTTACAATATAGCGCATAAAACCCTTATCTTGAAGCTGGATAGGCATGCGAATAAACCTAGTGGACATATCGAGTGCAGTAACCTTGTCAAATTTGGTTGCCAATTCAAAAGCCAATCGGCCAGTTTCGGCATTTAAATCTAATACATTGATACTTTTGTTATTGCCTACACTTTCGAAAGCTACTTGTGCTAGTTTTTTTGAAAAATTTTCGGCATCGGTAAATGCATCTCCCCAGTTTGTTTCGCACGAATTGCATACTTCAGGGTCGGTTTCATATTCGTCGGTGTGCAGTACCAATGGCATTTCCGATTCAACAATTCTAAAACCTGCATGCTGGTAGAAATGTCTTCTGAAAGCATAACGAGCATCGCTAGCCGCCTCATTACCAGTAGAAATCCACGAGCCGCCTTTTATGATATTATGTTTTCCATCAAAAGTTGGCGCAGTAAAATCGTCATATAAAGGATGCACTTTAAAGCCTGGATATCCGGTAATTGGTGTTTCGGTCCATTGCCAGACATTTCCAATTACATCGTAAAATTCACCTACAGGGAATTTATTTACAGGGCAAGGCGAAGTGAAATGTTCCAAATTTATATTGCCTGGTGCTGTATCCCATTCTAGCTCATCTTCCACTTTTACAAATTCCGACAATCGTTTCCATTCGGCCTCTGTAGGCAAACGATATGCTATTCCTGTCAGTTTTCCTTTCCAATTGCAGTATGCTTTTGCCTCCAAATAATTTACTTCCACAGGCCAGTTCCAAGGCATTTCAATTTCCTGAGCTACTAACCGCAGGTAGTATTTACCGTTATTCGTTTGCCAAAAAAGAGGCATTTCTGCATTTTTAAAAGTTTTCCAATTCCAGCCTTCTTCCGTCCAAAATTCACGTGTTTGATAACCCCCTGCTACTATAAATTTTAAAAACTCACCATTGGAGATAAGATATTTTGAAGCTTTGAAATTAGCTACATTTTCTGTGTATTTTCCATATTCGTTATCCCAGCCATAAAGCGGATGGTCAAACGATTTTCCGAGGTGCATTTCTGCTCCGGTAACAGGTAATAATATATTTTGTGGGGCCTCACCTATTTCGTTGCAAATTTTCCCGAATTTGCCTGCAACAACTTCTGATATAGGTAATTGTCTGATTAATACCGATGACGTTTCGAGGTGAATTCGCTCGTGTTCTATGCCCATAAGAATAATCCAAAGGGGGTCGTTCCAAGTAATAGGCAAATTTAGAGTGGCTTTTTCGATTACTTCCAATATTGCTTTTTTAGCCTGGTTTCGGTAATCTCTAACGGCATCTACACTTGGCCAATTGTAGTGCTTTTCGTTCAAATCGTCCCAGCTCATTTCGTCCACCCCAATAGCAAATATTGATTCGAACTCTGGGTTAATTCGCTCTTCCAGCATTTTGGCCAAAAATAATTTATTGATAAAAAATACAGCTGTATGACCAAAGTAAAAAAGCAAAACGTGTCGTAGCGGGTCGCCACGATGGTAGAATACTTCGTCCGATTTTAGCTGGGTGTAGAGTTTCTCGTCCACTGCCCATGTTTTCTCAAAATAGCTACTTATTTCCCGACGCTTATCTTCGGGATTTCCATTTCGCAAATCAATCGTTTTTGTCAAAAAATCTTGCATAATCTAAACTAATTTTTTGTGTAAGTATATTTTTCTCATGCTAAAAACCTCTTTTTTGTCGGTCGTCATTTTGTTTTGTATAACTGTGGCAATTGCTTTAAAACCATGTTGTTCGTACAATACAATTGCTCCCGTATTTTCCTCCCAAACACGAATAAATGCATCTGAGTACTTCGATTTATCTATCGTTTGAAAAAATCGATTCAATAGGGCAGTCCCAATTCCTTTGCCACGCGCCTCCTCTTTTACCATCATTTCTGCTACATAAACGCATTTCTCTATCAAATAGTTGTTCAAAATCATTGGAGGAATTGAATCATTAGTTAAAAACGGGCATGATAGAAGTGCTCCAATCAGAAACTCATTATCATAGGCCAAGAGTGAATATCCATGTTCAAGAATTGCTTCAATGTATGCATCTAATTCTAATTTATCAATGTATTGTTCGGACAGACCAGTAGAAAAGGTGCTGATATATAGGTTGATAACTTCTAGTTTGGTGCTAGATGTAAACGGTTGAATAGTTAGCATTTTTGGCTTTTTTATTTTATACTTCAATCATTCCTAGATGTAAACGGAATGCAAATTTATAATATTTAGGGTTATAAACCATCACATTTATCAAAATAACATTAAACCCTATTTTTCAAACTTAAAAACAAGTAAATTGTTAGTCTTTTTTAAAGTGTTTATCATGGTTTAATGGCTGTTTGATTTTATTTGAGTGAAATACTACAAAGTTAAATTGCAGAGTACTAACCAGCTATTTTTTTTCACTACCTGCCTCAAATAGAAGTTTTCTTAGCGGCATGGCTGTATTAATGTATTTTTCCATAAATATTTCTTCGTTTTTCAGCGCTGATTTTAAGTTTTTAATTGCCCCATTTATTTCTTTTATCGAGTTTTTAAAATCGGTTTTATCTGCGTACAACCCATTTATTCCCT
>JAIFKQ010000144.1 GCA_020049515.1 Paludibacter sp. | reverse complement strand
GTCTTTATTAAAATACAAGCCTGCTCAATAGGAGAATACTGTTTTGGTGAAATGATATAATACTTTCCGCTACCTGCCATTTCTGGAGCTAATACCAATGACAGTGCAATAAATCCTATTTCGGCATTGCCCGTATATGCAAATTGAGCCGTCTGCGTTATGTTTTCACCAATAACTATTTTCGCTTTCAATTGGTCGTATAGTTTCATGCTTTTTAGCAATTCCACCGACCGTGTACCATAAGTTGCTGTTTCGGGATTGGCAATGGCAATTTTCTTTACCGAAGGGTTTTTCAAAGCATCTAAACCTTTTTTGGCTACTTCCAAAGTGCTGCTGTAAATTACCAGTTTGCCAAATGCATAAGTGGACATTGCGCCAGTGGTCAGACCTTTATCTTTCAGCTTCAAAGGAAATTCATTGTCGGCAGCCATAAAAAAATCGAATGCTGCACCATTCAATATTTGTTGCACCAACATACCCGAGGCACCGAAAGTCAGATTCACTTTCGCTTTCGGATTTTGCTTTACATAAGCTGTTTTTATTTCTTCCAACACATATTTCAGATTGGCAGCAGCGGCAATATTTACTTTTTGAGCCGACATTGTTATTGTTGCGAGCAAAATCGCTAATGATATTATTAATCGTTTCATATTGTGTTTCTTTAATTATGAATTATGCTTTGTGAATTATGAATTATGCTTTGTGAATTATGAATTATGTTTTATGAATTATTTCAAGAAAGTTGGTTTGATGGTAAACATCACATAAGCCCATTGTGGTGTTCGAATATCGGGTGTTACAGTTGCCGATGTAACAATGTCTTTGGCTACAATTGTATTGTTATTTGAAAAATAGCTACAATATCCACCTTGAATAGTTGTCCATGTGTTCAGTTTGTAATTCACAATAAAATCAAACTCTGAACCCAAATCTTTGGCGAATTCAATTCCTTTTTTATTCTTTCCCGAATATTCTGAATTGAATACATGATATGCCGCTTCAAGCGTTAGTTTCTTCCCAATTTTTCCTGTTACACCACCATAATAATCCATTAATCCCTGTGACAATGGCGTGTCCCAATAATCCATCACTCCGTTGAATGCATGATCGGCACCGTACAATTTCTTAAAATTACTTTGATTGCCATCAGTTATTCCATCATTGTCGCCCGATAAATAATCAGTCCCAATGTTTGCCGACAAGTAATCGAAGATTTTGTAATCTACTTTCAATGCCAACAATTTCCCATTCAATGTCTGACCAGTTGAATTTTTTCCTGACTGAAAATAAGCTGTTGCTAAAGCACTTATCGGACATGAATCGCTTTGAAATTTTAGGTTTCCCCCGTAAGTGTACGCATGATACATCCTTGTTTTCAGGTAGTTTGATGTTGTATTTTTTGTTCCAGTGGTGTCCTGTACGCCCTCGTCAATACCAATGGCACTGATATTTAGTCCGTTCATAATATCTTTTGATAACCACAGAAAGTTCAGATTTCTGTATTTGGTCATGGCCGTGTAGTATGATTCGGACGAAATGGCGCTGTTATTATTGTACGCAAACCCCAAGTGAGCCTGAAAATCATTGATGTTGTACTTAATCAAAGCCACATCGTGCGCCGTACCGGTATTGCTCCATACAGGTGACGAAAACAAGCGTTTGTCATCATAATTCAATGTCTGACGACCAATTTTAAGAGATCCACCAGGGGCAAGCAACATATCCGCCCATGCTTCATAAATTCCAGTCGTTGCCACATCTGCTGCATTTGCCGCCTGTCCAAAAGTCCGCGAGTCTTGCAACGTAATTTGTGTGGTCAATAGTCCACTGGTAAATGTTAATCCCAGTCGAGTGCGCTGAATGGTGAAAACTCCTGGGTCGTTGGTTTGCAACAATGGTTTCCCATAACCATCCCGATACTCTGTACGAGGACGGATTTCTCCATCGATAGCTACAGTTTGTGCATTTGTTGATGTGAAAATCATTCCCAACATCATTACAAATAAAATCTTTTTTGAATGAACTAATTTCATACCTTTAATTTTTTTCGTTATAAACTAAAATGAATAACGTTGAGTAATTTTTTAGCGATATTCCTCAGCGAGAATATCGCTATCCTAAAAAAAACAGCTTTTTAATTCGCTGTTACTTTCATCCAAAAACTGAATAATATCAATCACTTTCTTTTCATAAGTGCGTATCAGATTCATCCCATACGGACTGATTCTGCATCCACCACCATCTCTACCACCTTTTTGCCTGATAACAATTGGAACAGGCGATAAGCGGTTCAGTTTGTCGAGAATATGCCAGGCATGTTGGTACGACATTTTCAGATTCTTGGAAGCCGCATGTATCGAGCCATCCAGCACCACTTGCTTCATTAAGCGAATTTGTGCTGAGCCAAGAAACATTTCATTTTCACGATAAAATGTAAGTTCGGCCGACATATTAAATGATTGTTCGCTCATGTTCCTTAATCTCCCTTTTTTTTGAATTTGAAGTATCTATTATTGTACACCTAATAGATAATTCGTTTGGAGCTGTATTTCAATTCTTGTGCCAATGTTTTAAAATGTTTATATACAGTTAGTTATTGTATAGGTGTGTCTCATATATACTGGTTTTGGTACATAAATGATGAAGAAATAGGGGCGGAATAACAAAAATGTAGGAATTAGAAAGATGTTTGTTAGAATCGAAATCAAATTACAACCTGATAAAATAGAACCTACTAATAATAGCTTTTAACCTTAAAATGTATCATTTCTTTGGGCTAAAATCCAATAATTATTCTCTTTTTACTGTCAAATTGTTTAGCAAAAACCTAAAAAGCACAAATATTAAGTGAATAGACTTGGCAAATTTTCAAAGTTGAGCTGTTTTTTATACCTTTGTAGGCATAATAATTTCAACTATGGGACGAATTCTAGCCATTGATTACGGACAAAAGCGTGTGGGACTTGCAGTTACTGACATGCTTCAGATTACTGCCAATGGGTTGGATACGGTTTTGGTGCATGAAGTGCTCGATTATCTTGAAAAGTACATTGCAAAAGAAAAAGTAGAAAAATTTGTCATTGGGCTTCCAAAGCAAATGAATGGCCAAGAGTCAGATTCAATGCAATATATACGACCTTTTGCTGTAGGTTTGCAGCGCAAATTCCCAGCTATTGAACTTGTTTATATTGATGAACGTTTTACATCCGTTTTAGCTCATAAAGCAATGTTGGATGGGGGACTGAAAAAGCATGATAGGCAGAATAAGGCATTGGTAGATAAAATTTCGGCCACCATTATTTTGCAAAGCTACCTCGAAACTATCAATATATAACTGTTAACTAATAAAAAACGTATAACTAAAAAATGATTTTACCTATTTATACATACGGCAGCACTGTACTCCGAAAACATGCTGAGCCATTATCTCCAGATTATCCTGCCTTAAACGAACTGATAAACAACATGTACGAGACCATGTACAAAGCCGAAGGTGTGGGACTAGCGGCACCACAAGTTGGCCTTCCTATTCGCTTATTGGTTATTGATTTGGCTGTTTTTAAAGAAGAAAATCCAGACTTGGGCGAATTTAAAATAGTAATGATAAATCCAACCATGCTCGAACGAAGCGAAGAGGAGGTTTCGGGTGAGGAGGGATGCCTTAGTATTCCAGGAATTCACGAAAATGTATCGCGCGCCATTAAAATAAAAATGCATTATTTCGATGCCGAGTTTAAAGAACATACTGCCGAGTTTGAAGGATTCAAAGCACGGGTAGTACAACATGAATATGACCATTTAGAAGGAAATCTTTTCACCGACAAGGTTTCGCCAATTCGCCGACAATTATTAAAATCAAGATTGACAAGCATTCTAAAAGGGAAAACCATTTGCGATTATAAAGTTAAAAAAGCATAGTCTTTTTACAACTTATTTATGTTAAAACAAATGTGTTGATTAACGTTCACGTAAAAAATCTTTGATGTTTTGTAAGCTCTTATTTCGCAATAATTCATCTTCTACTATCTTATTGAAATAAATAAACTTGTATAAGGTCGTATTATACAGTCATTTGGCTATATCAACAAAAAAACCGTCCAACCTCCATGTCCTTTGTTAAAGACCTGAATGATTGGACGGTTTATTTTTATATTATACTATATTTGTACCACTAGGTATTTTGATACACTCCAAAATTTTGACTGATTTGTAATTTCAATGGTAATGTTTTTATCGTCGCCTATTACCAAAGAATAACTACTTACAGGATGCGACGAAATAAATTTAATGCTTTTGCTATTGGTAGGTATAGAGGTAATAGTTCTCATATCTACTTGAGTAAAAGCACTCTGATCAAAATCTTTACCCATCCCTTTTTTGGTATTAAACAGACCGCTAGTAGATATAATTTTTGCTTCTTTTAATTTTTTAGAAGAGCCCAAACAATACCACACAATATTCATATTCTTGTCTTGTGTTTCAATGGTCGATTTTTGTAGTTCCATAGCACTTTGCTGTTCTTGAATATTTTTGCTCTGATTACTTACAGTTGTATTAAGCTCCGAAATTAGGATGTTTCTTTTATCAAGTTCGCCCTGTAAGTTTTTGATTAGCATGGCTTGTTCAGTCAGTTCTGCCTCTAAGCGTTTGATTGTGTTACTTAATAGTACGTTAGCTTTTCCGCTTTTTGCAGACATTCTTTTTAACTCTTCAATTTTTGCTTTATTTAGTTCAATCCCTTCTTTTATTGCTCTCATTTGAGCTCCAATAACTTGTCTTTTATCAGAGTTTGCACCTTCTACTCCTTTCAAATTTACGTTCATTTCGTCTTCCTTTTGATTGATTTCTGAAAATCCAGCCTCAATTTCATTCAAAATGTCTAAAGTTTGGATGTAATTGGAATCTGAAACCTGCTTTTCCATTGCCAATGAATCCCGCTGAGCAATGGCAGTTTTGTACTTTGTTGAATTTTCTACACACGATACAGAAGCAAATGCCAAAGCTGCAATAATGGCATAAAATTTAATTGTTTTCATTTTCTTTTGATTTTAAATGGTTTTTTTATATTATAATTACTTGATGACAAAGATATTGTGGATTGAATGGACTCATGTTACACAAATAAAATCTTTCCTTACAAAATTCACACCTATTATTCTCAATTAAAGTAAATTGGTATTCTTATAACTTATATAAAGTTAAAATATTGATACCAATGAAGATCGGCTAAACTCCAGAACAGAAATTTAGCCGATAGTGTGGATAGATAGTATTTTTACTTCAATATAGTTATGCAACCAATGTTCCTTTTTTTGATTTTCTATAAAGGTACGAGTTAAAAATGTTACGTTTTGCAAAACGGAATTGCTTGTCGGCATTTACTAACTTAATATACATGTTTCTAGTAACACCAAAATATTCGTATGTACTACCGTCCGTAAAAGTCACTACAAGCAAAGAGCCTTTGTGGTTGAAGTCGGCAATGCCCGATTCCGAAGTGGTAACGTTATACTCTTCTAGGTTTGCTGCTTTTGTTTCGGGTGCAATACTTACCAAAAAATGATAAGCATCAATGATTTGACGGCTTTTATGCTCGGCCTCAATACTCAATTCATCGTTACCTTGAAATTTGTCGGGATGCCATTCTTTTACTAAATTTCTGTAGGTTGTTTTTAATTGTTTAAGGTCGGTGTCTGGGTCAACATTAAATAATTTTTTGTACTCGTTTATGCGCTTCATTGTTGGGCTTTTACTAAATAATCTGTTTCTTTTTTCTTTTTTCTTTTTAATCTATTGAAACACAACCAATCTGTGTTTTATTTTAATCGGGTGCAAAGATACTATATTTATTTGTAAACATGATTTATATTTCGGAAAGTCACTATTTTTTAATGCAATAACTCTTTTTGTCAATCCTTTGAAGTGCTTTTTTATAATCAAATACCGAATTATAATACATTATTAATTTACAATATTGTTTTTAATTGTCTTCATATTAACTGCCTATATTTCACATATTTATCCCTTTTTTATACAGGCGTACTGCGTTTATTTACAATTGTTTAATATTGACAAAAAAATCATGCAAAATAATTTCATTTTCTTCATTATTTGATTTGCATAAAACCTAAAAAAGCAGTACTTTTGCAGAAATTTGGACTTTCCAAATGGAACGCAGAAAATTATACAATCTACAATATATTTATGCAGAAGTACAAGCCCCTCCATTTAGTTTTAGAAGATGGTACCGTTTTTAAAGGAAAATCTTTCGGTTATGATAAACCAGTTGCCGGTGAAGTTGTTTTTAATACCGCTATGGTTGGCTATCCCGAAAGTTTGACCGACCCTTCTTATTCGGGTCAATTATTGGCCATTACGTTTCCCTTGGTTGGGAATTACGGCGTGCCTACCGACATCATCAAAGACGGACTTTCTACTTATTATGAATCGGAAAAAATTCAAGCTTCTGGCCTGATTGTTTCCGATTTTTCTTTTGAATACAGCCACTGGAATGCTGGCAAAAGCCTAAGCGAATGGTTGATAGAGAATAAAGTGCCCGGAATTTTTGGTGTTGATACGCGTGAACTTACCAAGCTGGTGCGTGATAAAGGAACGATGAAAGGTAAGTTTATTTTCCCTGATGGCGAAGATATTGACTTTATCAACCCTGATGATGAAAATCAGGTGGCAAAGGTGAGTTGCACAGAAGTAATTACTTACGGAACCGGAAAACATCGTGTTCTTTTGGTTGATTGCGGCGTAAAACATAACATTATCCGCTGCCTTTTGAACCGTGACACAACAGTGATTCGCGTGCCTTGGGATTATGATTTCAATAACATTGAATTCGACGGTTTGTTTATTTCCAATGGCCCTGGTGACCCAGAATATGCACAAGATACTGTTCGCCACATCCAAACTGCCATGCTTACCAACAAACCGATTTTCGGAATTTGTATGGGTAATCAATTGCTTTCGGTGGCGGGTGGTGCCAAAACTTATAAACTGAAATACGGTCACCGCAGTCATAACCAACCAGTGCAATTGGTGGGTACGCAACGTGCCTTTATTACTTCACAAAATCACGGTTTTGCCGTTGACAATAAAACATTAAGTGCCGACTGGGAATCGTTGTTCGTGAATATGAACGACGGTACCAACGAAGGTATTCGCCACAAAACGAAACCTTGGTTCTCGGCACAATTTCATCCCGAAGCAGCTTCTGGTCCAACAGATACAGAATTTTTGTTCGACGTATTTATGCGTACGCTCGAAGGAACTGACAAAACAATTCCACAATTAATTGAGGAACAATGTGTTGCCAAATTGAAAACTACCCACGTTGACAAACAAATCAACAAAGGTGAAATCAAAAAAGTATTGGTACTTGGTTCAGGTGCATTGAAAATAGGTGAAGCCGGCGAGTTCGATTATTCTGGTTCTCAAGCTTTGAAAGCGTTGAAAGAAGAAGGCATTGAAACCGTACTTATCAATCCAAACATTGCCACTGTTCAGACTTCCGAAGGCATTGCCGACAAGGTTTATTTCTTGCCAGTAACACCCGATTTCGTTGAACGCGTTATCGAAAAAGAACGTCCAGACGGCGTTTTCCTTTCTTTTGGTGGTCAAACCGCTTTGAACTGCGGTGTGGCTTTATTCAGGGATAAAATTTTTGAAAAATATAATATTAAAGTTCTCGGAACACCAGTTCAATCCATTATTGATACAGAGGACCGTGAAATTTTCAACCAAAAGCTGTCCGAAATTGATGTGAAATACATCAAGAGTGAAGCGGTGAATGACTTGGAAAATGCCGTGCGTGCTGCCAACGAGCTGGGTTATCCGGTAATTGTGCGTGCAGCTTATGCCCTTGGTGGTATGGGAAGCGGTTTTTGCGATAACGATGCAGAAATGGTAGAATTGGTTACAAAAGCTTTTGCCTATTCACATCAAGTTTTAGTGGAAAAATCGCTAAAAGGCTGGAAAGAAATAGAATACGAAGTGGTGCGTGACAAATACGACAATTGTATTACAGTTTGTAATATGGAAAACTTCGATCCACTTGGCATTCATACCGGCGAAAGTATCGTGGTGGCACCTTCGCAAACACTTACTAACCGTGAATATCACAAACTTCGTGAGTTGGCCATTCGCATTATTCGTCACATTGGCATTGTGGGTGAATGTAACGTTCAGTATGCTTTCGACACGGTTTCGGAAGATTATCGCGTTATAGAGGTAAACGCTCGTTTGAGTCGTTCTTCGGCTTTGGCTTCTAAAGCCACTGGTTATCCATTGGCTTTTGTGGCTGCTAAACTTGGTTTGGGTTACGGATTACCAGAACTTAAAAACTCGGTGACAAAAGATACTTCGGCATTCTTTGAACCAGCACTCGACTATATTGTTTGTAAAATTCCTCGTTGGGATTTGGGTAAATTCCAAGGCGTTTCCCGTCAGTTGGGTTCAAGCATGAAGTCGGTAGGTGAAATTATGTCTATCGGTCGCAACTTTGAGGAAGCTTTCCAAAAAGGCTTGCGTATGATTGGATTAGGAATGCACGGATTTGTGGCCAACAAAGATTTTTATGCCGATGATGTGGATACCGCTTTAAGCAAACCAACCGATAAACGTGTGTTCTATTTGGCACAAGCGCTTCACAGTGGTTATACCGTTGATAGACTGCACGAACTGACTAAAATTGACCGATGGTTCTTATATAAACTACAAGCAATTGTTGACAAAGAACATGAATTGGAAACTTTCAATTCGTTGAATGAATTGCCTGATGAAGTGTTGCGCCGTGCGAAAGAGATGGGATTTTCGGATTTCCAAATCACCCGCTTGGTAACAAAATGTGAAAGTGATGACCTTGATGAAAAGATTAAAATGACTCGCCTTCACCGCAAAAGTCGTGGCATTGTGCCAGTGGTAAAACAAATTGACACTTTGGCTGCTGAATATCCAGCACAAACCAATTATTTGTACCTTACTTATGGTGGAACGGCCAGCGATATGAAATACTTGGGCGACCATCGCTCGGTAGTGGTATTAGGTTCTGGTGCTTACCGTATTGGTTCGTCTGTTGAGTTCGATTGGTGTGGCGTAAATGCGCTTATGACTATTCGTAAAGAAGGTTTCCGCTCGGTGATGATAAACTACAATCCCGAAACAGTTTCGACCGACTACGATATGTGCGACCGATTGTATTTCGACGAGTTGAGTTTTGAACGCGTGATGGACATTATCGACATGGAAAACCCAATGGGAACAATCGTTTCTACTGGCGGACAAATTCCAAACAATTTGGCGTTGAAGCTAGCAGGCGAAAACGTAAACATATTGGGTACGCAAGCCCATTATATCGACATGGCCGAAGACCGTCACAAGTTTTCATCAATGCTCGATACTTTAAAAATTGACCAACCGCGTTGGAAAGAATTGACCACATTTGATGATGTAAACGACTTTGTAAAAGGCATTGGATTTCCAGTGTTGGTGCGTCCGTCGTATGTACTTTCGGGTGCTGCCATGAATGTGTGTTACGATTCTACTCAGCTAGAAAACTTTTTGAAATTGGCAACTGATGTGTCTAAAAAACACCCAGTAGTTATTTCGGAATTTATTGAGCGTTGCAAAGAAATAGAAATTGATGCAGTGGCTAAAAATGGTGAGATTTTGGTATATGCCATTTCCGAACACGTTGAATTTGCCGGTGTTCACTCGGGTGATGCTACCACGCAATTTCCTCCGCAAAAAATCTATGTGGAGACCATTCGTCGAATCAAGAAAATTGCCAGTGAAATTGCAAAATCCTTGAATATATCAGGGCCTTTCAATATCCAGTTCTTGGCGCGCGACAATTATATCAAAGTAATTGAATGTAACTTGCGTTCTTCACGTTCGTTCCCATTCGTTTCCAAAGTATTGAAAATCAACTTTATTGAACTGGCTACCAAGGTAATGCTTGGATTGGAAGTCGAAAAACCAGAAAAATCGGCATTTGACCTTGATTATGTGGGTATCAAAGCTTCTCAATTCTCGTTTGCCCGTTTGCAACAAGCCGACCCTGTGTTGGGTGTAGATATGGCTTCAACTGGAGAAGTGGGTTGTATTGGTGATGATTTTTCGGAGGCAATTCTGAAATCATTACTTTCGGTTGGTTATCGCATTCCAAAGAAACGAATCTTGATTTCTTCGGGAGAGCCAAAATCGAAAGTTGAACTTTCGGACGCTTGTCTTTTATTGCAAAAGAAAGGATATGAGCTATTTGCAACACGCGGCACGCAACGTTTCTTGAAAGAGAATGGCGTACATGCCACAGCAGTAAATTGGCCAGACGAAGAGGGTGATCTGAATGTGAAAAACATGATTTCCAATAAGCAATTTGATTTGGTTATCAACATTCCCAAAAACACCACCAAGCGCGAGTTGGCCAACGATTATATCATTCGTCGCGGTTCTATCGACTTCAACATTCCACTGTTTACAAATGCGCGATTGGCGTCGGCCTTTATTAATGCTTTCTGTACCTTGAGTATGGAGGATATTAAGATTAAGAGCTGGGATGAATATTGATTAGTTGGTAGATAGTAGTTTGTAGATAGTAGTTTGTAGATAGTAGTTATGACAGGACTAAAATGTAACGAAATAAACAGACTGAAGTAATTTAATTCCCCTTTAGAGGGGTGCCCAAAGGGCGGGGTAGATAATAAGTACAGCCAGTTGCAGCAATGTAATTGGCTGTTTTAATTTTTTGTTGAATAAAAACATCTTCTGTAAAGTCCCCTATACAATAACTTTTAGTACTTTTGCATATCCATTTAATCTAAAGCATTATGACAGAACTTATATTAAAACAAGATATTGACGAAAACAAAATGAAAACATTGATTGATTTTTTAAAGTCATGGGGAATAGATGAATTTTCGTTGTCAGCAGGATTATGGGCTGATTATCAAATAAACGGCGCAGAGTTACGAAATGAAGCTTGGAGCCGAAATAAATGATACTGATAGACACCAATATCCTCATTGAAATTTATAAAAAACAACATTTCAATTGTTGAAGAAGTAAAATAAATAGGGCAAGGAAATATCTCAATTTCGGATATAACTTGTGCTGAGCTTTATTTTGGTGCTCGAAATAAAAAGGAGCTTCAAACTATTGCCAAAGATTTGAAGAAATTGCAAATTTTCATATTCAGGCTGAAATATCCGATAAGGCAGTAAAATTAGTTGAGAAATATGCTATGTCTCACAAATTATCAATACCAGCTGCATTAATAGCAGCAACATCCATATATTATAATCTATCGCTTTATACTTTAAACGTGATCAAATTGTATAAATAATCATACCGATATTTTGTATCTTGTGACTATATTTTCAACAAAGAGACAGCCAGTTGCAGCACTGTAATTGGCTATAATTTATCGCTTTTGCATTACAAATTTTGGTGTTAAAGCCAATAAATTAACAACAATTTTAGAAGTTAGTCCTAAACTAGGTCTCCTTTACATTATTTATAAACTAAAAATATAAAGTTAAAAATGAAAAAAGGAATCAAATTTGGGGAAATTGTAGAAGGTTATAATATCCCAGTTTTAAACGAGCGTGAGATACGCGCTGCAGCAGGTGTGCTGTTTTTGATGGTATTTATATCATTGATGCTCATAATATTTAAAGAGAATTTTTTACCTATTAAATATGGTATTACAATATTTCTTTTAGATTTTCTAATACGTGTATTTGTTAATCCCAAATACGCACCATCATTAATACTAGGGCGTTTTATTGTGAATAATCAAACGCCTGAATATGTGGGAGCAAAGCAAAAGCAATTTTCGTGGATTATTGGTTTGGTGTTGGCCAGTACAATGTTTGTACTTATGGTTTTAATGAATACGTATAGCCCTATTTCTGGAATTATTTGCTTGATTTGTTTGATGTTTTTATTTTTCGAATCGGCTTTTGGTATTTGTTTTGGTTGTAAAATGTATGCTTTAATTTACAAAGAAAAAGCGCAGTACTGTCCGGGCGAAGTGTGCGATGTGAAAGCTAAACATGAGATACAAAAGATTTCCAAAACGCAATTGTTAATCATGGTCGCTTTTGTGGCTTTTGTTTTTAGTGCAGTCTATTTTTTCAATTCAACATTAAGCGTAACCCCTCACAGTTTATTTCCTGTTGAGGATGTAGAAAAATATTGATTTTTTGCAGTCGGTTAATGAAATTTATACAGCTAGTGTAATTTGCTGTTTTTGATTTTTGTAACTTCCTACGTTTATAGTTAGCACCCCAATGAGTCATAAAAATGCAATTATTTGATTGATTTATAGGTCGTTAACATGTTTCTCATCGGGTGCTAACTATGTATAATCCCTACGGAGCTTACCGCCCGAAAGCCTGCAGAACTGTGGGTAATTTGATAAAACGTTATCACAATTATTTGTGTGCCATCTAGTTACTTTCAAATGCTTCTGAAGCATGATTTTTAATGCAAATCTAAATCAACAAGTAATCTTCGTGTATTATTAAATAAATCTTAAATTTCTTTGTGCATGGCAATTTCAACTTGATTATAAATTTGAATTTTGAAAGGTATAATCAAATTTATTCTATTTTTTTTTTGATAACTCATCTAATTACTATGTTGGATTATCTTGACTTTAACAATATGTCAACAAGTTTTTAAATCGTAACGTATTATATGTCAGAATATTAAGTTATTTTTATCATGAATTGTTGAAAATAAATATGAAATTAATTAGTAATACTAAAAAAAAGTGTAACTTTGCTCTCGAAATAATTCAAAAAAATAAAATTTAAAACAAAAAAGTATGAAAAAAAATTTATTTCTTGTCGCCTTAATGGTGGCATCGGTGACTTTGTTTAATTCATGTAATGATGAAGTAACAACAGTAAAAATCACTTTAGACCAGTCTTATGATTCTGGAGAGGTTGTTACGGGTAGTATTGATGCTTTAGGCGAGCTTAAATCAGTTAGCTTATCAAAAGATGGGGCTTCAGTAACAGGTTGGCCAATTACAACTTTCACTACTGGTGCAATTATAGGAACTGCTAGCACAGGTTATACTATAGCGGTAAATAATTTGGCAA
>JAIFKQ010000056.1 GCA_020049515.1 Paludibacter sp. | reverse complement strand
GTTCCTGAGCTCAATACCAAATCGATAGCACCCGTAGTGATGGGATGATCCCAGCTCAGAAAACTCATATCTTCTCTGCTCAATGCCCGCTTTCTATCAAATGTAACACTTATTCCTTGTTGCGGAATGGACGGAAATGCTTCGGTAATTTCCGACGCAGGATGCAAAAAGTACGTTCGGGCCGCCAGGTCTTCCATTTCCACATCAAAATGATGAAATACTTTGGTGAAATACATTTCAAGTGTCTTATCGCTGTCTTCTGCTTGAATTTGCTCCACTAACTTTTGGGCAATAAGCGGGCGAAATGAATTCATTTCCAGCAATCTATCCCTGCCATCGGCAAGGCGTTTCTGAAGTTCTTTTCTAAAGGTGGAAGTTTCGGCAATCAGTTTGTCCATTGCCGTGTTAGTGTTTGCCAAAGCATGCGACTTAGAAACAGCCAGCAGTTGGTGGCTAAATAACTTGGCAATTTCATTTCCGCCCTCTAGGTTTTCTTCAAAGGCATTCAATCCTTCGTGAAACCACCGCACAAGCAGCTCTTGCGGACTGCCAACAAGGAAAGGAACATGCAGGTGAATATCTGCTGTTTGGCCAATCCTGTCGAGGCGACCGATGCGCTGCTCCAACAATTCGGGATGCAACGGAAGGTCGAACAAAATGAGGTGATGGGCAAATTGGAAATTTCGTCCCTCGCTACCAATTTCGGAGCAAAGCAGCAGTTGAGCACCATCCGATTCGGAGAACCATGCCGCATTTCTATCGCGCTGCACGATGGTGAGGTCTTCGTGAAAAACGCCCACTTTCATGCTGCTGCGCTTGGTCAAAACTGCTTCCAATGCCAATACTTTTTCCTTGCTTTTGCAGATAAGCAGTACTTTTTCGGGGTAAAGTTCCTTGGTGGTGGAAAGCAACCAATCTACGCGAGGGTCTTCGGCAAACCAGTATTTTTGGTCTTCAGCGGTGTCTGTTGGCTCCATATCGTGGGCAAACTCTTTGGTCAAGCGTTTGAGCCACAACTTATCATCTTCTACTTCGGTCAATGGAATCAAGTGTGCCAATCGTTTCGGGAATCCCGTCATGGCAGCGCGGGTATTTCGGAACAACACGCGCCCCGGTCCGTGCTGGTCAAGTAAATCTTCAATCATTTTATCACGCGCGGATGTGCCACCTTCATTGAGAAAATCTATTCTTTCTTTTGTGAAAATAGAAGTCAATAATTTTTTATCCTTTAGAAGTAACGCTTTTCCCATGTGCAGTTTTTCTACAATATTGGCAATGGTTGAAGAATCGGACGACTCATTGATAAAATCATTGTAATGGGCATATCTGTTTGGATCCAACAATCGCAATCGTGCAAAATGGCTTTCTTCGCCCAGCTGTTCGGGCGTGGCAGTGAGGAGCAGTAGTCCCTTGGCTACTTGGCTCAATTGTTCCACCACGGCATATTCCGCGCTCACCTTTTCCACTGACCATTCCAAATGATGCGCTTCATCCACCACCAACATATCCCAACTAGCCGCGATAGCTTGATTGGCGCGCTTTTCGGAATTGGCCAGAAACTCAGTGCTACAAATAATCAATTGATTATCCAAAAACGGGTTGCCATCGGGTGCGCCACCATCAAGAGAAGCGCAACGTTGTTCGTCAAAAATATTAAACCACAGGTTGAACCGCCGCAGCATTTCCACAAACCATTGATGTACAAGCGACTCGGGAACAAGAATAATCACCCGCGCTATTCGACCACTCAGCAACAAGCGATGGAGAATGAGGCAAGCTTCGATGGTTTTGCCCAGACCCACTTGGTCGGAAAGCAGCACGCGTGGAGCATAGCGCATACTCACCTCGTGGGCAATATAAAGTTGATGCGGAATAAGGTCTATCCGTCCGCCCACAAATCCATTCACGGCCGATAATCTTCGCCTGTAATCATGTTGAAGTGTTTCGCGGCGCAACGCAAAAGCTTGAGGAGTATCTACATCGCCCATAAAAAGCCTGTCGTCCACACCATGCGTAGCTGTGACATTGCCAAGCTCTGCTTCCGACAATTTTCGGTCTTTTCCGTAGTACATGTAAAGGTTACCCTCCATTTCCACTTGCAAGATAAATAGCGGTTGTCCTTTTGCATCAATAATTGTATCGCCAATTTTGAAAACAACCCTTCGCAGTGGTTCACTTTCAATGGAATAGATGCGTTTTTCGTTGGAGAGAGGAAAATAAACCTGGAGTTTTCGGTTGCTGATTTCTTTTAAAATGCCAACGCCTAATTCGGGCTCACCTTTGCTGGTATATCTTTGAAGTGGGGAAAAGTCTTGCATGTATTGTTTTTTGTGTGTAAAAAAACCACGAGTTGAGGCCCATGATTAATATATCATCCATCCCACGGTTTTTTCACCCATGGCTAATCACATTTAATCCCTTCAGGAGTCTTAATTACAACCAACCACAACGTGGCCTTAATGCAATTTGCTATGTATGAAATGCATGGAAATAAATATTTGGATGGGTTATTAAATAAATCATTCCACCATAAAAATCAGGGCACAAATCTTCACCCATTTGCCTTTGCGGTAGGTGGAGTCTATGCGGCAGAAAAACGCTTTACCGGCATCCATCAGTCTTGATATTACTTCGTTGTGCTCCATGGGTACCCAGCCCACACGCACACCGTTGTAGTAAATTCCAATAGCCAATTCATCGTGTTCATTCTTGGGTTGGCGGATCATTTTCAATACGGTTCCTGTCAATAAAAGTGGTTCTATTTCAGGCATTTGTGCGCAGTAGGTTGTGCCAGCCACAATTATCTCCAGCAGGTATATTTCCCTACTAAAAGGAGCAAGGGCATCTACGCCGCCACCTCCTATAAAGGCCATTAATTCGGGAGTTAGCTTAACAATTCCGGTTTCCATTCTTCCAATAATAAAATATATTCGCTGTACTTTTTCTTTTCTATGTTGAGTGCTTCTATTTCGGCATCTAGGAGCTTTTGTGCTTCTGCAATCCACGCTTCATCGGCCAGTTTCTCGCGGTAGGTAAACGGAAATTGCGTTTCGAGTTTAGCTATCGTATCTTTTAACTTCTGTACATGTATTTCGAGCGTAGCCACCTGAACTTTCAAATCAATGGGATCAATAACTGTGGTGGTATTCATGTCCAGTGTAAGTAAAATGGCTTCCAGGGCCGATAGATCGCATAAATCATAAGCGGCTTGAGCTTTTGCGAACAAATCCTTATCGTGTTCAGTGACTCCAGGATTGATGTCGGGATGTAACTTTTTTACGATTACGCGATAGATTTCCTTTAGTTTTTTTACTTGGGTTTCCGACAAAAATTCTTCTTTCAAAAGTTTTTTGGCAAGGGCAATGCGATTCGCTTCAATTGCAATTTTATGTTGGTAGTCAGCAAACTGATTTTTCATTTTTTCATCAATTAAACCTACATCGGGAAGTTCATTGCGATTGAAATAAGCTTGAAATAAACTAATACGTTGCATAATCATCTTGATATCTATCGTCAAACAGAATTTCTGATGTTGTTTTTGTCCCAATAAAGTTAAGTATATTGCAGTCAATACAGGTTCTTCGCTACTCAGCATGTCGTTTTTCTGAGTATATAATTCCGGAAATTCTTTTTTCAGCATATCATACCGCAATTGCAGTATTTTATATTCGGCTGTCAAATCTATCATAGTTGTTTTTTTTATTGAAACAATTAGCTCTATTTATTTTTTAGACGTCAAATGTACACATTAACTTTCATTTTTCCATACATGGAAATGTATAAATACAATATCGCTCTTACCATTCACGAATTGAAACCCATGGCTACAATATCGGTCGTACCGTTGGCAGTTTATTGTGGGTTATTTATTAATCAATAACGAAACGTGAAACAAAAATGCGCCAATCAATAAGCTCACTCGCTTATTAATTGGCACATCGTTATCAATAAAAAAAAGGTCTATTTGTAAGATTCCCAGCTGGTGTCCAACATACTTCCTGACGCCATGAATTGAGTGTGCATTTCAAAACAAGCATGCAAATTAGTAGGTGTATGGCTAGGACCCGACAAGGCTAAATAATCGGTAAGCATGTCTTTGTATAAGGGGTCAACGCAGTTTTTGATAATTTCTTCAGCACGCTGAATAGGTGATTTGCCACGTAAATCGGCTACCCCATGTTCGGTAATAATTATGTTTACCGAGTGTTCGTTTTGGTCCACATGGCTTACCATTGGCACAATGGCACTGATTAGTCCCTTTTTGGCGGTCGAAGGCGTGGTGAAAATTGAGATGTAGGCACTACGGGTAAAATCGGCAGATCCACCAATACCGTTCATCATTTTTGATCCCAATACGTGTGTGCTGTTTACATTTCCAAAAATATCGGCTTCCAAAGCTGTGTTGATGGTAATTAATCCCAAGCGGCGTGCTAACTCAGGGCTGTTTGACATTTCTTGCGGACGAAGTACAATTTTATCGCGGAAAAACTCCAAGTCTTTGTACATTTCTTTAAGTATTGGAGTCGTGATGGTTAATGAACATCCGCTTGCAAATTTGATTTTACCATTGCGAAGCAATTCAATTACCGAGTCTTGGATAACCTCCGTGTACATTTCAAATACTGGAATATCGGCATTTTTGCCCAAAGAAGCCATTACAGCATTTGCAATGTTTCCTACACCCGATTGGATAGGTAAAAATTCTTTTGGAATACGACCCGATTTAATTTCCGCAGCTAGAAAATTAGCAACATTATTGCCAATTTTATCAGTTACTTCATCGGTAGGAGCAAAGCCACCCACTTCATCATCGCGGTAAGTTTCTACAACACACAAAATTTTTGATGGATCAACTTTTACCACTGGCGAGCCCATTCTGTCAGACGGCTTTAGCAATGTCATTGGCAAGCGATGAGGTGGGTCTAGCGGTTCGAAAATGTCGTGAAAGCCACGCAGCTCTTTAGGATGATTGTGGTTAAGCTCCACAATAATAAAGTCGGCCAAATTAGCAATGGTAGGCGAAATGCCAACGGCTGTAGTTAATACCAATTCGCCATCGGCGGTAATATCACACACTTCAATTACGGCAAATTTAGGTTTTGGCATAAATCCAAAACGCAAATGGGGTGCCAACGATGATAGGTGCATGTCAAAGTATGGAGCACGGTCGCTATTTAATGCACCACGCAAATCTTTGTTCGATTGGTAAGGTGTGCGAAATAAAATAGCATTTGCACGCGCCAACGCACCATCTAATGAGTCGCCTGTAGAAGCACCTGTATAAATACCAATTTTAAACTCTTTTCCTTCAGCATGAAATGCTTCAGCTCTCTTGGCAATGGCCGTGGGTACATCTTTTGGCGAGCCAGCTGGAGTAAATCCGCTAAAACCTACAATGTCACCATCGTTTACATAACTAGCTGCCTCATCGGCAGTTACAAATTTATAAGTCTGTTTCATATTGTCAATTATTATTTCTTTTTTCGCTGATAAAATAAGAGGATGTCTGAATTTAATATGTATTTTATATTTTTATTTCAAGTTTTTTGGGCGTAAATCCTGCTTTACAGATATGAAAGTGTTCTATTTTTTCAATTTGAGCGCAAAATTACCAAATTATTTTCAATTATCTGTTGTATTTGACCAACTAATTGCAGAAAAATTTCTTTAATTGCAAAGTGGAATTTTAGAGTCTGGATTGACTGTAAATATCTACGAACCATTATCTAAGAAAGACCTTTAGTTACTGTAAAATTAAGGTTAAATATTAAATAATAAAAAAAATAAAATGATGTGAACCTTTATTCCAAAATAAATGTTGATATTTGCACTAGAACTATATTGTATAAATATTCATTTGGATGTTCTTTTGTCATGTTGATTAAATTATAACTCACAAGTCAAAAAACAAGTTCGGAATAACCAAGACGCAGTAAAACAATGCATATAAATAAAAAACAATAGTATGACCGCAAACGACATTCGCCAATTGGAGCCCAAAGCACTTTGGCAAAACTTTTATTCGCTCACGCAAGTTCCTCGTCCTTCGCACAAAAAGGAAGAAATAGGTTCATTTCTTGAAAGTTTCGGAAAATCATTGGGACTAGAAACCCTGCGCGATGAAATAGGCAATGTGCTGGTGCGAAAGCCCGCAACCAAAGGTATGGAGAACCGAAAAGCAGTAGTGCTGCAAGCGCACATGGATATGGTACCGCAAAAAAATAGCCATGTAACACATAATTTTCAGACCGATCCAATAGACGCGTACATTGATGGAGAGTGGGTTACGGCACGAGACACGACTTTGGGATCTGATAATGGTATTGGTCTGGCGGCTGCAATGACCGTTTTGCAATCCAATGACATCCAACATCCTGCTATCGAAATGTTGGCTACAGTGGATGAGGAAACCGGCATGTTTGGAGCATTTGGGCTGCAACCTAATTTCTTGAAAGGCGATATTCTTATTAATATGGACTCTGAAGATGAGGGTGAGCTTTATGTGGGTTGTGCTGGAGGTATTGATGCTGATATTACCTTTAGATATAAGGAAGTGGAAATAGAAGAGGGCGATGTGGCATTAAAAGTTTCGCTTACTGGCCTCAAAGGTGGTCATTCTGGTGTGGATATTCATTTGCAACGTGCTAATGCCAATAAATTGATGTTTCGCTTTTTGAAAGAAGCGGTGACGGAATTTGAAGTTCGCTTGGCAAGCATCGACGGTGGCAGTTTGCGAAATGCCATTCCCCGCGAAGCTTTTGCCATAATTACTGTTCCCGAAGAAGGCGTGGATGATGTGATTGATTTTGTGAGAGAGTGCGAAGAGCTATTTATTGAAGAATATAAATCGGTAGAGGATAAAATCTCGTTTCAAGTAGAACAAGTTGGTCTGCTTACCGGTATGATTCCCGAAGAAGTGCAGGATGATTTGATAAACGGTGTAACAGCATGCCCAAATGGTGTGGAACGTTTTATTCCCGAGTTGCCTACTGTTGTTGAAACATCAAACAACCTGGCTATCATCAAATCTGATGGCAGTACAATTACTATCCGTTCGCTTATACGCAGCTCCGTGGATTCGCGCAAAGAAGAATTGGCATCCATGGTGCAAAGCGTATTCTCTTTAGCCGGTGCCAAAGTTGATTTAGTAGGCGGCTATCCTGGATGGAAGCCAAATCTGGCTTCGCCAATTTTGAAAGAAATGACCAGCGTGTATGAAAACAAATATGGCATTACACCTAAAGTAATGATTATTCATGCTGGACTGGAATGTGGTATATTAGGCACGCATTATCCCAATATGGACATGATTTCCTTTGGCCCAACCATTCGCTATCCACACTCTCCCGATGAAAAAGTAAATATCGCAACGGTCTCTAAATTCTGGGATTTCTTATTGGCAACCTTGGAAAATATTCCTCTAAAATAAATAAATGAGGATGTTTCTAAAAATCTATAGCGGTTGCGGCGGTGGTCATAACCCCTTATCAATTACAGTAAGATTGAAATAAGTCATTTGTAATTGACTGCCTGTTAAAATACAGAATCCATCACAAATCAGGTTCCAACAAAAAAGACTGTCGTAAGTGTCACTAAATCAACTTGTAATTTTATAAATGGAATTATAAAATGAACAATGGGTTTGAAAAACAGGGCACTCTATTTTTATTTTAGGGATTTCCCTACTTTGTTTTTAGGGTTTGCACTAACAAATACAAGTTCCATTTGCCGTAATTTTGCATCATATTAATTCACACAAAAAAAAAGATAGAGATACACTTTAATTTTAAATGCAAATTTAAAAATCAACATTATGAAAGTTGGCAAAATCGTTTACTTATTATTTATTGTATCAAGTATTTCATTTGGGTCTTGTAAAAATAAAAGTTCTGAGTCGGCTACTGGAATAGACGAAAAGGTAGAGATTGCCAACGAAGTGCCAAAGGGTAAATATTCTATAAAATCTGGGATTGTAGAATATAAAACCGAAATGATGGGTGTGGATGCCAAGCAAATTATTACTTTTGATGATTTTGGCAAAAAAGAAATTACTGAAGTGTTGATGGATGTAATGGGAACAAAAATTCATTCTGTTACACTCAATAAAGATGGGTATATTTACAATTACGACATGGTTAACAAAACGGGTACCAAAAGACTAGCCGCTAATATAAAAACGCCAGACATCGATTTTGAAAATATGACAAAGGAAATGATTAAAGATATGAATCTGAAAAAAATAGGTTCCGAAAAGTTTTTGGGGAAGAACTGCGAGAAAGTCACTATAGATAGCAAAAGCATGCAAATGAAAGGAACCTATTTGATTTACAAGGGAGTGCCACTTATGGTAAATACCGATTTGGGAACAATGAAAATGAATTTGCTTGCCCAAAAATTTATTGAAAATCCTTCAATTTCAGATGGAAAATTTAGTGTGCCAGCCGATGTGAAGATTTCGGAAAAGTAAAATCTAAAAATATAAGAATAGTTTTGTTTGTGATTTCTTTAAATAATCAAAGAGGAGATTATTTAGCCGGGAAAAGGTTGTCGTGAGACAACCTTTCTTTATGATGGCATAGTTGCAAGCAAGTACAAAATGATTCTGTTTTTGATATTCATTAGTGCCAAATGAAATGAATATCGAACATTCTCTATCTGGTAGTTTTGATTTCTAAAAAACATAAATATGCATCAATTTGACATCGAATATATCTACTATAAAGTTGATTTATAGCATTGTTTTTGATCGGTAAATAGTCAATCCGCCTGAAAAGGAGTAATCTTTTGTGGCGGATTGTCTATTTAATAATTAGGCATGGAATTTTAGTGCTAGATGCAATGCGTTAATAACATTACAATTATTTATCTACTCTTTTTATATCCCTAATCATCAATTGAATAGTCGTATTTCCATTAAAATTATTTTCTTCCAATGTGTAGCAAATATCCAATGGGTTGAGGGCTTTTAGGTGGTCGTTAAATTCATGCATTCTAAATGCAATACCGTTCATCACGTTTTCTGAGCTGGTGTCAATTAATTCCAGTTTCAAATGTTCCTGCTCTTTGCCTACCAGGCGACTTGTACCAAAATCTAACACTTTTTTCGACGCAAAATAGGGTTTCATATTGCCTGGACCAAAGGGTGCAAACTGCTTTAATACTCGGAAAAATTTGGGTGTAATGTCATTGAATTGAAGCACCGCATCAATGTCAATTTGGGGATAAGTTTGCTCTTCCAATATGTTTTCGGACACAAACTTTTCGAATCTTTCGGTAAATGCCGGAATGTTTTCTTCTTTCATCGAAAGGCCGGCAGCATACATGTGGCCGCCAAAAGTTTCGAGCAAATCTCGGCACGAATCTATGGCTTTGTAGATGTCGAAACCCTGCACCGAACGTGCTGAGCCCGACGCCAAGCCGTTGGAATTGGCAAGTACTATGCTTGGTTTGTAGAATTCTTCGGTCAGTCGCGAGGCTACAATTCCAATAACCCCTTTGTGCCAATCGGCTTTGTGCACCACAATGGATTTGCGTGTTTTGTAACGTATATCACTTCCAATAAGCGCAATAGCCTCTTCTGTGATGTTTTTGTCCAAATCTTTGCGGTCGTTATTATAGTCGTTGATGGTATCACTTTTTTCTTTTGCAAAACTATGGTCGCTAGAAACCAACAATTCTACCACTTCCGACGCTAGTTTCATGCGGCCCGAAGCATTGATGCGTGGCCCAATTTTGAACACGATGTCGCTGATAGTTATTTCTTTGTCCTTGTCTTTGAGTCCGCACACATCCATAATTCCTTTCAGCCCCACGCTTGGATTGGAGTTGATTTGTTTCAGTCCATAAAAAGCCAGTATGCGGTTTTCGCCCGTAATAGGTACAATGTCTGATGCAATGCTCAATGCCAACAAATCGAGCAGTGGAGTCAGTTTTGAGAAATCAATATTGTTGGTTATGGCAAACGCTTGCATCAATTTAAAACCTACGCCGCAGCCCGAAAGATGTTTGTACGGGTAGTTACAATCATCGCGCTTGGGGTCCAAAACTGCCACGGCAGCTGGCAAAACATCGTCGGGCGTGTGATGATCGCAAATGATAAAATCCACGCCTTTTTCGGTAGCATATTGCACTTTTGCCATGGCTTTTATGCCACAGTCTAGTGCAATAATAAGCTTGAAATCATTGGCTGCGGCAAAGTCAATTCCCTGAATAGAAATACCATAACCCTCGGCATATCGGTCTGGAATATAAAACTCTAAATTGCTGTAAAACTGTTTCAGAAATTTATAAACCAACGATACGGAAGTTGTTCCATCCACATCATAATCGCCATAAATCATTATTTTCTCGTTCTTTTGCATGGCCATAGTGAGCCTATTTACGGCTTTGTCCATGTCGGCCATCAAAAACGGGTCATGCAAATCGGCCAAATCGGGTCGAAAAAAACTGCGGGCATCTTCAAAAGTTAATATGTCGCGTTGTACCAGCAATTGTGCTAGTATTGGACTTATGCTCAACTCTTCAGCTATTTTCGACTGTGTTTCAATTTCGCATTTTGTAAGTGCTCTTAAAATCCATTTATTTATCATTGTGTTTTATTTTTTTTCAAAGCAGAAGAAAAGTAGAGATAACCTTAAACTAATATGCATTTTACTATAATGCAAAAAATCCATCAATGCTTTTCGAAAATTATTAAGTTTATTGATTTCAAAGAGTCGGTTTTTTGTTATATCTTTATAAATCAATTGAAAATGCATTGTTAATGGGTTATTCTGATTTGTAAAGATATAGAAAAGTTTTGACTTAACAAAAAGCGGTTGTTTTATATTGCAAAGCTAACGAGATGAAACCAGAAATTGTAAGAATTTATTATTGCTTGGAAGTAATAAAATGGGAATTTTACCGTTATATTGATAAGTTAATTGTCTTATAATTTGAAGTCGAAATAGGGGATAGAGATACATGCAAGAAGAAATTAAAAGAGCCATTGAAGTTTTACGGTCTGGAGGTGTAATACTCTATCCTACAGATACTGTATGGGGATTGGGATGTGATGCAACCAACGAAAGTGCGGTAAAACGTATTTTTGAAATAAAGAAACGGGTGGCTGAAAAGTCCATGTTGGTGTTAGTAGATAACGCTGCTAAAATACAAGGACTTATGGATGAAGTACCCGACATGGCTTGGGATTTGATTGATTTTGCCGAAAAACCATTGACCATTATTTACCCAAATGCTAAAAATTTAGCGAGGAATTTAATTGGCGAAGATAATTCTATTGGCATACGGATTACAAAAGAAGCATTTTCAAAAAGACTTTGTGAGCAATTTCGCAAGCCAATCGTTTCTACTTCTGCCAATATTGCTGGAATGGAAACTCCTGCAAATTTCGGACAAATATCGAGCGAAATTAAATTGAGCGTGGATTACATCGTGAATTTTCGTCAACTAGAGACCTCAAAACCCAACCCCTCATCAATTATTAAACTAGGACTAGGAAATCTTTTTCAAATGATTAGAGACTAAAAATAAATAATGAATAAATCTATAGTTTTAAGAAAATCCATCTATTTTGATTTGCTGGCATCATTTATAGTGCTGTTGTTATTTATGATTTTCCGCAAAACGGTTAATAATGTTTCATTGTTTGATGGTACAAACTTTATGATTCCCAGCTATAGCTACATTACCAGTTTTTTTCTTTTTCCTATTGCTTGCTTTTTCATCCATTTACTTTCAGGTTATTACTTAAATACCATTCGGCAGTCGCGGGTAGGAATGGTCATAAACACTTTAGCTGCCTCTGCATTTATCTCGCTGAGTGTTTTTTTTATATTAATGCTCAATGATGTAACTGTGTCTTACAAGTACTATTATTATTCATTATTGGTGTTGTTTATTTTGCAATTCAGTGTCACTGTTTTTTTTCGCTACATTATTTCGGCCCAAATACGTCATAATTTTAGAACTCGAAAATGGACTACCAATACCATTATTATTGGCACTGGCGATAAAGCGGTAAAAACAGCCAAGGAACTGGAAAAAAATGCTGCGAATAATACCCTTATTGGTTTTGTTGCAACGAACAATTATATTGCTGTACCAGCTGATATGGTGTTGGGAAACATGAGCGATTTAAATACCATTATAGAGAATAATCAAATAGAGGAATCAATTATTGCTATAGATAAAGTTGACGAGCAGGAGCTGTTTGCCATTATCAACTCGCTGTACAAATATAATATCGAAATACAGTTTACCCCGCGCTTGTATGAGATTTTGACTGGTAGTGCCAAAATTAGCAAATTAGGAATTATCCCTTTGGTGAGTATTACTACTCCTTCTATATCTGATTTTGAATCCGTTATAAAACGGTCATTCGACATAGTTATCTCTCTTTTCTCTCTTGTTATTCTTTCGCCAATGCTCTTTTATTTTATGATTAAAATAAAAATGGATTCTAAAGGACCTATTTTTTATCGACAAGAGCGTATTGGGCGGCTCGGAAAAACGTTTAAAATATGGAAATTTAGAACTATGCACGAGGGTTCTGAAAATGGAACTCCCCAGTTGAGCAGCGTTGACGATAATAGAATTACCAAAGTGGGCAAGGTAATGCGCAAGTACAGGTTAGACGAAATTCCTCAGTTTTGGAATATCCTAAAAGGAGAAATGAGCTTGGTAGGGCCACGACCCGAAAGACGTTTTTATATAAATCAAATTATTGAACAAGCACCCTATTATTGTTTGCTCTATAAAATTAGACCTGGACTTACCTCTTGGGGTCCTATAAAAATTGGTTATTCCGACACGATTGAAAAAATGATTGAGCGACTTAATTATGATATTATTTACTTGGATAATATGTCTATATTTACAGATTTACAGATATTGATTTATACGTTCGAAATTATTATAAAGGGTAAAGGGATTTGATGCAGCCATTTTTAGATTTTGTTATCTAAATTTCTCACTAATTATTTGCTTTTATGTTGAAAAAAAGATGCCATAAAAGAGTTACGCTTATCACTCGTCAGATGCTCACCTCTAAATTCCCGTCCTTAAGGTTGATTTTTCGAGCTAATTTTATTCGCTAGAATACTTTCACAAGCTCAAACACAATTCCAAAACACAAAAAAAGCTCCCCCAATTAAGGGAGAGCTTTATGCCTAATAACAAGAAAATTATTACTTTTTTGATTCTTCTACAGAAACTTTTCTAAACTCTTTTAAAAGTTTTTCTAAATCTAACGTGCTTTTACGAGCGCGTGTACCAGCTGCTTTATTACTTTTTTCAATTTGTAAAGTTGCATCTGTAATAAATGCTTCATAAGCTGTTTTAATGTTGTTTACTAATTCTTCCATCTCCAAATAATGTTTAGTTTTTAAAAATTGGTTTTAATACAAAGAGAATATTTTCTGCAAATATAGTCATTTAAAGGAAATTCACAATAGCAATCACGGTGAAACTTTCAAAATTTAAACAATTTCATGCTTTATTCGTTTTTTATCATTTTTTTATCTTGTTTTTAAGCGCAATTACCTGTCGAAAAGAATCTATTTTCTATTAAGTACTTCTGCAATTTCTTTTGCAAAATAAGTAATGATAATGTCGGCGCCCGCTCTTTTTATAGATAGAGCCACTTCCATCATAATTCTTTCTTGGTCAATCCAGTCGTTGGCCCCTGCGGCCTTAATCATCGAAAACTCACCGCTGACACTATACGCTGCCACTGGAATGTTGAATGTATTTTTTGCTCTATAAATAATGTCTAAATAACTCATGGCTGGCTTTACCATCACAATATCAGCACCTTCCTCTATGTCTAAAGCAATTTCACGCATGGCCTCATCGGAGTTGGCTGGGTTCATTTGGTAACTTCTACGATCACCAAATTTTGGTGCTGAGTCGGCCGCTTCTCTAAATGGACCATAAAAACCCGAAGCATATTTGGCCGAATAAGCCATAATTGGAGTGGTACTATAACCATTCTCATCCAACGTTTCTCTGATTTTCTTAACTCTTCCATCCATCATATCACTGGGTGCAATAATATCGGCGCCTGCTTTTGCTAGCGAAAGTGCCTGACTAGCCAGCGTAACCAGCGTGAGGTCATTGTCCACGTCGCCGTCCACAATCGTTCCACAATGTCCGTGGGTAGTATATTCACAGTTGCAGACATCGGCCACTAGTAAAAGTTCGTTTCCAAACTGCTCCTTGATGGCGCGTATGGCTTTCTGAACAATTCCATTGTGACCGCAAGCCACATGTCCGTGCTCATCTTTTGATTCGGGAATCCCAAAAAGGAGTACTGATTTTACACCTACAGCCAATATCTTGGTGCATTCTTCAAGAATCAAATCAATAGATAATTGCGAATTGCCCGGCATAGACGAAATGGGATTATTGATATTTCTGCCAGGACAAACAAAAAGTGGCATAATTAAATCATTGGCACTGATGGCCGTTTCTGAAATCATGTTTCTAAGAATTGGATTTTTTCTTAGTCTGCGTAGGCGAGTTTGGGGAAATGACATATATTTAGTGGTTAGTGATTAGTGGTTAGTGCGCTAATTCTGCTTGCTTTTTTTTTTAGATATGAAATGCCGCTATAGTTATTCATGAGTTTTTCACAATCCAATAGTATCTAAATACCGCTCCAACTGCATTGCAAAACTTAAACCTTCAGACCTCATGGAGACAAATAGGGGCTCGAAATTGTTTTTGAGCATTTCTTCTTCCGTAGTAGTACCAATACAAGCAGCTCTCAATTGATTGGTTATATTGCTGTCAGTCATTATTTTGCTAAAATGCCGATAGCCCGAAGGACTTGTAAAAATTATAATGTGATAATCGTTTTTTCTTATTCTTTCAATAATATCCAATGACACACCATTTTCTTCTTCAGTAAGATATACGTCTATTCGCTTGAGGTGACATAATTTCTCCAATTTCTGTTCCAATGCTTTGTTGGCAATAGTAGCTAGTGCAAGTAGTACTTTGTCTGTCGGTTTCACCAGGTTAGCTAGCTCTATAGCCAAATCGATGGAATTGTTACCCGATGAAATTAAATGTGGCAGGCAATGGTATTTCTCAACTTCAGCGGCTGTTTTTTTGCCTACCACTGCAATTTTAATTTCAGAGAGTTTATCGTAGCCTAAATTAAGTTCATTAAGTAACTGAAAGAAGTATTTAACGCCATTTTTACTCGTAAATACCAACCATTGAAAATCTGAAATATGCAAGATAAGCTGTTTAATTTCATCCGTTAAAGTAACAGGATAAATCTTTATCATTGGAAAATCTAATACCGAAGCACCTTTTTCTACTAAATAGTCCTTGATGGAATCATCCTCCGAAAGTGGTCGAGTAGAAATGATAATTTTGTTTTTTAGATTCTCCATTGTCATTATTTGTGGCAATACTAATTTCTTATTATTTCAATTCCTTGAATAGCTGCTTCATTTATAATTTTTTCTGCCAGCGAGTTGCCTAGAAATTCTGCTTCATCTATCGGTGCCGCACCCGAAAGTTTAATTATCTGATTGGTGTGATGATTGCCTAGCATGACCGACATTTCCACCATGTTGTTATTTATAATTGCGTAGGCACCCAACGGAAATTTGCAACCTCCACCTACTGTTTTCATAAATGCTCGCTCGGCCAAAATTGCCATTTCTGTGTGGCTATCATTTATTGTTCTAAGTAAGGCAATGGTTTCATTATCATCCATTCTGCATTCTATTGCTATTGAACCTTGCCCAATGGCAGGGATACAAACCTCGACTGGTAAATATGCCTTTGCGTCAATTTTTTTTCCCAATCTATTGAGTCCGGCAGCTGCTAGCACGATGGCATCGTAATGTCCATCTTCCAATTTCTGTAGTCGGGTGTCTATATTCCCACGCAAATCGGCAAAAGTGGCGGTTGGTTTTAATTCGGCTATTTGCACCATTCTGCGGGGGCTTCCCGTTCCAATTTTGCAATTTTCGTCCAAATCTTGTAAGCTCAAATTATTTTTAATCAACAGCACATCCCGAGGGTCTTCGCGCAATGGAAACGAGGCTAATACCAATGAGGGGGGTTGAATGCTGGGTACATCCTTTAAGCTGTGAACAGCAAAATGAGCTTTGTGTTGCAAAATGGCGTTTTCTAACTCTTTCACAAACACACCGGTACCGCCAAATGCAGTTAGTGGCTTATCGGTTACCGTATCACCATGCGTAGTTATTTTAATTATTTCAAATTCACAATCAGGATGTTGGGCTTGCAGCAAAGCCACTGTTTGTTGCGTTTGCGTGTAAGCTAGCAGACTTGGGCGCGTGGCTACAATGTATTTTTTATTTTTCATCATCAACATCTAAAGTAAAAGAATTCTTTAATATATTCGAAATTGAAATCATCTCCTCTTTGGTACTTGCTTTTCGCAAATTAACCATAATTACTTTAATAATTTTGCTTGAATAGGCGTCCAAAAGAACATTCAATTCCTCTTTTTGCGCTAGGTCTAGTTTTTTTGTAAACGGCTCGTGTAGTTCTAGTGTGTTTTGTTTCATCACTACCAACCCTTTTTTTATTTCGTGCATTATTGGCATAATAAACTGCTTGGAATACCAATCAAAATAATCTTCCGAAATATCCTGAATCATTTTTTCGGCCTTACTAACTTCAAGATTTCTTTTGTCTAAATTATTGTCAATTAGTTTGTTAATGTCGTCTATAGAATAAACAAAACAGTTTTCAATTTTATTTATTTCGGGGTCAATATTTCGGGGTACTGATAAATCTATAAAAATCCGTGCTTTACCTTTCAGTTGCTCTTCCATCATATTTATTTCGTGGCGGCAAATGATGTAATTTGGTGCACTGGTCGATACAATAATGACTTCGTTTTCAAGAATGGCAGCAAACCGTTGTGCATATTCAATTTGTGTTGCGTCAATTCTGGATGCCATTTCAGTTGCGCCCGATCGGTTGGTAAGCGATATATTGCAATGTTCAAATTGCTCCTGAAAATAATCGGCGGCAAGGTTTGACATTTTGCCCGCCCCTATTAACAATAGATTTATATCCGTTCTGTTTTCAAAAACTCGCTTCACCATGTCCACAGCCAAACTAGCGACCGACACAGAGCCATCTCCAATTTTGGTTTCCGACCGCACTTTTTTGCCTATCTGAATGGCCGTTTGAAATACTTTATTGAGCAAACTATTCGTCCAGCCCCCTTCCTTTGCCTTAATATATGCATCGCGCACTTGCCCTTGAATTTGATATTCGCCTACCACCATTGAATCTAAACTCGACGAGACTTTAAATAGATGTACAACGGCATCGTGACAGTTTTTTTTGTAAATAACAGGTTCGATTATGCTTATTGGCAAGCGGTGGAATGAGCTTATAAAATTTACTATGTCCTCTGCGCCTGCTTTTACATCAGTCACCGAGCAATAGACCTCTACTCTATTGCAGGTTGACAAAATGACGCTTCCTTTAATTGAATTATAAGTGGTGAGATTTCGGTGTGCCTCTAAAAGAAATTGTTCCGAAAAATGAACTTTCTCTCTTACCTCCACATCGGCAGTCTTAAAATTTATTCCAATAACTAATAAATGCATGTTTTAATCTTAACGTTTGGGTAGTTCGAAATACTAAGTTTCTACAAAGTAAATCTTTTCATGTTGAAACAGAAATTTATTTCAATAAAATTATAGATAATCAATAAATAAATGGGGAATAATAATCCCGGTTTGATACTAGAAAAATGCTATAGCTAACCAAGTTATGCAGTATGACATCCTGATAATTAAGTTGATTTATTACCAATGCATTTGACGTTAAAAAAGGCTAACGCGGCTTATTTAAAACTCGTAAAAAACAATGTGTTGGTAAAGCAACAAATTCTCTTTGAAGCGTTGAATGCAGACGAGATTTAGTTTAGAAATGGAAATCGTATGCAACATATAAATAACCATTGTCGAACAACAATACAACAAAATTTGTTCTTCCAATTTGCAGTTGCTAACAATTATAATGAATCTATCAAAAGTCTATATCGCTTAAACAAAAATTTATTTTTCAATTTAAATCTCGCCAAATGAACCAACAAGCCATCATTGAAGAAACCATTAAATTTGTGAAAATATCGCTCCAAAATGCCGAAGGTGGTCACGATTGGTGGCATATTTATAGGGTTTGGCAACTGTCCAAATTCATTGCTACAACCGAGAGGGCTGATTTATTGGTAGTTGAATTAGGCGCATTGCTACATGATATAGCCGATTCAAAATTTAACGATGGAGATGAGGAGATTGGGCCAAGAAAAGCACGGAAGTTTCTGGAATCGCTGGAAGTGAAAGATGAAATAATCAATCAGGTCGAATATATTATTGCAAATATTTCTTTCAAAGGAGGCAATCAAATCGCAAAATTTAAGTTCTTAGAACTAGACATTGTTCAGGATGCCGACCGGTTGGATGCATTGGGTGCAATTGGTATTGCCCGTACTTTTAATTACGGTGGGTTTAAAAACAGGGAAATTTACAATCCTGACATCAAACCAAATTTAACAATGACTAAAGAGGCGTATAAACTCAGTGAAGCTCCCTCGCTAAATCATTTTTATGAAAAACTGTTATTGCTAAAAGATAAAATGAATACGAATACAGGCAAAAAAATGGCAATACAAAGGCATTCGTTTATGGAAGTCTTCCTTGAACAGTTTTATAAGGAATGGAATGGGGAATTATAGCATTTGTAAGTCTGCATTTTGAGCGTATAGGTATAATGCTGTTTCGTGCAATTTGTTTCTGTAGATATTTTTGTAATACTTTATTTCATTGGTTACTGCTTTTGGTAAATAGCCATTGTTTAAAAAGCTATTAGAGAGATTGATACCTGTCTATGAAAATTATCAATGGTTTGTTATTCTGCTATAAAATTCTTAAAATATCTTTCAGAAATACTGCTATAAAATGTAGTAACATATTAATTAATAAGCGAAGATCTGTCGTGTGTGTTCTTTTGGGCTACTAAGGCTGCTCTCAAAAAAATAAGGTATTAAAAGCTCGAAAACCCTTCTGCCAGAATTTAAATGATAATATGTTCTGTTCTAGTTATCTATTTGTTCCTTATGTGTCTCTAAACAGTAATCCATAATTAGTTATACTCAATAATAAAATAGTAAATGCTTCAAAACAAAGCCATCCTGAAGGAACAGATAGCTCAATTGACCAAAAAAGAGTTGGTCGATATTGTCTTCAAACTTTCGTCCAAAAAACCAAATTTTGATTTTTTGCTCATCAATTACTTAGATAAGGATGGTGGTGAACAGTGGCTGTACGACGAAGCAATAGATAGCATTAACTTGCTATGCCTTAAGGATTATAAGGGTAGAACAGTACAACACCAACTTGTAAAAAGACTCAAAGCATGTGCAAATAAGATGTTGGAGTTTAATGCATCTGTTAAGAATAAAAAACTAGAGGCAGACCTATTGTTGTATTTACTCGAATTGCAGTTTGCCCAACCAACAACGATTTTCGGTGCCCGTTTTTCGGGTTACGATTATAAAGTAGGATTAATGCTTAAAAAACTTATAGCGTTAGTTACCAAAAAGATGCACCCAGATTATTTGATTGATTACGAGGACAAATTGAATGAGTTTCTTCAAAAAATTCACCTCACTTCCAATCATATTTCCACAATTAACGATTTGCCCAGTGTGATTGAATAAAGCTAAACAAACCGTAAATTGAACCTAATTTTTGTTTCATCTTTTATTGTGAGAATTTATGAAATAATGCATCGTTGCTCAAAAAAAAACAGATAAGCTCAAATAGAATAAATATAAAATTGAAATAATTTTTAAGGTTTCCCAACTAGAATAGTACTAAAGTGACAAGAAGTGAGTATATTTGCAACGAAAAATAGAAAAGCCAATCATGTCTGATACACACAGTAAAAATTGACGATACCACCCGTAACGGAATGAAAATCTTGAACGATTTACGTCATTATTGCAAAGGCATAGAGTTCGATAATCTTATTTTAAAGTGTGAAATTCCAGGAGGATATATGACACCTAAGTATTTAGATTTGAAGCAAGAAAAGACCTAGGCGAGATTGGTAGAAAACAAGGTATTTTATAGTAATGCACCAAGGCAAGATTTTAAAAGTATAATTTATGGGCTCCTTAATAGGTTAAATATCAACACAATTACAATCTTGCTGAATACTATTCTAATACTTTTCTTGATTTTCATGTGTCAGCTCACGCACATTATTTTGCTTACTTCAAAGCTACATAAAATTAGCTAATAGACGTCGCATTTTGGGATAATCGCCAAGCCCCAAAGAAAATTCTTGAACAGCTCAAATCTTAAAATACGCTCCATGCTCAACATCTATCGCGCCTCAGCCGGTTCGGGCAAAACATACCGGCTTACGAAAGACTATATTCGCTTGTTGTTTCAACCTAAATCGGAGCGGGCACATCGTCGCATTTTGGCAGTAACGTTTACCAATAAGGCCACCGACGAAATGAAATCCCGTATTCTCAAGGAATTACACGCATTGGCACAAAGCAAAAAGTCTGATTACCGAGCAGAACTAATGGCTGAGTTTAAAATTGATGAGGCAGCCGTTAATGAGCAAGCTAAGCATATACTCACCACCATATTACACGATTATTCTTCGTTTTCGATAAGTACAATAGACAAGTTTTTTCAGCAAGTAATTCGGTCGTTTGCCCGTGATATTGGGGTGCATGGAGGTTATAATTTGGAACTAGACACCAGTTCTACATTGGAACAATCGGTGGATAACATGTTTATGGATTTATCCAAAGATGAAAATAAACAGCTGCTACAATGGCTCACCCAGTTTGCCGAGGAGCGCATAGAGCAGTCGGAACATTGGAATGTGCGGGCAAACATTTTGGACTTGGGGCGTGAGGTTTTTAAGGAAAGCTACCAACACAAAGCCGAGGAAACGAACAAGAAACTACATGAAAAAGAGTTCCTGAATAATTATCGGAAAAGTTTACGACAAGTAAAAACAGATTTTGAAGACAAACTGAAACTAACTGCCACTGAAGCGTCAAGGATAATTGCGCTGAATGGACTTAGCCACAACGAGTTTAAAGGCGGTTCGCGGTCGGCAATGAAAACGTTGGAGAAACTTCAAGGTGGTAGCGTAGATGCTAGTGCCACTTTCTTGGCGCTGGCTAACGATGTGTCTAATTGCTATACAAAAACGACCCCGAAAGATGTCATTTCGGCTATCGAAAGTGCCTATAATGGTGGATTGCAAAAGCATTTGGGACATATCACCGAAATGCTTACCACCGAAATTGTTGCGTACAATTCTGCCATATTGGTGCTGAAACACATCAATACTTTAGGCATTCTTTCTGATTTGGCATTGCAAATAAAAAAACTTACCGATGAGCAAAACACCATGCTTATTTCGGACTCCAACTTGCTGCTCAACAAGATTATAGACAATAGTGATGCGCCTTTTGTATATGAAAAAACGGGCATTCAAATCAATCATTTTATGATTGATGAGTTTCAGGATACATCCACTCTTCAGTGGAAAAACTTTTTTCCGTTACTCGCAAATAGTTTGGCGGCAGGTAGATTTAATTTGGTGGTGGGCGATGTAAAGCAAAGCATTTACCGCTGGCGAAACTCGGATTGGAAATTGCTAGATGAAAAAATACTGACTGATTTTCGCGAAGACCAGTTGCATGAGGAGGACCTAGATACGAATTGGCGCAGTGATAAAAACATCGTTGATTTCAATAATTCATTTTTCTTTCGTGCAGCTCAATTGTTACAAAGCAAACTGAACGAAAACCTTAAAGCGGTGCTTCCTGTTTATCCTCAGTTGGAAGTGCTGACGCATAAAATTGAACATGCATACTGCAACGTTAAACAATTTACTTCGCCCAAAGCTAAAACAGGACGCGTGAAAGTCACATTTATTCCTCGCGACGAAAACGAGGATGGGTGGAAAGCTGAAAGCCTTAAACGATTGCCCCAATTTTTGGAAAATTTACAAGATCAAGGTTATCGCCCCGGCGACATTGCTATTTTGGTGCGCAAAAACGACGAAGAACAACAATGTATCCATAGGCTGTTAAACTATAAAACCACCTCCGAAGCAAAAAGTAAGTACTGTTACGATTTGATGGGCAACGAAGGTCTGATGATTAGCTCTTCGGCGGGAGTAAGGTTTATTTTGGGAGTTCTTCAATTATTTGTAAATCCAACGGACAGTATTCAGCAAACCATCATTAACTACGAATATGCGCGTGGCAAATATGGAAAGTCTGAAAATGAGGCACTAAACTCTTGTTTCTCACTTGCTAATCAAAGCGAAAAGGTTTTTTCTCCGTTGTTCTCCAACGATGAAAATTTAAAATTGGAAATACTACAGAATGCTTCATTATTCGATATGGTAGAGGAAATAGTTGCTCTGTTTGATGTGGGCAAATGGCACAATGAGGCCGTGTTTGTACAAGCATTTCAGGATGAAGTCTATAAATATTCAATTAACAAATCGGCCGATTTAAACAGTTTTCTCAATTGGTGGAAAAAAAATGGTGAACGAAAATGCATTTCTACCCCCGACAGTCAAAATGCAATGCGAATTATGACAGTGCATAAATCCAAAGGGTTAGATTTTAAGGTTGTAATTATACCTTTTGCCGATTGGGATTTAGATAGCAGAATGCGCAATATATTGTGGTGTAAACCAACTGTTTCCCCTTTCAACGAATTGGCTCTTTTACCCATTGAATATAGCTCAAAGCTGGGACAATCCATTTTTGCCGAAAGCTATTTTGACGAACAAATGCATTTGTATATCGACAATTTGAACGTGGCTTATGTGGCATTTACCCGAGCTATTAACGAATTGATTTGCCTCACCCCTGCACCCATAAAAGAGGTAGATGGCTTGGACAAAATCAATTCTTTATCAACTCTTTTTAGCTCCTGCTTTCAAGTAAGCACGCCTGGTTTGGATGATAAATATATTCCCTTAACTGATTTTTATAATAACGAGATAAAAGAATTTAAACTTGGCATACCTACAAACGCTTTATATAACGATGAGCCAAATACAGATAGTAACGAAAAAGTAAGCTCCTATCCATCTGTAAATAGTAACAACCGCTTGAGTATTCGACATCAAAGTGCTAACTACTTGTTGGAAAGTTCACAACTAGCTGACAGTAAGTTAAATTATGGAATTATCATGCACGATATTCTTCGCCAAATAACCCACAAAACTGACCAACCAAAAGCCATTATGGAAATGGTATTGAGTGGCCGAATTAGCGAAGCCGAAAGTAAAACGGTAGAAGCCGAAATGGAGCATTTTTGGAGCTTACCGGAAACGGCAGGCTGGTTTACTGGAGATTTGCGCGTACTCAACGAAACTACCATCCTCACTCCCAATGGCGAGCAATATCGTCCCGACCGAGTAGTTGTTAATGGGAGCAATGCCACCATTGTAGATTATAAATTTGGTGACAAGGAAAGCAAAAAATACATAGAACAAGTTAAATTATATATGGATCTGATTGCTCAAATGGGTTACCAAGTAACTGGTTTTGTCTGTTATGTGAGTATGAGAAAGGTAGTAGAAATAATTTTATAATGGATGTTTGCAATAGTTCGTGGTTAGTTCTTTTTTTTAGTGACAGTTTGTTTTATCATAGTAGAATTAGTAAATATATTTTAAACTCAATCCCCAAAGCTATTGGAATTGCGTTCAAAAAAATTAAATCGACTTATCAGATCAGACCACTAATTCTTCTTACCAACTTATTGGAAAATAATCTTTCAGAAACTGTCCGCTCCAATGCTTACCCGTATTTATTCCATCAATAAATGGGTCGCAAACGCGGGCTGCTCCATCCACAATGTCCAACGGTGGCTGAAAATCATACAGTTCCTGTTTGTGCTTTGATAGTTCTGCTGGATCCTCATCGGTCACCCAGCCGGTATCTACCGCGTTCATAAATATTCCATCTTTTGCCAAATCGCTGGCCGAAGTATGTGTGAGCATATTCAGTGCTGCTTTTGCCATGTTGGTATGCGGGTGTCTGTCCATTTTATTGAAAGTATGAAATTTTCCTTCCATGGCCGACACGTTTACTACGTGTTTATTTCCTGTGTAATCTTTGCGCATCAAAGCTATTAATCTATTGCAAAGCACAAATGGCGCAATGGAGTTTACCAACTGCACTTCCATCATTTCCACCGGTTCTATTTGTCCGAGTTTCAATCGCCAGCTATTTGTTTTTCTTAAATCAACTTGCTGAAGGTCCACATCTAGTTTTCCTTCGGGGAAAAGTTCTACAGCCTCGTTTGAATTATCAAAACTATAAGGAATCTGCGACAGTTGAGCCGACGATTTAATTCCAATCCCTGGCGTGCGTACATTCCATCTGGCAGTCATTGGTTTGTCAGAATCGATTTCGGAGTTGCCCGTTGTAAACCCCTCAATTTCAGCAATGCACTCTTGATGATGCTGCAATAATAGCTGCACTTCGCTTGATTGTTGATGAAAAGGCAGCGACTCATTGTACATTAAATGAGCATAAAAAGTAGCTGGTCTTCTCACCGTTTGAGCCGCATTATTTATCAGAATATCAAGTCTTTCGTATTTATTTTCCACGTAAGTAGCAAAAAGTTCCACGCTGGGAATATGTCTCAGGTCGAGCCCATAAATATGCAAGCGGTGGCTCCAATTGGCAAAATCTTTTTCTTTGGCAAATCGAATAGCCGAATCGGCTGGAAAACGAGTGGTAGCAATAACAGATGCCCCCGAGCGAAGCATCATCAAAGTAGCATGGTAGCCAATTTTCAGTCGCGAGCCAGTAATTAGCGCCACTTGCCCAGTCATATCGCAACTTTGAAACCGTTTGGCATAATTCAAATCACCACATTTGGTACACATAGCATCGTAAAAATGATGAATTTCGGTATAACGTTTTTTGCAAACATAGCAATTCTGTTCGGAGCTAAGATATTGTTTTTCTTGGGTAGCTGCCGCTTCGGGTAGCGAAACTTGTATGGGCGCTTCAAAAACAGTTGCCAACCGCGCACTTCGAATGCTAGATGCCGCGCGTGCCTTCCGATTTATCTCGGTGGTTTCCACTCTTTTGGCCAGTTTTGCGCCCTTGTTTCGCTTTTTAAGTTCCGCTCTATCTGGCCGCGTAATTTGTCCAGCCACCGTCATCAACTTAATGCGCTGCTCTTCCGACAAACGAACTAGCTGGTCACCATTTGCGAGTAAATGTTCCAGCACCGAAATGCAATTGTCTATTTCAATCGTATTTAATACTTCTTTTTGTGCTTCGTTAGGCTCCATCAATATCTATTTTTTTTCAATAATTTGCAAAGGTAATGGTGTTTTGGGTAATTTATTTCAGTTTTTCTATAAAAAAAATTATTTGTAAAAATATGGTTTCCATAATCCTCGAAAGTCTCGCTTTGATAGTTTTATTACTATAAAACAAAGTAGTCAATTGTTGTGGGTATGTAGCCCAAAAAGTCTTCATTCATCATCATCATAATAATAATGTGTTTGGTAATTACAATGGTTCGTTATAAAATTACCTATTGTGTTTATATACAAGGTCTTAATGTATAATATTAACTAGCTATAATTTCAATTCAAACAAAAGAGTAAACACAAGCGGAGTATTCCGATGGAGTATTTCGACATTCCGAGAATCGGAACGTGCCGTCTTGGCGGTATGTAACATCCCGAGCAGCTGGAGAAAAAAACTTTCAGTTTTTCTACCAATAAATCGGCATGTTCCATTTGCGTCCCGATAGCTATCGTGGATTGCGTTCAAAAAACATTTTTTATAACGAACTATTGAATTAGGCAGGTGTTAAAAATTCTGGGCAGTAAAGTGTTTAGGGTTGAAGTGAAATCTGATATAGCAAGCACGCTTTGACTTTTCAGATAAGAGTTTAATATGATTGTTTACTGTTTTGTTCTTGAACTCCCCTTGAGACGTGTCTTTGATGCATTATAGTTGTTTTCAGAGATTTAAATATCAAGCTTTTCGCCCTAGCTATAAGATATTTTGAGTAATATTTGTCAATTATACGATATTTACAAAATAAATGTAGTACTTTTATAACGGCGGGTTTTAGGAATTAGAATCGATATTTATTTAGATTAACATCCTTATAATCAGTCTTATTTATTGTTCTTATAGTTTTTGCGATATTGTACAATTGTAGTTCTATGAGGCGTAACCAATAGTGTTAATCTAAAAGTATATGAAAAAGATCCCTTTTACCATATTCTGCTTGTTTATGTTACAAATTAATCTTTTTGGACAAAGTAAGTATTTGAAGTTAATAGAGAAAGATGATTTTTCGAAAGCTGAAAAGAAAATTGCTAAGGAATTATCAAAACATCCGAACGATATAGAGTTAAATTTTGCTATGGCATTGTTGCTTAAAGAAAGTAAATGCTCTATTTATAGTCCAGACTCCTCCTATTTTTATCTTCTGAGGTCAAAGTCTCTTTTTGAAACAATTTCTGATAATAAGGAATTAATTAAATTACAAAAAGTGCCAATTAATCAGACCGTATTTTTAGATTATACCGATTCAATATGTGCCATAGCATTGGAGGATGCGCTAGCAATGAACAGTATCAGCAGTTATCAAAAATTTCTTGGATACTTTAAAACTGCACCAAATTACCAAATAGAAAAAGCTGTTCAAAAAAGAGATCAGTTAGCTTTTAAGTTGGCATCAGAAATCAATACTATTGCATCTTTTCAAGAATTCATTTCTGGCTACCCAAAAGCCATTCAAAAAAATATTGCCATTGGGAAAAGAAATGGATTAGGTTTTAAAAAAGCAAAAGAAAAGGATACAATTGAAGGTTACTTAGAATTTATCAAAGAATACTCGAGGGCAGATGAAATATCACAAGCAACAGAGCGATTGCATGAACTGGCATTTATTGACGCTAAAAAAACAAACAGTTCTGCTGCTTATAAAGCATTTACGGACGCTTATCCTCATAGCAAACAAGTTGACATTGCCCAAAAATTGTATGACGAAAAGCAATTTACAGAGCAGACATCTGGATTTGACAATTGGGAGAAGTATTTCGAGTTTGTAGTGACCTATCCAAGTAATTCTTATAAGTCGGTTGCATTTGATAGCATTCAGTCATATATAGTAAAAACACAAGATATTGATGCAGCTAAATACTGTATAGCTAATTTTTCGGAAAAAGATAAGAACCGTGCATTATTAATTTACCATGATGTATTTACAGACGATGGCGAAAAGCAAACCTTAGACTTGTTTTACGAAAAGTATGACAATGAAAATTTGAGTGACCTAAAAACGAAAGATTACGAATTGGCTGAACTTGGTGATAACCTGATGCTCGACATGCCTTATGATTCATTAAATTTTGCTGAGTACGATAATTATATAAAATTGGCCGCACCTAATGAAAGAGCATTTGTAGCTATTCAAAAAATGATTGCAATGGATATTACAAAAAAACGTTGGAAAAAGGCGGTTGACAAACTTAAGATATACGCTCCATTATTTGCAAACAACAATAAGAAAATCAACAGTTTAATTGCAACGTTAGAAAACGGTTGGGATAGTTTTATAAAGATTCAATCTGTGGGAATAGGTGTAAATACAACAACTGGAGGTGAATATGCGCCAGCAATATCAGCTGATGACAAGTCACTTTATTTTTGTGGTATAAATAGAAAAGATAATCTTGGTGCAGAGGATATTTTTGTTTCCCAAAAGCAGAACGGGAAATGGTCAGTTTCAAAATTAGTATCAAGTTTATCAACGAGTATAACAAATGATGCACCAGAATGTATATCCGCCGATGGAACTACAATGATACTATTTCAATCTGGAAAATTAAATTATGCTCAGAAAACAAAGAAAGGTTGGTCGGAAATAATTGAGTTTCCTGAGGAAATTAATGGCGGTAAATGGCAAGCCGATGCCATTATGTCAAGTGATGGGAAAGCGATAATATTTGCTTCAACAAAAATTGGGGGTTATAATCATAATGATCCTAGAACACCTTATCATGGTATCGGTAATTATGCTGCTGATATATATGTATGCACATTAAATGAAAGCAACGAATGGACCGAACCGATTAATTTGGGAAACGTAATCAATACACCCTATTGTGATAGATCACCGTTTCTCCATCCCGACATGAAAACGCTTTATTTTAGCTCCGATGGACATGGTGGATTGGGGAATTTGGATGTGTATAAATCTACTCGTCTTGCCGATAATTGCTGGAATTGCTGGAATGAACCTGTCAATATGGGCAAAGAAATCAATACTACAGGTGCTGACTGGGGTTATAAAATATCAACGAATGGCGAAATAGCCTATTTCTCGAAAGAAAACAGCACGAACCAAAGCGAAGACATTTATTCATTAACGCTTCCAAAATATCTTCGTCCAGGTTTGGTAGCTACGGTTACTGGTAAGTTAATAGATAAAGATAATCAACCTGTTACTGCCGAAATTCGCTGGGAGGATTTAGAAACTGGCAAGAATGTAGGAAAATCGAAAAGCGACCCAACGGATGGTAGTTTTTTCATTGTGCTCCCAATTGGTAAAATATACGGTTACTTTGTGGATGAAGACAAATACTTTCCCATTTCCAACCATGTGGATTTACGTGAAAATAAGAAAACTGTAGAGATAGAGGAAAATATCAATATGGTGACTTTCAAACAAATGGTGGAAGAGGGAACAGCTGTACAAGTCAACAATTTGTTTTTCAACTTCTCGGAAAGTACTTTACTGCCCTATTCATTGCCGGAGCTAAAAAGGGTGGCTACTATTATTAAAGCAAATGGACTGAAGGTGGAAATAAGTGGACATACAGACAACATTGGTAACGACCAAAACAATCAGTCACTGTCAGAGCATAGGGCATTGGCAGTAAAAGTTTTCCTAATAAATGAGGGCTGCGTTGCAGCAAATTTAACAACAACGGGATTCGGAAAAACAAGACCTGTAGCCACCAATGAAACTGATAACGGTAGAGCCAAAAATAGAAGAGTGGAAATAAAGTTTGTGAAATAAAAAAAATATGAAAAATTACATACACGTTAATTTATCTCAATATAAACAATATTGTCCCTTTTGTATATTCAATGCCGAAAATACTAAAGCTGATTGTTTAAAGAAAAATGATTTAAAACGCAAATTAAAACTAATTTTCATCCTTTTTCTTTCATTTTCACAACCTATCTTTTCCATTACCAATTACTCTATTTATGACAACTATACTACTTCCAATTTCAGGGATAATGCTGATTTATACAACGAAATAGATTTTGATAATATTGATGAAGTTTTGCTAAATGCTGCCGTTTTTTTCAGAACAAACGAAATGCGTCTTGAGTATTATTTACCTGTATTAAATTATTGTAGAAACCTTGAAGAGTCTGCCATGCTTCATGCAAATGACATGGTGACAGAAAATTTCTTTAGTCATGAGAATTTTTTAGACCCTACAAAAGAAAGTCCTAGCGATAGAGGTAGAATGACTGGAGTATTAAACGCATGCTTTGCAGAAAATATTGCTATCTGTTTTGGACTTCAATATGAAGCTGAAAGAGGTATTTATACAATTGATCAAGAGAAGGATTTATTTAGTTACGACCCTTACGGAGAAGTAATACATCATCATACCTATTTATCTTATGCCGAGGCATTGGTACTTCAGTGGATGAATTCACCCGGTCATCGGGACAACATATTGAACAAAAATGCATTACAACTTGGCTGTGGTTCTAGCTTTTTTAGAAAAAAAGAATTTAAAAATTTTGCAGAGTTTAAAGCAGTTCAAAACTTTCAATGGTATGAATGGGCGAGAATAAAATAAAAACCCAACCTAGAATACCTATAAACCATTTCCTAATTTCAACTATAATGAAACTATTGTCTAAATTTGCACTCCTTTTATTATTTACGTTATCTGCACATCATTCTTTAAATGCTGCAATCACTGCTACTATTTCAGCCGATGCAACGGTATGCCAAAAAGCTCCTAAACCAGTTATTACATTTACTGGTTCTGGTGGTACTGCGCCTTATACTTTTACGTATAAAATAAATGGTGGTGGTGATAAACTCATTAAGACTATTTCTGGGAGTGACGTTGCTACGATTAATGTATCTACAAACAATGCTGGGGTTTTCATTTACGAACTTATTAAAGTTGAGGATGGTAGCGGATCGGTTGATTTAACGGAACAAGTAACCATAACGGTGAATGCTTTGCCAACAATAAATGGGTCGTTAAATACCTGTTTGGGTGGTGGGAGTATTCAACTTACTGGTTCAGAAACACCTTTTACTACAACTCCATGGGTGTCCTCAGACCCATCTATTGCAACAATAGACATTACAGGATTAGTAAAACCCGTAGCTGCAGGAAATACAACCATTACTTATACTAATATTAATGGTTGTGAGGTTAAGGAAAATTTTGTAGTAAATGCATTGCCAATTGCGGGTTTTACATTTACAAATGATAACCAATGCTCTGGAACTAATATTAATTTTACCCCATCATTAACAGGAGATTATTCTTATGAGTGGGATTTTGGTGATGGAGATACATTGGCTCAGGTAACCAAATATTTACTGTTAGCTTAAAAATAACAGATAATTCAACTTCTTGTCAAAGTTCAATCAGTAAAACTGTAACTGTTAGAAAGTTGCCTAACGCAGCATTTGATATTAGCAACAACAATGTTGGAGGTGCATATTATGATAGTTCACAAAAGATATTTACAAATTGTTTTGCCACAATAACGAGCCCTGAATTTGATTTTATTGCTTTTAATAGTAGCAGTACGATTTCAACAAACAGCAGTTATACAATTGACTGGGGAGATGGAAGTTTGCTTGAAACATTACCAAAAACATTTACATCCATCACACATAAATATCTTTCTTTAGGTTACTTTACAATTAAACTTACTGCGTTTAATATTAATTGTTCATTTACTAAGACCTATAAATTATTTAACGGTAATACGCCTGCTGGCAATTTGGGTAATAATGGTTCTACAAGTGATTGTGTACCATTTACTTTAACATGGCCCGTTGAAAATGCTCAAGATAATACTCCAGGCACAACATATACGTTTCATGTGAATGATGGTTCTGCCGATCAGACATTTACTCAAGCAAATTTACCTGCAACTATTTCACATACATTTACAAATTCATCTTGTGGATTATCCCCTACTACCAATAAATTTACGGTTTCTTTAAATATTGTAAACCCCTGTGATCAAAGTCTTACTACGTCTGAAGTATTAGCCACTCAGAAACCTATAGCATCTTTTGTGTCAAATCCATCTGCTAATATTTGCGCAAATACGATTGTTAGTTTTACAAATACTTCAATAGGTAGTTATGGAAATAGCTGTAAATCTACATATAATAAATTCTGGTCTATTACTCCCAATACAGGTTGGACTTTAACTAGTGGTGTATTATCTAATAGTTCTGAAGTTATAAAGGTGAATTTTACTAATCCAGGTAGTTATATAATAAAATTAAAAATACAACAACAAGGATCAGGATCAGTTTCAAGATGTACTACGGATTCGATAACACAACAAATTTGTGTTGAATCAAAACCCATTCCCACATTTACTTTAGATAAAACAGAAGGTTGTTTACCTTTAACTGTAACTACAACGAATACAACCAACGAGGCTACTGCTTGCT
>JAIFKQ010000039.1 GCA_020049515.1 Paludibacter sp. | reverse complement strand
TTCTCCTTTTCCGTAGAGTTCCCACAATTCGAGATTTCGCTTGGCGTATATTTTGAAAAACTGCTCAAAATCATTAAAGTACTGACCCAGTTTTCTGTCATCGAACATTTCGTGCAATGATGCTTTTGCATTGGCATGAAAATCCCAAAGCGTATCGTCTAAATCTATAAAAATGTGTTTGTACATGATGTTTAGTAAACGAGTTGACAAGTGAGCGAGTAGATTGAAAAGCGAGTATCCGCTTGATTCATATTCTAGTCCTAAACTACAATGCGCTTTCCCAAAAAGGAAAACGCATTGTTTATTCAATTAGTTAATTATGCATTTTGAATTATACATTATGCATTATTTTTCAATCCACCTCTATAACCAAATACTTGCTTACGCTCCAAAAATCGGATGGATTTACGATTAGCAACACAAAGTTACCATTGTCTTTTTCTAGCGTGTACGATGATTTTGGGTGACTAGTTAGTATTTTGGCGCGAGTAGAATACAATGGTATGGATTTGGTATTTCGGGCATCGATGCGCACAAAGTAGTTTTTGTTGAAATCGCGTTGCAGTACTTTTTGCGTACTAAACATTCCATCTGAGGTGATTATTTTTTGTTCTTTCAGTTCATTTCGGGTGCCAAACACATACCAGGCAGTATGAATGGTTTCATCTTGTTCTTTCAATCGAGTGTCTTTTGTTTTAACTTCCGTGGCCAGGTCTTCAATGTTTCTTCCAAGGTCACTTACCGTAGTGCCTAGTTCTGCAATAAGGGAATCTTTTTCAGACAGTTGGGTTTGAAGCAATGCCACTTTCGATGATTCTTCCTCCAAGGACTTGGTGAGTCTAGAAATTGTACGTTCTAGCTCGCTTGATTTGAATCCGCTTTTTTTGAGTTTGGCTTTCAATCGTACCAGCTCATCTTTGTTGGTTTGAAGCAATTCGCTCAGATACACCATGTCATCATTGATTTTTGTACGCGCATCGTCAGTAAGTTCTTGGTCTGCTGGCTGAATGCTAATGGTGCTTTGAGTGCTTTTTATTTTTTCGATATTTTGTTCAATCTCATTCATCGCCGAAAAATAGCCGTCCACCTCTCTTTGAAGTTCAAGTTTGGCATTCATTAACGAGTCGTTCTGATCCTTCAACGATTTATAATCGGCTGATTGTTTGCCACAAGAAGTAATTAAAACAAGTACAAAGGCTAATGAAATAATTATTGGTTTCATATCTTAAAGTTTTAGTTTATTTTTTATATTACAATGATGATAAAGGAGTGAAATATTGTTCGAAATTAGCTTAGGAGCAGTCATTGTCTAAGGTTCATTATTCTTTACATTTAATACCACCCAATTTCTATTTTATTGCCTCATAATCAACTAATTATGAATTGATTATTCTTGTTTGATATTTAGCGCAAAGTTACTCTTATTATTCTGAACCTGCAACAATTAGCACAATTTCTCCTTTGGGATTTTTATCCGTAAAGTGTTGAATTAATTCAGCTAATGAACCCCGTTTTGTTTCCTCGTAAATCTTTGAAATTTCCCTCGAAACAGATGCTTTTCGTTCTAATCCAAGTACTTCTGACAGTTGAGTTAGTGTTTTGACCAGCCTAAAAGGGGATTCGTAGAAAATCATGGTTCGATTTTCATTCACCAATAAATTTATTTTTGTTTGGCGCCCTTTTTTTTGAGGCAAAAAGCCTTCAAAACAAAACCTGTCGTTGGGTAAGCCCGATGCTACAAGTGCTGGTACAAATGCGGTAGCACCAGGCAGGCATTCTACATCTATCCCGTTTTCGACACACTGACGAACCACCAGAAAGCCAGGGTCCGAGATGGCAGGAGTGCCAGCATCGGAAATTAATGCTACCATTTGACCATTTTTAATGCGTTGCACCACATTCTCAACTGTTTTGTGCTCGTTAAATTTGTGGTGGGAGTGCATAGGTGTATCTATGCCAAAATGTTTTAGTAAAAATCCACTGGTTCGAGTGTCTTCAGCCAAAATTAAATCTGCCTCTTTCAGAACACGAATGGCTCGAAAAGTCATATCTTCCAAATTTCCTACTGGAGTAGGCACTACATATAATTTCATCGATTGTATTTTATTATCCCCATCCTCTATAGCTATCAGGACGGGATTAGGGACCTAAAGAAATTTTCTACCTATTAGTTGATAAAAGTCTTCTGCAGCTTCATTATCATTGTTCCAGCTGTATTTAGAACGCAAAAATGACAGTACTTCTTCTAGCGTTGCTAACTGATTTATATAGCTTAGTGTCTTGTTCATATCCTCACCATTGCCTCTGAATAGTTCTCGTTGAAAACGGAATCTGTCACCAATACTTAGGGCATGCTTAATATCAGTGATTTTTTTGTTTGCCAGTGTTGAGCTAATTGTATTGTCCTTTGTAGCCAGTAATTCGTTACGTGTATGTGTCGCAGTCGATGTTCTTTCACCCAATATTGTTTTTCTAACCTCTTCAATCATTGGCTTTTCCACTTCGGGCTTTATTTCTTTTTGCTCTTTAGTTTCGGGTTCTTCAATTACAGGCTCTTCAATTACAGGCTCTTGTATTTGGGGCTCTATTGTTTCATTTTCTGTTGCCATGATAGTTTCAACGGAATTTTCGAATAAACTCTCTTGTTCTTCTAGTTCTAGTTCATGGGCATCTTCTTCTTCTTCTTCTTCTTCCACAACAATTGCGATTTCTTCAATAGCTTCCTCTTCTTCTGTTAGCAAAGCGTCTTGTTCTTCTTCTTCTTCTTCTTCTTCTTCTTCTTCCTTTTCTTCCGAAACCAATTCTTTTATTGGCTCAATTGTAGGTGTTAGCTCCACTAGATTTTCAATTTCTGCAGGTTCTATCTCCTTTTCAACTGTCAACGAACTTTGTTCTTTTATTTCAGTTAATGTAATCTCCTCTTTTGCACTTTCAGTGTTTAACGTAGATAATTCTTTGATATATAATTGAATATCTTCTGTTTTTCTTTGCGCTAGAAGTATAATGGGCATTGGAAATTCTGTCATCTCCATAAATCCCTGTGTAATCATATCTAGCTCTTGGATATTCTTATGTATTAGAGTCACTAATAATTTTCTGTTCATATCTTTTTATGTAAAAACAATTTCTTTATGTATTATTTTATTTAACTTTGCACGCAATAAAAAAAATCTGATTAAGAATATCCTATTATTGCCTCTTTTTTTGTCGATTAATATGTTTACTAAAGTATAAAATTTTATAGTCATTTTAAACGGCTGTAAAGGTACAATAAACGACAGAGAAAAGTGTAAGCGCAACATTAATTTTCAACAAAATAACATGATTTATTCAGAACGTAACCATCCAATTCAGCAAAAACGTGGTAGCATTGAAGTGATTTGCGGTTCTATGTTTTCGGGCAAAACAGAAGAGTTAATTCGCCGCCTAAAACGCGCAAAATTTGCTAAACAGCAGGTGGAGATTTTTAAGCCCAAAATTGATACCCGTTATTCTGTAGATGAAGTGGTATCGCACGATCGCAGCTCCATTCGTTCTACATCGGTCGATTCCTCAGGAAGCATTTTGCTAATGTCGGGCGATGTAGATGTGGTGGCTATAGACGAAGCTCAGTTTTTCGACGACGGATTGGTTGATGTTTGTACGCAGTTGGCTAACCAAGGCATAAGGGTTATAATAGCTGGATTAGATATGGATTTTAAGGGTGTTCCGTTTGGCCCCATGCCTGCACTTTGTGCTATTGCCGAGGATGTTTTTAAGGTTCACGCCATTTGTGTGCGTTGTGGTGCGCTGGCTTATGTATCGCATCGCCTAGTGAATAGTAACAAAAGGGTGCTGCTGGGAGAAATGACCGAATATGAACCTATTTGTAGAGATTGTTTTTCAAAGATTTGACGCGTTTTGTGTCTCGCGTTTCGCATTACGCGTTTCATGTTTTTCCGTTTTTTTCTTATTTTATATCAATGTTGAAAATTGGTTATTAGCGAATAGATTGCTATAAATAATGCTATTACTACATTCATTTCCATTTAAGGGTTTTTTATTATGGATAAAAAAATATATACTTTCGATCGGGTAGTGCGTATGCTAATAGGCCTTGCCGTACTTACTTTAGTTTTTCTTTTGGTGCATCGGCTTAGCAATGTTTTACTTCCTTTTCTGATTGCTTGGCTTTTGGCTTATTTGTTGCAACCGGTAGTGGGTTTTTTTCAATATAAATTGAGACTGAAAAGTCGCGTATTGGCCATTTCTTGTACATTATTGCTTTTTTTTGGTGCTTTGGGTGGATTGATATGGTATTTGGTACCCTTGGTTATCAGCGAGTTTGATAAACTGTCCAAGCTGGTAGTTACTTATTCGCAAGATTTGAATATAAGTACTTATTTGCCACCCGCTTGGCAGAATGAGATAATGTATTATATTTCGCATCTTAATATTGAAACATTATTGAAAGATGAAAACATAATGAGTGGTGTAAAAAAATTGGCTCCACAGCTGTGGGATTTAATTAATGGATCGTTGGATTTTGTTATTGGATTGGCAGTAGTGGTGGTGGTGCTTTTATACCTTATTTTTATATTGCTTGATTATGAAAAGATTACCGCTAGTTGGTTTGCCATTATTCCACCTAAATACCGCGGCTTGTTTACCGAAATAATTTACGATTTAGAAAATGGAATGAACCGCTATTTTAGAGGTCAAGCATTGGTGGCTACTATTGTGGGGGGGTTATTTGTAATTGGGTTTAGTATTATTCAATTGCCAATGGCCATTTTGATGGGCTTGATGATTGGATTACTTTCCATGGTTCCTTATTTAAAATCCATTGTCATTATCCCTTGTTTGGGTCTAGGCTTACTGCAGTCGGCGGAAACTGGTCAGTCTTTTGGCTCCATATTGTTAGGTATTTTCATTGTTTTTTTAACCATACAAGTAGTTGAAGACTTGTTTATTACTCCCAAAGTAATGGGTAAAGTTACTGGACTAAATCCAGCTGTAATTTTACTTTCATTGTCTGTATGGGGCTCGCTAATGGGTGTGGTAGGAATGATTATTGCGCTACCAGTAACTACTTTAATAATATCCTATTACAAGCGATTTGTGCTAAAAGAGACTGAGGATGAAGTTGCCCAAGATAATTCTTCGAATCAAGAAACTCAGGAATTAGATATTGTACCGTAATTTTCAATCAGTATATTCCTAAATAATATGTCTTTTTTTTCTTTCTAAATTGGTTTTTTTTGAATATAATTATGAACATCCCAGGTCATATTCTACATTTTATGAAACCATCAGTTCCCCAAAAATACTTACTATTTGTGGCCGCTATAGTGTGGAATGTGGCTGGAATAGCTCTTGTAATCAGAGGATTACAGTTTATGATTGGATACCCACAAACACTTTGGTTAAATTTGATTCTGAGTTTGGTAGGCGGTGCAATCTTTTATTGGGTGATGTTTTCTAAAATTTCAACAAAGCACATTAACCGCATTTCGAACATAGCCAATAATCGTCCCTGTTTATTTTCTTTTTTCGATTGGAAAGGCTATATAATGATGGTGCCAATGATGAGTCTTGGTGTTTGGCTCCGTACATCTGGAGTTGTATCCCCTTTTTACCTTTCTTTTGGATACATTATAATGGGTACGCCTCTTCTTTTTTCTTCTTTCCGATTCTATTTTTATGGCTATAAATATTTAAAATTCTAGAGACTCCTTCATCCGTCATAATTTTCACTTTCATAATTTTTATAGTGTGCTTATTATCGCTTCTAAGGGTGCTCTCAGAAAATATGGTATCTGAAACTTGAAGCCTCTTTTCTTCCCTTTTTTTTGTTCCATGAATTGCCATTAATTAAATAGAATCTTAAAAACTATTGCCTTCGCGGATTTTCTATTCCCTTATTAAATGAGAATATATTCTATTTTGGTTATCTGTTTATTTTGTTCGTATGCGCAAATCACTACAGGATACTCTTTATTAGCATAAAAATTTTTGTAGGCTCTTCTTAACTCTCGGTTATAGCAAGCATACCCCAAAATTAGTTCGTTTTTTTTTCATTCCAACATTTTGTTTTCTGCGGTACTTATTCTCTCAATACCATTCTTAATTACGAGGGCAATAGAAATCATATTTGTCAAATCAATTGATATTTAGATAGTTAAATGTGCTGTCGCTAATGTGTAATTTTAAAAAAAAGAATTTCCATTATCATGCAATTTTCTTATTAGGGTTTACACCTACATATTATTAGGGTTTGTAATATTCATTGGCATTGAATTTTGGTCTAATTTCGCACACAGATAATTCAATCAAAATTTAGCCATAAAATTGTTTGCGTTAGTCATTTTATTCCAATAGTATTTATTACTATGAAAAAACACACAAGTTTAATGACAAGCGAATAATTGATGAAGTATTGAAAATTTATCAAGTCTTTACTTCGGATTATTCTCTTAAAAATATCTCATTATTAGGAATAATAATGAGATATTTGTTCCTAATTTTTTTGTTTATTGCCAATCACAATAGACTTAATGTGAAGAACAAATTTCAACGATAAGCACAAGTATTTATTCGACAGTGAATTATGGTTGTTATTAATGAAAGACACACTCGGTTGATGCTGAAATGGTTATGTGTTGTTACGATTGATTTTTGTTTAGTGTTCTAAAATTTATTTTGTCGGTTTAAATTGTTAACCTTTTAAAAAACTAATTATGATTGAAAAGATGCAAAAGTTACAGAATGAAGCTGCACTTGCTCAAATGGGTGTGGTGGATTCAGATGAATTTGAAGCCGTGGGAGTAGATGTTTACACACAAGGTTGTTTAGTGATAGCGGATTTAACTCATGTAAACAGTCTGTCCTTTATCTCGGTTTATGATGACCAAGGTGTAATTGTAAAGACAGTAAAGAGTAATGGGTTGGAAGTAGTGAAAATTAAAGTTCCCAAAAAAGGGGTTAATCAGGTGCAAATCCAAAATGGGTCACATCTTTTTACTCAGGAGTTACCTTTACACTAAAAATGAGCTGAACTAAAGTAAAAGTTTTTTCGGATTCTAGTTTCTATTTTTTTCAAATTCTTTATTGTTGAATAATAATTAAAACTCAAACTATGGAACTGTTAATTAATTTAGGCATTGTTACAGCCGTTCTTCTCTCGGGCGTACGAATAATTCAGGATAACCAACGCGTAGTGGTTTATAGATTTGGCAAATTTAGAGCAGTAAAAGGGCCTGGTATTTATTGGCTATTTCCATTTTTTGAAAGGCAAAAGCACGTTGATATACGCACTAAAACAATTGAACTCAGACAGCAAGCTATTTTTACTAAAGATGGCATAAGTATAAAGGTAAAGGCTGTTTTGTGGTATAAAATTGTTGAGCCCAAAAATGCTATCACCAAAGTTTTTGATTATAATATGGCTGTTTATCAATATTCAAGAACTGCAATACGCAATGCCATCGGAACATTTATGCTTGATGAGGTACTGATGAATAGGGCAGGAATAAATGAGTCATTGAGATTAAATATTCAGCATGCTGCTGAACCGTGGGGCGTGTTAATAGAATTGTTGGATGTGAAAGAAATCGAAATTCCTGAAGAACTGCAAAAAACATGGACTATAAACTCGATTTCGCAACAGACAAAAAAGGATAATGACATGCGTAGAGAATTAAAACCCAAAACAGGTAGATCAAATTATTTACTTAAAGAAATGGAGAGACTGCCTGCTACACCAAAAGTGAAAAGAGAACTGCTAACATCCGATCATTGGTACTAGAGCTGTGTTAATTTGAAGTCCCGGTAGCTATCGGGATGAAGATTTGAAGATTGTTACAGCAGTAACTTAATAATTATTCAATAGGTCACAAATTGCCTAACATTGCACTAGTAAATTAAATAGAAAAATTATTTCAATACTGAAGAAAAATAATTAATTTAATACCTGAAAATTCACCAAACACCAATTACCAAAACCAAACCTACGATTAATTTATCATTTTTGTTTATTGCACGAATAGTTTTATCTTTTGCCCAAGGGGTGAGGATAAAACTATTCTTTTTGAGAAATGAATTAAAAAAAGTATTTAAAATAGCCAACAGCTCATTTATTCTAATTACTTTTGAGCCGAAATAAGCAGTAGGTCTTTGATTTGACAATTGTGTATGCCTAATAGCTTGTTATTGATTGCTCTAAACAAGTTTTCCGTGCTAAAATATCTGCTGATGTCGATGTCGATATTGTTGTGTATAAAGTTGCTTTTTTAGTTTACCCATTTGATTATTTTCATTATTTCCATCAATTATACTAATAAATTTATGAACTCTTTAAACTTCCCTCTTTCTCTTCAATTCAAAATAGGCACTTTTAGTAATGATTTTGTAGCTACCGATTCTCAGCAAAATACGGTGGCCTATGTGCGCCAAAAAATGTTGAAATTGATAGAAGAAGTCCAAGTGTTTAGTAACGAAAATCGCTCGGAGTTAACCTATACTATTAAGGCCAATACTTGGCTGGATTTTTCTGCTTCGTATAAGTTTACCAATCGCAACGGCTATGAAGTAGGGCGCATTGTGCGCAAAGGCTGGGCGTCTATATGGAAAGCGCATTACGAAATTTACGATGAAAAACAACAACCAGATTTAATTGTGCGAGAGGAGAATGCATGGACTAAAGTGTTTGATTCCATATTGGGCGACATTCCAATATTAGGTGTTTTTACGGGCTATTTTTTTCATCCTGCCTATATCGTAACCCGTCCTAATGGAACTATGGTGGCGCGATTGCAAAAAGAATCTTCATTTTTTGGACGAAAATTTAAAATTGAAAAACTCAATGCATTTGAGTCTGGCGAAGAGGAGCGTATCTTGTTGGGATTGATGATGCTTATTTTATTGGAAAGAACGAGAGGGTAATTGTAGTATTCTAAATAGGGGCTGCTGAAAAACCATTATTGTGTTCAATAACAATACTATAAATTCGTTATTTGAAATTTTAACGCACGCAATTTTCAACCTATTTAATAATATCCATGCATTAAATGGAATATTTTCTCAACAAAGAACTCTGAAGTAGTTTAATATGATTAGATGGGTGGTAACCCATGGATTAAAATGTGTGCGTATAAAAAACGCTGAAGGAGTTTAATTTCAATTGATTTATGACAGTGAACTCCTTCAGAATTCTGCGTTATGAATACATTTCAGCCCCGAATTTCATCCCCGAATTTCATTCGGGGCTAATCACATTAAACCATTTCATAGTTTTAAATAGTTTTTCAGCAGACCCTAAATAAAGAAATCAGGAGGTTGAATGTATTATTCAATACTCCTGATTTTTTGTGCCTATTTGTTTTAGAATTACAACTCTACAACTAGCTCGCACTTTTAATCTTTATCATTAGCAGAAAAGCTCGCTATTTTCTTATCCTAACCTGAGTTTTTAACCATAAGTTATATTCGTTCAGCTCTTTACGCACTTCTGGGGCGAGCACCAATAAACCAATAATATTTGGAAATGCCATGGCCAATACCAACATATCCGAAAAATCGACTACCGCATTTAAGCTTAATACAGAGCCCATTGCAGTGGTAATTAAAAATACTACTTGATAAGCGCGGGTAGCATAAATTCGTTTTCCAAAGTATTTTTCGCAAGCATCGCCTACCAAGAAATCAAAACTTTTTACACCATAATACGACCATGAAATGATGGTGGTATAAGCAAATAAAAATATGGTGGGAAGCAATAGGTATGGAAACCACGGGCTTACGGTAGCAAAAGCCGCCGAGGTGAGTTGTGTGCCCGCCAAATTGTTGGGATTGCTGTATAATCCAGTGAATATAAGCACCAGCGCAGTCATGGTGCATATCACTACAGTGTCGATAAATGGCTCAAGCAGCGATACATATCCTTCGGTAACAGGGCGTTCGGTTTTTACAGTGGAGTGAGCTATGGCAGCAGATCCGATACCAGCCTCGTTGGAAAATGCAGCGCGCCTAAAGCCCATAATCATTACGCCCACAAAACCACCTTTGGCTGCGTCGGCCGAAAAGGCACCATCGAAAATCAACCTAAGTGCATCCCAAGTATTCGAAATATTGAGCCCAATAACTACCAAACAAGAGCCAATGTACAGAATGGCCATTATTGGAAATAGTTTGTCATTAACATTCGCAATCCCTTTGATGCCGCCTATAATCACAATGCCAACCAGAAAAGCAATCACAATTCCAATGGATAATTGGTAGTTAGCTAGCGACGGAAACGTAACAATGGTTTGTGCTACCACTTGATTTGATTGGAACATATTACCTATGCCAAAGGCGCCAATGGAGGCCATGATAGCAAAAAGAATTGCCAACATTTTACCCGTGCGTTTCCACCCTTTTTTGGCTAGCCCGTCGCGCAAATAATACATTGGACCACCCGACACGCTGCCATCGGCATTTATTTTTCGGTATTTTACTCCCAATGTACATTCTGTAAACTTGGATGACATGCCTAGCAGGCCAGCAACTATCATCCAAAAAGTAGCTCCTGGACCACCCAATGAAATTGCTACTGCCACGCCCGCTATATTTCCTAAGCCTACCGTAGAGGCGCAAGCGGTGGAAATGGCTTGGAAATGAGATATTTCGCCCTCGTGTGAGTCTTTGTCGTAATGCCCCAATACCAATTGTATGGCATGCTTCATCCCTCTAAGGTTGATGAAGCGAAAGTAAAAAGTAAAAAATAACGCACCGAAAATTAACCATAGAATGATAAATGGTACTTTGCTGCCCAACTCTATTCCCATTGCCTGAAACGGATCCCAAAACAAGACTGCATCTAGCACTGCCAAAATAGGGGTGAAAAAATCATTTACCGAGTTGGAGAAGCCATCGTTTGTGTTTTGTGCCAACAGCGACGATGAAGTAATAAGAAACGAGTAAAAGAGGAGATTTTTTTTCATTGGAGAAGTATTTGCATCATTCAGCTTGCTGTGAAATGGAATATTTGCATTTTGTTGAACAATGTAGCATTTTGAAACTGTTTTTTCTGCAAAAGTAATAAAACTATTGCATTTATGCTGTTATTTGAACATTTTATACGCCAAAGAATT
>JAIFKQ010000026.1 GCA_020049515.1 Paludibacter sp. | reverse complement strand
CAATGATGTACAAGGTATATATTTGAATGATTATTTCAATCAAAAGCTCAACTATATCCACCAGAATCCAGTAATGGCAGAGATTGTAAACTGTGCAGAAGATTACCGATATAGTTCGGCTATTGACTATGCTGGAGGAAAAGGATTGTTGGAAGTGATGTTTGAGTTAAAGAAAGGAGAACTACTTTAACTGATTTGACTACGGTGCTGTATAAATACAACACGAGCGGCTATTTGAACAAATTGTTGGATGCAAATCAAAACCGATTTTGGGAAATAAACAGTGTAAATGCTTTGGGACAGGACTGTATGACCCTATACTTGCAAGGTTCTTAGCTCCTGATCCTTTTGTTGGTTCTGGCTTGACGAATGACTTTAATCGGTATATCTATTGTAGGAATAACCCATTGATGTTTACGGATCCAAATGGAGAATCTCCATGGCCGTGGATAAAAGGCCAATGGGCTAATTTTTCAAATTTCATGAACAAGACTTTCCCTAAAGGTTTTGAAGTTGGTTATGGAGCTGGTTTAACCCGTCCAACCGGATATAATTGATTATATGTTCGAATGATGGGCATTGCACGTGTATGTCATTTATTTCTAATCCCACCCTTCACAAAATTGGTATTAAACACCATGAAAAACAGTTCCGAACTTGACTTAAAAAGTTGAGATAAGAAAAAAAAGCTCGGACCAAGCACTAACAGAGCTGCGCTCAGATAAATCCTATTTGGATATGCTTTATTAACGAATCGTTATTTTTTTACTATTTCAACTCTTCTATTTTTTGTTTTCCCGTCATCTGTTCTATTGTCAGCTATTGGTTTTTCTTGTCCCCAACCTACAAAAGACATTCTCGTTTTATCAATTCCATTTGAAACCAATGCGTCAAAAATTGCCTTTGCTCTATTATTTGAAAGAGTTTTATTACTAACAGCATCTCCAACATTATCGGTATGCCCTTCGATACTAATTTTAAGAGTCAGGTTGTTTTTCATTAATTCAAAAATTTGCTGAACTATAGGAAGCGATTCTTTTTGTATTTTGTATTTTGCAGTTTCAAAAAGAATACTCAATGCAATATAACCATCTTTATTTAAAGCATCTAATATTGTATTGGCTGTAATTTCTTGGTTCATAGCTTCCATTTCTAACACATACAATTTAAAGTTTGTACCATTATAAAAATCTCGAAGCATTATTTTACATTCCTTGCCATTTGATTTCAATTCAAAACAACCATATTTATCATCTGTATATATTTTTTTTCCGCCTTTTGAAATTATTGCATCTTGATAATTTTTGATTATCTGAAAATTGCTAGGCATTTGTCCAGTTTCGGTATTAAATGTATAATCAATATAAGTTAAATATCCTTCAAAAGAAATATCCTCACCAGCAGCGTTGTAGGTATCTAATTTATTAAAGTTTTTAGAGCATTCTGTAATTGAAAATCCTTTCATGCGAGTAAATAATGGATGGTCAGTACAACCTTCTACATCCTGGGCAAACACGGTTATACAGGAGAATAAAATTGCTGTGAGAGAAATAGTTAGTTTTTTCATAAACTTAGTTTTTTGTTTTATTGAATAACAATTCAGTTATTTTATTATATTCCTAATAAATATTTCAATGTCGTTTTATATAAGCATTTAAGATTAAATAAGGGAAGATTGCGAGTGAACTATTGATTCTATTATGGGTTATGAAACAGAAGATTTTCCATTTTACCCTTATTCCCTAATTTATTTGAACAGACCATTAATAATCTAATTTCACAACTCCTTAATTGATAAAATATTGTAAAATTATCAGTTGAAATAATGTATTAAGTCTGTTGTAATGAGCTGGTTGTTGAAATTATAAAACTCAACAACCAGCACATTTTTTTATTCATCAAGCTACGTTATTCTTTCATAAATTGAGTAACTTTGAGCGTTTTATTATCATTCATCTTTAAAATATAGCATCCACTTGTAAGTTTACTAATATCAATATCAGTTTTTTCTAGTTGCATTGGTTGCTTTAAAATTAGTTGGCCATGAATATTGTAAATAGAAATAATTGAATTTCCTGCTACAGTTTGCTTTTGATTTACAACCGTAATTTTATCGTTTGCAGGGTTAGGATAAATTGTCATACCAATAGATTCAAATGACTCTTTTATGCTAGTATTTAACTCTGTATTATAACGAGCAATGCCAATACCACTATTACTATATAAATTACCTACATAACCTGCGGCTAAGATTTTTCCATCATTCTGTCGTGCTATCGCATAACCAAAATCATCTTTATTAAATCCAAAATCGGTTATAATCTTCCCTGCATTTCCAAAATCACTGTCCAATGATCCGTCAATATTCAAACGCATAAGCAAAAAATCTCTCGATGGTAAAGTAGGATGGTTATTACGGGTATTACCCGCAATAACGATTTTTCCATCTGGCTGTAAAACAGAAGAATAAATTTCATCATAGCCTTCTATATTTTCAATTACTACAACGCCGTTTTTGCCAAAATCAGTATCATACGTTCCATCTGTATTGTATCTAATCAGTTGAGCACTTCTCCAGTTACCAGGATTTCGTTGCTGTGTACCTACCGAAATAATTTTTCCATCAGGCTGAATCAATACAGAATAGGAGTCTTCTGTTGTTTCATCTGTATTGACTCCAATCACTAAACCTGATACTCCAAATGATGAATCTAATACTCCAGTTGATAAATATCGAGCAGCAATAAAAGCTACGTTGCTAGATGTGATTGATGATCCAACAGCAACAATTTTACCATCTGGTTGTAATACAATTCCTCTAATGGCATCGCTGGAGGAATCGGCTACATCAGTTATTGCAAAACCATCGGTACCAAAAGAAGTATCGAGTGACCCATTGACGCTTAATCTTAAGAGCATAAAATCATAACTTATGTCATTATGCGTAAAACCAGCTGCAATTATTTTTCCATCGGGTTGAATAACTAATGCACTATTAATTTTATCATCGGTTCCCCGTATGTCTATTAATTTAATGCCATTATTACCAAATGTGTTATCGAGTGTGCCATTTGTGTTATAACGCGCTATGGCTATGTCGTAAGCAGTAATATCCGACCAAGATGTACCAGCAACAACAATCTTCCCATCGGACTGTAAAGCAATACTATTAATTACATCTTCGGAGCCGTGCATTGTTGTTTCAACTACTCCATCTGTGCCAAAAATAGAATCCAATTTTCCGTCAATTTTGTAACGCTTCATAATGAAATGACATACAGATGCCGAAATGTCATTTCTTCCACCAACAATGATTTTGCCATCGGGCTGAATGGCCATTGCATACGCAGATTGATACTTACCACTCACATCATCTACTCTCCCAACTGAATTAAAAGTGGTATCAAGCCCACCAACTGTTTGTGCATACAAAGCCGAGAAGGCTAAAAAAGAAAATAATAAATACGAAAAATCGTTTTCATAAAAAATTGTTTGTAATTTTTTTGTAATTTATGGCAGTTACAATAAGCCCCGTTTTTATAGATTGGTTTCTGGTCTCCAATTTTATTTCTAGTTTTCAGAAAGCTTGGTCAATTGTTGTCGAATCAAATTGTAGCTTTTTTGTATTTTTCATCATTTTTATATATCAAAAAGGCACATCAGACAACTAAGGAAATGCTAATTGACAGTATCCTTTTTACGATTTGTTCATTTGCTGGAGCGTATGCAGTTGTACATAGATAAAAATGAATGTACTCAAAAACCTAAAAAATAAAAGTATGGCTTGATTTAGCGAGACATCTGGGTCATTGATACCCAATTGAAGGAAAATGTAGTTCAACCAAGACTTCCTTGCTGGGTAGTGCCTACAATAGGAAGCCTAAGTATTAGGTGAGCGTATATAAGCCTATTTGCTTATATATCTGATAATTAATAAGTATTTTTGTAGAAGAAATAATGGGAGACAATCAAGCGAACCAGCTCCCACCCTATAATCAAATTAACAAAACAAAAGCACTTTGATGTTCAGGGCAAAGGTACAAAAATTAGCCCCGTTTCCAAAAGAATCACGGTAAAAATAGAAATATTTATAACTCATTATATATCAATGAAATAGAAAATTAATTTTACGGATATGCTCTCTCCAGAGGGTATAACTACCCCGTCCTACCGGATATACCCCTAATTACTTATTCTAAAGTTGGACGCCGCGTTTTTGGGATTTGCTATCGCGGATAGAAATAAATCCCACCCACGAGCAACGCTTATCTTCTCGACATCTAATCAATTACATTTCCGGCTGGATGTGTCAATTACTATGTCTATCCGAAATTTGTAGGGTCAGGCGGTCAGTTCTTGTTCATTAAGTAGTGTAGCATATCCATAATTTCATTATTATTTGCCCTTGCGGGAGCTTCCCATAAGCATTATTCGGTTAACAATTGCCACTAAGGGAAGCTCCCAAAACTATTATTTCATTGACTATTGCCATTGCGAGGGCTTCTCGCTTTTGTTGTTTTGGTCTGAATATAAGTTGAAGGAACAAAATTACAATTTTAGAAGCAATATATTGTAAGTACATGGATACATAATTACCCGTATTTCAGCAAGTAAAGGTGGTTGTGGAAGGTAAAGTGCTTAGATCCCATGTTGCGGTAACATGCGTTTAGTTCAACGTAGGCTCCATAACAATAAAACCGAGAGGGGAGCATGCGGTAAAATAGTATTTAAACAAAAATGAAGGCTTTACTATCACAAGTAAAGTCTTCATTTTTTGTCTAATAAAATAAGATACTAAAGTTTCTATTCATTTTCAGGAAAAAGAACCACTTCGCTTTTGATACGGTCAGTTGCAGACTGAGGAATTAAAATTGGTATTTTCTCCGAAATGGTAGAGCTAGAATCCAGCCCCAGAGCTCTGATGTCATTGTTGCTGATGTTGCGAATAATATTATGCAAATTCATTATAAAACCTTCGGCAGCTGGTAGTTTGTAGTCCACGGTTAGGATGCGGTCGAGATCTACAAACAAAAAGTTGGAAGTTATATGGTATTTGCGCATTGATTCAAACGGACTTTCGAGGCTCCATTCTCCCTTGGCTACCATATCCTCAATTACCTGACGGAAATAAAGGTTGATTCTGCGTTCAATCTTGAAGCCGAGTTTAAAATTAATCTTGATTAAAGTGCCCGGAAGTATCTGATCGACGGTGTATTGGAATGTGTTCGGTGCATCATCATCTTCAACATGAAGCAGGAAGTAGGTATTTGCTCTTTTTGGGTGCTTGCGAAAGATGGAGTAAATAATCTTTGACTCAATTACCATAGGCTTATCCGACTTGGTGATATAAACCAAATTGGCACTGAGGTAGGGGATACTGATGTCATTCTGCAGGTCGCGAAACTGATCCAGGTATTTATCAATTTTGGTAAAGGTAATATAGCGGTTTTTGATTTTTCGGCCATAGTACCAACCATACATCATTACAAAAAAGAACATCGCTATCAATATACTAACCCAACCTCCATGCATGAACTTGTTAAGGTTGGCTATCAAAAATACACTCTCCACACTGAGGAAGATACATACAATCGCAATCCTGAAAATGTTCTTTGGGCCTTTGGATGGCAGCCAGTAAGAAAGCAGCAGGGTAGTCATGATCATGGTAATGGTAATGGAAAGCCCATAAGCAGCCTCCATTTTTTCGGAACTGCCAAAAAATATAACCACAAAAGAACAGGCTATCCACAAAAACCAATTGACAAGCGGAATATACACCTGACCTTTAATTACGGTTGGATAATTGACTTTGAACTTAGGCCAAAAATTGAGCGAAATGGCTTCGCTCACCAATGTAAACGAGCCGCTTATTAAAGCCTGACTAGCAATAACCGCAGCTGCAGTGGCGATAATAATTCCAGGAAGCAAAAACCAATCGGGCATTACACCAAAAAACGGATTCACTGTTTTGGCAATATCCGGATGATTCATCGCCCAGGCTCCCTGCCCAAAATATGTAAGCACAAGCATTGTCTTGACAAAAAACCAAGAGATACGAATATTCTTTATGCCGCAATGTCCAAGGTCTGAATAGAGAGCCTCTGCACCAGTGGTGGCCAAAAATACAGCTCCAAGCAATAAAATACCACTCGGATATTCAATCAGTAACCTGAAGGCATATATAGGGTTAATAGCCACCAAAACATGTGGTAAGGTAGTTATATGAGCAATGCCCAATACGCCCAGCATCAAAAACCAAACTAACATTACTGGTCCAAAAAGTTTGCCGATAATATTACTGCCAAAATGCTGAAATGAAAATAATATAGCCAGAATAAGCAATACCAATGGTATAACCGGAATGTTTGGATAGATCATTTTAAGCCCTTCAATGGCCGATGTTACTGTAATGGCTGGCGTAATAACTCCGTCGGCCAATAATGCACTGCCGCCAATCATGGTGATCAGAACTACAAGTGTGGATTTCTTTTTCAGAAGTGCAAACAATGCAAAAATACCACCTTCACCGTAGTTGTCAGCTCGCAGCGTAATAAACACATACTTGATAGTGGTTTGGAGTGTAAGGGTCCAAAAAATACAGGAAATTCCACCGAGCACCAGCAATTCGCTGATCTCTTTGCTGCCCGACAGAATGGCTTTGAATACATACAAGGGGCTGGTGCCGAGATCACCATAGACTATCCCCAAAGTTACAATAAGTCCGGCAAGGGTCACTTTGTGTATGCCAGAATGTTGATTGGAATTGCGCATTGAAATAAATGAAAAATCTAAATTAGAACTACGTACAGTGAACAGCCTCAATAAAAAGCATGTAAAAGTATATAATTACTGGAAAATAATGTCTTTATATTTAATATTTAAACCAATTATTAACGATATCGAATGCAGATAGATAAACTGATGCTTGTTGTGTTATAAATCTAATCTATTTGCATGAATTGAAAATAGGTAGCAAGTGTGGCCTGATAATTTAGCCAAGGCCGCAACCCCCGTCCTACCGGATATACCCCTCATTCCTTATTAGAAAGCTGGACGCAGCGTTGTGGGGATTTATTTCTATCCACGAGCAACGCCCACCTTTCGAACATCTAATAAATTACATATCCTGTTGGACGGGCCTAGATAGAAAGCTCACCGATAAAAATAGGCATGTACCACCTGCTTTCCATTAGCAAGGTAGAGCCTTGTTTCCCACCCGATGTCGCGAAGACGCGCTTTGCCAACAACATGACAACCAGATAACGCTAAACTTACGGGGTTTGTAGAAAGTGAAAATCGGATAATCGGGCATGGAAGCAGATTCAATTATTATTGCTGAAATGGCAGCAGCTTCCGTACCTTCTTCATCAACAGTATTGAAAGTATTGTGCAACACTTCTAAAACTTTTACATTGAATCATTTATAAATTATTTGTATCTATTTCAATTATATTATTCATGATATAAAGTTTATTTATCTTTGCACAAAAAATTATTATTATGAACCAGTTCTACCTGTTATTCAACGCATTCACTTTGATGAATGTTTTAATTCTCACATTCATATTATTGTTTAGAAAGAACAATTCGAATGCCAATATCATTTTGGCACTTATTATTCTAAACCCGGGTCTTAACTTTATTAGTAATATTCTGATTCAATCGGAGGTAGTATTCGATGTGCCCTATTTCTTCTTTTTGTTTCAATCCTCCAGCATGCTGTATGGTCCTCTGGTGTTTGCCTATGTGTGCACCATGATGGGAGAACGGTATAAATGGCTGAGCGTACTCAATGGACTTTGCCTACTGGTTGTTTTGTTTGAAATCTACAATGCGTATTCATTTTCAAAACTCACCCTATCAAATCAAACCACTTATCTACAAGGGTTAACCAATGGCCATTATCCTGCCGACCAGGAGATGTTTAGTAACTTGTTTGTTTTGGTCATGCTGGCCTACTTTATCGTGGCCTTGGTCAAAATCAAGAAGTACAGGAAAAACGCCTTGGATTTTTTCTCCGATGATGAAATGACGAAAGTTTATTACGTGCGTTGGTTCGTAGTCCTTATCACCACGCTCAACGTAGTCCTGATTATCTGTTACGCCGCATTTCCCAGTCCCATGTTGGAATACTCGGGCATTCCGCTCATGATTATGACAGTATATATCTACGTGGTAGCTTACGCTTTCAACCACAGCGCCATCCTTTCGGATACGGAATACTGTACTTTGCAAGCCAACGCCAAGCCCCTGGAGCGCTTCCTAAAAAATGAAGAGCCACGATGCAAAGAAATTCAAGCGCTAAAAGGGTCTGTAGGGAAATACAAATTAACGGAGATGGAGATGAACGAAAACTACATGAAAATTTGCGACTATATGAAACAAGAAAAACCCTACCTGGATCCAAACATCAACCTGACCAAGTTTTCGAGCGACTTAAAAGCTTGTTCACACAATATTTCATTGACCATAAATTGTAAGTTTGAAATGAACTTCTTTGATTTAATAAATTCATATCGTATTGAATTTGCAAAAGATAGATTACTTTCGTTTGATAAAAATAAGCTTACAATAGAATCGGTTGGAACAGCATCGGGGTTCAATTCTACATCCTCTTTCTACAGAGCTTTTAAGAAACATGCCAGTTGTACTCCAACTGAATTTTTGAAAGTTAATACGCAAGTGGCTAATTGATAGACTAATATTATTACGGTATATATAATTTTACAAGGACAGCAGATGCTGTCCTTTTTTTTTGTATAAAAATACATGATTAGATTAAAAATATCTCTTAATACCAATTTTCAGTATTAATATGTTGCACTTTCTGTAAAGTGGGAGATGGTCAACCTAATAAAAATGGTATGGTTGAATGAGTTGTATTATTTTTGCAGCAAAGAATTAAAATTTAACGCGGCAGCCGAAAAGTGAAATGAGTAGGTGACTAAAAAACAAAAAACAAAATGAAAAAAGTTCTTATGTGTCTTGTGCTTAGCACATTTTTTTTTGACGTGTGTCAAGCTCAATCCGAATTTAAAAAAGAGTGGGAAACAAAATCATCCCTAAACCCAACTTTCAGAACCTATAATCACGATTTGTCGTTGGTATTGGTGGGTGATATGAAGAATTTGGAAATGCTTGATGGCAAAACAGGTACCGCAATTTGGAAATTCAATGTAAAAAATGCATTGGAAATAAAATCGATGGTAAAATGGTTAATGATTGAGAACGAGGAAGGAACTTTGGTACAAGTAATTTACAAAAAACCGAAGGCCGATTCTGTTTCATCTGCTTTTCTGAATGCGAAAAATGGCGAAATAATCAGTTCAGTTACCGAAGCAATGTTGAAGCCAGAGAAGAAAAAAGCTGCTAAAATAAATTCAAAATCTATTTATGGTACATCTTGCACTGATGAAGTAACGAACACACATGTTGAATTATCATTTGAGTACAAAAGCAAAATGTTAAACGCTATGGGTGGAGGCGGAAGTGCAGTTGGCAAAGGTACTGACATACTTATAACTGTAAAGGCTACAGGTGGAAATAATTGGTCGACAGTGTTAACTGCTAAGGCATTGAGGCATTTATGTAATGAATTGCTTCCAAGTGGTGAACCTGATATGATGATGAAAGTAATAGCCAAAGAAGGAAAAGTTTTTGTTATAACCGAAGGCATTATGGTGCTGGATATGGCAACTGGTAAACAATTGTGGGAAACCACTTTCGATAATGTAACCTGTACTTTAGGCTTGTCGGCAACTCAAGAGATTGGTAGAAGCGCATTCCCAGTGGCTGATAAGGGCGCTGCTTTTGTTTGCGATTTCTCGAAAGGCGAAAAAGCGATCAAAAAGTTAGACATTAACACCGGAAATCTTATTTGGAAAACTGAAAAATTAAGCGGCAGTGATATTGTTAGTAATATGGTGGTTGTTGGCAACACATTGTTAGTTAAGTTTGGGGGTGTTATCCGTAAAGAAAAATATACTCCTAATACTCAGGGGGGTAGTACTTCAATAGTAAAATATGAATATGAAGGAGAATCCGATATTCGTGCTTATGATATTGCAACTGGAAAAATGCTTTGGAATTCGGATAAATTTGCAAAAGATGACAAGTTTAAAAAATCTGTTTGTAATATGTTGATGGAAGACCATAAAATATTTGCTTGTGGACAAAAGAACTTAATTATAATCAATCCTCTTGATGGACAAATGATTAGTAGTGCTGATTATGGAAGTAAGGATATAGCTGATGCTTCATTTATTTTTCCTGACAATGGAAAAATAATAGTAGAGGGAAAAGAAGGGGTAGCGTCATTTACAAAAATGGGAAAGAAGAATTTCTCTGTTTCCACGGATAAAAATATCTATAGCGAATTTGCTGGCGATGCCTATATTGTGTGGACTGGAAAATCGGAAATGGATCTGAATGAATTTGTACGTGTTGATTTAAATAATGGCGAATTGTTGGGTAAATTGAAATGCAGCAATCCAAGATTTGACAGTACTGGCGATTATTTCCTTCTGTTTGATGGAAAGAAAATATCGAAGTATAAAACAAGCAAATAAAATTATTTAGAATAGACAAGGTATGGACTTGTCTATTCGTATTTAAAATTTTCCCAACAAAAAAAAACAATTAAAAAAATCAACATGAAATCAATTTTTAAATTTTTTATTCCAGTATGCATTTTAATAGCTGTTATGAGTTCTTGTGACAAGGCTGAGACCGATGATATCAGCAGTGGTAATTTATTATTTTAAATGCACTGTAAATGGAGTGGCACTCAGCGGAACAACTACTATGTCGGATGGCAATGGAGCTGGAGCCAACATTAGTGGTAATTTTGTGAATGAACAAAGTCAAAAGAAATCAGCAATTATTGTGTTTGCTGAAAATATTGGGACTAAAGGTCTTACAACCTACACTTCTACATACACTGGCTATCAAGATGAGAGTGGAGCGTGGTGGAGATGGAAAAGCGGCACTTTTACCATAACAAAATGGGATGATGTGAAATATGAAGTGGCGGGCACTTTTAACTCACTGGTTTTCGAAAACCCCAATGATATTACAAAAACTATTGAAGTTACGGACGGTCGTTTTTATGTAATGTTGGCTCATTAA
>JAIFKQ010000117.1 GCA_020049515.1 Paludibacter sp. | reverse complement strand
TTATGGAATTCGGATGGGGTATTTAATAAATTTCGTTGGTTGGAAGTAACAGAAAAGAGAGAAGTTGTTTTTAAAGAAAACCAGCTCAATCCCAAGGAACGGTTCCTGTACATTGAAGGTAGCAGAGCGAATAAAGTGGTATTGGTGGCACATGCAGATACAGTATGGGATAAATGCTATACTGGAAAAGAACTGGAACAAGAGATTGTTCGAGATGGAAATTATTTCAAAGGTGCCAAATCCGGCTGTGGCATTGGTGCAGACGATAGAGCAGGATGTGCTATTATATGGTTGTTGCGCAATTCAGGACATTCTATCCTTATTACTGATGGTGAAGAGCATGGTGGACAAGGCAGCAATTGGTTGATTGCAAATTTTCCAGACATTGCCGACCGACTGAATGAGCATCAATTTATGATACAACTTGACAGACGAAATGGTTCGGATTTTAAATGTTACCGAGTTGGTTCGGATGCTTTTAGGGATTTTATTACTCTAAAAACCGATGGTGCATACAAAGATGCAGGAAGGAGTTCATTTACTGATATTTGTTATCTGTGCCAAGATATTTGTGGTGTGAATTTTAGTATTGGTTATGATTATGAACATACTGATTCTGAACGAATCAATATTTTGGAATGGGAAAATACATACAAAATGCTAACAAAACTTTTGACAGAGGATAATTTGCCAAGATTTGAAAAGACAGAAATGTGAAAGCAGGTGCTATTGAATATTAAATTTAACTAACTTATAATGTCCAAAAAACAACCCATGAAGTTTATTGAAAAAGTAGAGATACTTTTGGGGATATTAATGCCAGACGATTATAAAAATGAATGGAGATATGCTAGTAACGATGCTGTAAGGGCAACTTTTGAAGTTGATGAAGCCGAGGCCGAGGCAATAAGGACGGCTGCATTTTCAGTAATGAAATATTATTTTGCATCAGATAATAAGGCTGAATTACTGCAAACGGAGGTACAAGAGATATTAAATATAATAGAAAGAAAAAGAAAAGCTGAAGTAAAAGCCATGGCGAAAATTAAAAAAACAAGTTTCTCTATTTTTGATTTAATCAATGATGCAGCCAAAAAACTGGATCATTCGAAATTGAATAAAATTACCATCAGTGAATTGGAAGTAAACTTTCAATCAGTGGCTGCTTACCTTGGTTGCAACAACACGCAAGCAATGTTGTTTATTCTTATTTTTTACATTAACTGTAACGAAGAACATTATGGCGTTAATTTCAGAGAGTTGCAACGGTTTCTGAGAACTGAATTTATTGAACTACTGGTTTTTCAGAAAGACATTGATGTATTGCTGGAGCTTAGATTGCTGCATAAAGAATACATGCACTGTAATTCAAAATTTAAAATCTTGAAATTCAAATACAGTATTCCAGTGGAATTAACCGATGCTATCTTCAGTAATGAATCATTGCCCGAAATAGAAATCGAAGCTGCGTGGGATAGTTATCAATTTGTGGCCGAAGTATCCAAATTAATTGATAAACGTAGTAGCGAAGAATTTAATTCGCGCGAACTAGCTGAAATGGTAGAGTCGTTAGAGGAACAACACAATCAAGTGAATGTTGTGGCGCAAGTACAAACGTTGAATATTAATCAGGCTGATCGAATACTGTTTTACGAAATGTGCAATGACCTTGTGGTTAACTCAGGACGGACAGGGGTGGATATTACACTTTCTGACATTTATTCGAGTGTTAGTCTACGATTAAAAAAAACGCGTGAAATTACTAGTCAAAAAAATAGACTATTTGAATTGGATTTAATTGAGATAGAGGCAGGTAATTTTGCTTCTGACATGATCCTTAATTTAACTGCTAAGGGTAAAGACCTTTTTCTGGGTGAAGATGTAGATCTTTTTCTAAAAAAAGACAAGGCCAATAACTTGATTAACCCCGATAAAATTGTAAGTAAAAGTTTGTTTTTTGATGCGGAATTGGATAACCAAGTACAATTTTTGCAACAAAGTTTGGAGCAAACAAGTTTCACAAACCTCCAAAAGCGTTTGGAAGAGAAGTCATTGTCCAAAGGGGTAGCTGCTATATTTTATGGTACACCAGGCACTGGAAAAACTGAAACTGTTTATCAATTGGCAAAACAAAGTGGTAGATCTATTCTACATGTGGATATAAGTCAATCAAAATCGATGTGGTTTGGTGAGAGTGAAAAGAAGATAAAGGAGATTTTCACCAATTACAGAAAACTCTGTAACAATCAACCATTAAAACCCATTTTGCTTTTCAATGAGGCGGATGCCATTTTTGGAAAACGCAAAGAGGGCACAGATTCTAATGTGGCACAAACCGAAAATGCGATGCAAAATATCTTGTTGGAAGAAATGGAAAAATTGGACGGTATATTAATAGCTACCACCAATTTAACTCAAAATTTGGATGATGCTTTCGAGCGCAGATTCCTCTTTAAAGTGGAATTTAAAAAACCAACAACCGAAGCAAAGCAAAAAATATGGCAAAATAAACTTCCTTGGCTTGAAGATGCTGATGCAAAAACATTGGCAGCAAAATTCTCATTTTCGGGAGGTGAAATTGATAACATAGTGCGTAAAGTAACCATGGAAGAGGTACTGAGTGGTACAGTTCCTGATACACTTCAGATAACTGCGCTTTGCAACAGTGAAAAGTTTACCAAAAAAGGAGGCAACAGGATTGGCTTTTGACGTATCGAGTACAAAATTATTCAATTTAAAATCAATATTTAAAATTTAATTTATGAAAGCAGCATTTCCGATATTTATTATGATTATATTCGCAACCTTATCGGGTTGCAAGCCCACCCCAGAAAGTTATTTTAAAAAAGGGTTAGAAATGAGTGCTCAAAATGACCACAAAGGAGCAATTGAAGCCTACACAATGGCAATAAAACTGAAGCCAAATTATCCAGATGCTTATTGCAATAGGGGTTTTGAAAAATATCTTCTTAAAAATTATAAAGCTGCCATTGAAGATTGCACAATGGCGATCAAGTATAATCCCAATCTATCGGATGCATATTGCAACAGGGGAGCTTACAATTGCAATCTAAGAGCTTACAAAGCTGCAATTGCTGATTTTACGGCAGCGATAAAAATTGACCCTAAAAACGATGCCGCATATCTCAACAGGGGTAGTTCGAGACTTGAAATCAACGATAACAAGGGTGCTGATTTAGATTTTGCAATGGCAGTAAAATTGAATCCGAAAAATAAAAGTAACTTACCAAGTTTTCAATTTGAAGGAATAGAATACGAAGTTAATACGAAGAAAACTAAATAATTAAATCAATATTAAACATAAGAAATCATGAAACTTAAAAGAATGAATGAGGCATTAAGCATTTTGAATAGTGATGGTAATATACTTATTATCAGGGAACATGCTAATAATGGGAAACCTAAAATTCACACTAATAAATACTATATTGAGTGCCTTATAAATGACAGCAACAATAAATTATGTACAGGATTAAATCTTGAATCTCTGTTTTTGTTTTTTAAAAATGAGATTACTTTAAAGGAACTTTTTCTGGCTAACAAGGATAAACCTTTTTATCTTTATAGGAAAGGGACAGGAAATGACCAAGTTTATGTTATTCGTTATCAAGACAATGAAGCATTGTTCAACACATTGAACTGTGGTGATAAAAAGTATGCTCAATTATCCAATGAAGGTAATGGGATCTATTTTGACACACTAGGCAATAGGGCAAAAGATGATACAAAAAAGGATATTGTTATCTTGAACGGCGAAGGTAATTTGCTGTATATCAAAGAAATTATTCTGCATCCAAAAGCAAAGAATCCTACAAAAGAGTATTTTCTGATGGGATTGTTGTCAGATAATTCTGGTGATATTGGTACACCCTTAAATATATTGTCATTGATATCGTTTTTTAAAGATGAAATTACGGTGAAAGAACTATTCCTAGCCAATAAACTTCAGCCATACATTATATACTCCGATGGTTATGTCCAAAATACTATTAACAGTACCGACGATACCAAGATGTTTGAAGGGGTATTTGAAGACATTTTTCTTGGTAACAGATATTATAAAGATTATGCAGTAACTGAAAAATACTTTTGCTTAACTAAAAAGAATGTGAGGTCTAATATTAGAATGGTTGACTTCCTTTAAAATCAATAATAAAAAAACATGTCATGAAATTCACTAAAACAAAATATAAAGCCATTATTCATAGCGAAGGTCCTAATTTAGAGATTGTAAAAGATGTAGAAAATATTCTATATCTCAAATGCTTTTGCTTGAATGGCAGTGGGTATATTTATACGAAACTGAGTAAAAACAATCTTCAAACCTATTTTGAAGATAAAATAACTTTGAAAGAATTATATTTATTGGGAATTGACGAACAGTATTTTGTGAAAACTAGATTCGAAACACCACCATCGATTAGACCAATGCGTTTTATGGCTGATGATTCAATTTTCGACACAATAGAATGTGGTAATGAGCTTTATAATCAACTCTCTAAAGATATGATTTTAAAAAATCCGATGGTGGATATTATTGAGAATATAGTTTGAAGCATTACCTTCTCTGAGAAACAGGCTTATATATAATTGTCTGATAAACATTTAATTGACATGGTAAAATATGAATTAACAAAAAAGGAGCCGAATCTTTTTGATTTGCGTGCTTATCTTTTTCAAATGCTCGCTTCAGACTTTAAATTTTCAACAGAATTAGTTAAAGCTTTAAATAAAAAGTATTCTATTACTGGTAGTCTTGATGAAATTGACTTGGATATTTTGAGCAGAGATCAAATAGTGAGTGTACTTGAAAATCAAAATGCATTGCCAAAACATATCTTCTTTTTTAGCAGAAAAGAAGAGTTTAATCTGGCTGATTATAAACATTATCCCGAATTGTTTACTGATATTGAGCAACTTAGTTTTGAAGAAGATAGTGATAATGGGTTGGTTGTATTAGAGAAATTTGGTCGACAAATTTACAATTTATTTACGAATAACGGTGTTGGTTTATTGGATGATTGCAGCGACTTGAATTTAGGAGTAGATGGCCTAATTGAATTTAGAAGCAGTGATGATTTAAGTGGCAATTGGAACTACGAAAGAGCAGTTGGAGGTCAATTTGTAAAAAACGGATTGAAGGGATACTTGACATATCCGGTGATTCATTTTCCAGATGTTTACGATAGAGATCAAATTGCATTGACTAATAATGGTCTAGAGCCCAAATATGTAGAGTTTGATTTGTGGCAGGGAAACGATTACAAAATTACTGAGATTTTGGAGGAAGATGGTTGTATGATACGCTATATGGGAGATTTGCGGGATAATGAAGAATTTGCTGTTATTGCTTGCAAACAAAACTTTTTAGCTTTTTCCCTCCTATCCAAAAGATTAAAAGAAGATAAGAATTTTGTGTTGAGAGTACTTGATTTTACTGCGGAAGATGCCTGCATTTTTAGATTCTTGAGTTCTGATTTACAAAAAGACGAAGATGTTTTTGATAAAGTGATTAGCCGTTCGCCAGATTCTCTTCATATTTCTGATTTTAGTATTTATAGTTTGGAAAAGTTTGTGGGACTTATCAATCAAGATGTGAATGTCTTTAGTCGTTTACCTTATGTTTTCAAAGAAGATAAGGACATTGAATCGGCATACTTCAAAAAAAAGAAGGAGTTGTTGGGCGATGAAGGTTTTAAGAAATTCATGACTGAATACAATAAGCTTCCATGGCATTGAAATTAAAGATTCATATAAAATATTGCAAATCAATTTATTAGTAAAAAAACAGTTCAGAGAAAGAAGTAATAAGGGCAAAAATGAGGTGTTTTGTTGTGAAGCTAGTGTTTTAGATAATGATAATTGTGCTGCGGAGAATGTTTCTGAAGAAGAGTTCTTACAAGAACATTCTTTTTCCTATGGTAATATAGCTATTTTATAAATAGGCTAATACGCTAGAAAACTTACATTGTATAAGAAGATGACATAAGATTAAAATGTCAGCTAATTGAGATTGTTAAACCCTATATAAAAAATTGTACATGAATTTAAATACGCATATAAACGATCTGATTAATTATTTACAAGATGCCGAAAATCATTTAGAGTCGGCAAGTGATATTGAATTGGTAGAGGGCAATTGGGTTGACTATTGCCAGGAAATTAATAAGGCTGCCCAGTTATATGATGTATTTCTGGAATCCTGTTTTATAACAGGGAATATGCTTGGAGAACAAAACAAATGGTTAGTTAATGTGATGAAATTGACAGATAAGATGGAAAAAATACCTAAACAGGCATTTTCTCATTGGATAAAAGGTAATGAACAATTCAGAAGCAATAAGTTCAACGACGCTAGAAATAGTTATTCTAAGGCATTAAAAATCTGTCCAGAAGTCCTATATTTTCAATACTTAAGAGCTAAATGCAACAGCAAATTAAGAAAACACAATGAAGCTATTCTTGACTATTCTAAAACGATTGAGTTGGGGTTTGAATTTCCTGAAGTCTTTTGTAGTAGAGCACATGCCAATTATTGTTTACAAAACTTCGATTCTGCAATAATTGATTTAAATATTGCTATTGAAATTTATCCGCAATATACGGAGGCATATTATTTAAAAGGGAGTTCTATGGACTTTCTGAATGATCTGAATGGTGCTATTGCAAATTATGAATCGGCAATAGAGAATAATTATGGTGATGAACGACTTGCTTACATGAAAAATAATTCAGATTTAAGAACTTGCGCAAAAGAGATCATATTGTATGCAAAGTCAATGGATACTAGCTTTCATGATGGTGATAAAAATAATTTTGTACAAACAATCCAAACTAAATTACAGAATGTTGGTGAAAGTATTTTAGAATTTGCTGTTTCAAAAAGATATAGAATAACTAAAGTTATTGCTGATAGTTTCGATGAGTCCATATCAACAAGTTCGTATGAACTTGACAATGTGTTAAGTTATACAAGCGAGGCACTGACTAATCAGAATGATGCAACTCTATATTTTCATAGAGGATGTAATAAGGGCGAGTTAAATGACGCAGAAGGTGGTATATTTGATCTTACTAAAGCGTTAGAAATTAATCCTAATTATGAAGGAGCTATTCTCGAAAGAGGATTAATAAAGTCTATGCAAATTCATGATAATATGGATGCCATTGCAGATTTTACTAATGCAATTAAGATTAACCCAATAAGCTATGATGGGTATAGAAGGAGAGCAAAAATAAAAACAGAAATGTTGGATTATGAAGGTGCAATAGCTGATTATAAACATTTGATGGAAGCATATCCTCGCGACAAATTTGGATATATGGAATCTGCATCGTTAAAAATGAAAATAAAAGATTATGAAGGCGCAATAGCTGATTTTACGCGAGTTATTGAAATATATCCTAAAAATGATGATTTATTAGTCGAAAGAGGACTTACATATTTGATTATCAATGACAATACCAATGCATTAGCCGATTTAAACAATGCACTCTTGCTTCAACCCCATTGTTCTCGTAGTTATTTAATTAGAGCAGAGGTTAAACTGAAACTAATGGATTATGATGGTGCGATTGCTGACTTAAGACATTCGTTGAAATTAGAGAAAAATGTCTATAATATCGGACTTATCGACATAAGACTAACGCAATCTATATTAGCTAGTTACAGCAATAAGAGCCCTAATTTAGACTTATGAAATTAGTTGTATATGTATTTAGCAGCTTAATTTCTGAATTGAAAGAAAATATGAATAAAACGAACTTTCGTTTCATCTGGTTTAATAATTTGAATAAAATACTGTAAATCAATGTACTTATGGAGAATTTTAATACTTCAGCAGATGTCATTCGCGGAAGAGAGATTTTTGAGGAGCTTAGTAGTGAAGCATATATTTTAGATAATGACAATTCTACTGCTGTGAATGTATCAGAGGTTAAATCTAAGCATGAACATTCTTTCACTGCTGGTAGCATAACTATTTTTGTAAAAATGACTAGTATATGGGAGTACGAAAATACATTGGATGCATTGTTTGTAAGTGCTGAAATGGATATACAGAAAAACAATACTGAAAGCCATGGAAAAAATGTGTATGATATGAACCTGATTTTTGAACCGACACTGAATAATTTTAGTAAAGCAGATAAAGAGTTGATAAAAGAACTTTGCGATACAAACTGTTATCAACGAATAGGTTTTACTCCTTTTGGACGTGATTATTTTGATTTAGCCAAATCTATTGCTGAAATGAGTATTAAAACACTAAAGGAAATTTATTTATTCCATTCCGAAGAGGATGATTTTAAGTATCTGTATAAAGAAAAACGAATGAGACACAAATCTGACCCTAAAATAGCTCTATGTACATATTATACTTGGATGTCGGGTGAAGAAGATAGAGATGTAAAATAATGCTTAGCCAATAAATTCTTTGGATAAGCATGCCAATAAACATATTACTATAAAATAAGAAAATGAAAATGGAAAGCTCAGCAGTAGATTACAATAGTTTCATTACTATAGCATTACTATTGTTATTAATAGTAGGATTAATCTTTTTAATGAAGTATATTTCAGGTGATTTTTCGCCAGTATCTATTGAAGAAATTAGTAAGGATGAAGTGGAACTGAAAGATGGAAATGGGAATATTACAGGAAAGAAAATTGTATATACCTATAAACATACCTTTAAAGATGGCAATGTGAAATTCAAAACTAAAAATTTGAAATTGTAAGCGGTTCGAAGTGAATCACATACAAATGCATAATTCATAATCAGCGTATTACATCAATTGATTTTATCTATTGTTATTTATGAATATAAAACGAATCTATAATCTGTTGCATATCAGCATTTCAAATAGAGTGCATGAAAGTCTAAGAATTAGAATGATTTCCTCGTTTAAATATGATGAGGTAGGTGATTTTCATGAGGGGTTGGCAAAGGTTAGATTTAATCAAAAGTGGGGATATATTAATGAATTTGGTGTCGAAGTGATTGACTTTCAGTATGACGATGCCGGTGATTTCTGTATGGGTAGAGCAAAAGTCAACTCAAAAGGGAAATGGGGCTTTGTTAATAAATCCGGTCAAGTTAGGGTCTCATTTATGTATGATGAAGTTTCCAACTTTTCTTATGGTGCTTCCAAGGTAAAGCAATTGAATAAACGCACCTTTATTGATAGGAATGGGAATCAAATAAGCTCAATTAATTTAGGTAATGACGGGCGTTTTCATTTGATATTTAGATTGTTTGAGCTGATTACGAAAAAGAAAAATCAATTTACGCAATTATCAAATAACATCAACAATTATCAAGTTTCAAAAATATCAAAGAATGGATTGAGATGGGCTACAATTGATGGTTCTCACTATGGATACGTTGACAATACTGGAAAGTTAAGAATAAAAATGCAATACGATAAAGTGTATGATTTTAATGAAAATAGAGCTTTAGTTAAACTGAATGGTAAATACGGTTTTATCAACAAAAATAATAAAAGGACGATTCCTATTGAATTTCAATCTGCTGGGGTTTATTGTGTTAATGGGATGATACAATTAAAAAAAAATGGGAAATGGGGGATAGTAAGTAAAAATTTCAAGCAAATAATTCCATTCAAATACGAAAAGATACAGAATTTCAAACAGGGTCTTGCAGGCGTTAAAGTAGAAGAGAAATGGGGATTTATTGATTTGCTTGAAAATGAAATAATTCCTTTCAACTATGAAGATTGTAGAAGTTTTAATGGTGGCATGGCTGGCGTTAAATTCAAAGCTAAATGGGCATTTGTATGCATTCCACGAAAACAAAGTCTATTTTCAATAATTATAAAAATACTATTTCCATCCAAAATACGCAACCAAATTGTAATTGAACATGCAATTAATACTCCAACCCAAACTGCATTAAATGATGCTGAACCAGCTTTCAAGCTTACACCACGACAAAAACAATTAACCGAAGCTGTACAATCACTAAAGGAGCTCAGTGAGGAGATGACGGAGTATTTGGAAATGAAGGCGCAGGAAGAATTAGTGCCTAATTGGCAAAGAAAAAGTAGGGTTGCTGTAAACGAGGATGCTTGCATTCAATTTCTTCAAAAATATGGAAAGGGAGAATTGACAGACTCAATGCGAAAATTTGCAAAAGGTGAAGGTGATACAATTTACGACAAATTCAATAAATGGCTAAAATGGAGTAGCGAAAACAATAAAAATTTTGGGGGTAAGGTAACCCAACATACAATTAAAATGTTCGATATTGATCATACTACATTTGAATATGAATGGGATGGAATTGAAGGTAGTTGGTTGGAAGTATTTCAATATGTTTCTGATATAGAATTTGGAAATTACAATTAGTAATTGGTAGGCCAACGCAAATGATAGTTTGTATTAGCTATATTGTTTCAACCTATGCTTATTATTGCTCTGGGCAGAGAACTTTGGAACGTGGTGGATGTGATAATGGGTGTTGGGCTGTTGGTGTCGGTGTTTGTTGAGAAGAAAAAGGTAGGTTGATTTTCAGTGATAAAATTGTTTGGTTTGTATTACATTAATTACATAGAAACCCATTTTACATCGTTTGTTGTTGTAAACACTATAATGTGGTATTTTGAACGCAAACATTAGTAGTGTTATTACAATAGAAGATGCTAGATTTGGAAGGTTTAAAAAAGAGTGTATTCCAGAAGATATTCTTAGGTGAATTGACAATTGACAATGCATAATTAACAATGAAAAACGCGAATAAAATAAATAAGAAAACGGAGTCTGACAATTATCCATTGATAATTGTCAATTAGTTTTATATAATACACCCGATAGCAAGAGCAATATATCGCTTTATGCCAAAGACGGGAGCGTTTGGCTCAACCAACAACAGCTGTCTGAACTTTTTGCCACCTCCAAGCAAAACATTGGACAACATGTATCCAGTATATTAAAAGACAGTGAGTTGGATGCAAATTCAGTTGTAAAGAATTACTTTACAACTGCCGCTGATGGTAAAAAATATGATTGATATTTCAGTTTCTAAATATCGTGTGTAAATTATGCATCGTGCCAAAGTATTTGTATATTTACAGTGGAATTTAAACTGAAAGAAAAAACAACAAACACGCCTATGCCTAAAATACTCATTTTCATGGATATTTGGATTTTCGTTATTTACCC
>JAIFKQ010000058.1 GCA_020049515.1 Paludibacter sp. | reverse complement strand
CAATAATGGCATTGAACCTTGGATTTGTACAAATATTATCAGCAATATTAAATCCACTCGTCACATCGTCCAAGGTAACGGGCGATACTCCAGTAATGAAAATCTTTTTGATAGAAGCGCCAACTTCGGTAGTTCCTGCCTTTAGTTTATTGAAAAACAAGCGCAAAAATCCAGTGCCGTGTGTAATTTCAGCATAAGTTCGCTCGCCGTGCTGACTGAGAATAGTATTGGTGAAGTTATCGTATTCGTCGATAAATAAATAAATGGATAGGCCTTTTCTTTGACAGTATCTTGTAATAAACTCAATTTTTGATTCAGCCGGGTGAGTTTTGGGATATAAATTGATGTATTCTTCTCCTAGTATTTTGGCATAATAATCATTAAATGTATCGAAAGATTTGCTACAATGCTCTTCAAAGGAAGATTTTACCGTCCCCAAATCAGCATCCACCGATGAGAAGTTGAAACTCAATATCAAATAGCTATTTTTCTCCTTCGTAGAGTTTTGCCCAATATAGGTTTCCCCAAATAACTCTTGAAACTGATTGGCAGTATTTACATCATAATAAGCTTTCATAGTATTCAACCACAGCGACTTACCAAACCTGCGTGGGCGAATCAAAAACAAGAAAGGAGGTGCAGCTTTTCTTTGATAATGCGAGCATAATCGCTTATGCCGTAAGGTATTTTCTTGGCCATAATGGGTAATGCATTTAGGGTCTAAAGTCAAAGGTCAGAGGTCAAAAGAATTTAGACTTTTGACTTCTTATTTTGCAAAGATACAATATTTTTGGTGCTTGTGTACAAAACAAAACAGGATTACTTTCGCAATCCTGTTTCATTTAATTACCTTAATGAAATTTAGCTAACCAATACTTTCTTCACAATATTATTCACTTATACGATATAAAGTCCTTTGGCAAAACTACGATTGTTTATTCCATTGATTGCCTTGCCAGCAAATTCTTGTTGCCCTAAATAATTAAACACCATAACATTGGCAGTTTCTGAACCGACAAGCATGATATTATTGTCGCCATTTGCGTAAACATTTATCACTTTATCATTTATACCTCCAATTGAAGTGGTAATAGCTGTTGTAAACGTTACCTCCTCACCATAACTTGTATTTACAGATTTCGTTGCAAACGCGCGCACTTTGTAACCTAAGTTCGGGATAAGCAATAGATGAAAAATAGAACATATTGAATAATTATTGCTGCTTATCAGACAATTGCTCCTATTATGTTTCGGTGCTTCCGTCAAGTCGGAATGTACTATCTGCACCTTTTGGTATCTGCAATTTTTAAATTTCTACAAATATTACTGTGCTTCCGTCAAGTCGGAAGCACAGTAATATACAATAAACTAAGCATTGCTTATCCCGAACTCTAGCTATCAGATCCTAAAATCAACACAACACTAGTAGAAAAACAGGTAAATTATCACTTCACTTTCGGGATAATTGGTTCCGGTGTATGTTTTCGAAACGGTTTCTATTTCGCCTTTTTCATTTTTATACTTCCAGCTATTGATGAAATTAAGGCTTTGAATGCAATTTACAGTTTCTTTTGTTGAATTGGTATTGAAGAAATACCTTGACAACTCGGGCTTTAAGTATGTTCTATAAGGCTCTGGATAAACCTCCTTAAAGCTGCCCGACAATTCCTGTACAAGTGTAGCCGTCTCGCTGTATTTAACTTCACTTCGGTAATATACTTTCAGCTGACCTGTTAAGAAATTGTAAGTCAAATTTTGAGTTACATGCGATGCAGACCCTGTGCCTACAACGGTAGAGTCGGTAACGGTTTGATTTAGATAGATAGGGCCACCATAATACTGAGGCAACTGCCGGTACAAATTGGCTGTGAAATCATCGAAAACCACCTCATTGATTGCCGATTCGGCTATGGTATGAATAGCAGGTTCTTTTATCGAATTCTTATTAAAGAAGTTTATTCCATCAAAATACTTTATATCCGGTACGCGATAAAACGAAATTCTATCGTCGATTGTAAAACTTTCATCGGTGCTTTTATTGATAAACAGCAGGTAAGTCATGTGCTGATTTTCCTTTATTTTGTCGGTTTCAAAAGCATCTGCCAGCACCACCACCGAATCTTTTTGGGATATATCGGTCAGTTCCATTATCTTTTTGCTAGCATTGTATTTACACACATACACTTTCAAGTTTTCGTCTTTCAGTTCCTTTACATATTTTGTAAGCATTTTCTGCTTATAATTGTAATTGTAAATCTGCACCATTTTAATGGATAGCGGGGGTATAGAGAATTTTAGTTTGTCATCTATTTTCTTTTTATTTTCAAAAATAATGGATTTATCAATGACCGACCTGCTCAAGCAAGCCTTGAAGTATTTAAGTGGGTCTTCGCCTTCTTCGCGCTCAAAAAGATTGAAATTTTCTTTGCTTCCCTCGAATAGGAATTTGACATAGTTTTCAAATTCTGTACCCACGTCCGAACTGAGTTTTGATTTTACGAAGCTATTCAAATAGCCCACCCAACTTTCGAGGTAGCTTGTTTCTTTGAGTAAATCCACCGGATTCAGTTTGTTTCCTTCGCGGTAAGTGCGCATGTAGTGGAGAAACAGACTGGCAAGGTTGTACTCGCCAGACTTCCCTCCTACTCCAGCCGCAACTTTAGAAATGATAGGAATATTGTAGCTGTTGTACCAAGTCAGGGAAAGTATGTCGAAAATTGATTTTTCGTTAGCAGTTGACAGTTTTGCTTCCGAGAGCAAATACTCCGGTTCGCAAAGTGCAAGTGCATTTTCGCCCCACACAATACGGTCGGCCAAAGGGGCGGTGGCCTCCATCCAGGTATAGTTGGATAGCATAACTGTCATGTAATAATCCTGCGTAAAATGCATGTATTCGTGCGCAATAGTCGATTTGAGATAATCACTTAGCCCTTTGTAAGTTGGTTTATTTCCTTGTGACCCCACCACCACATTGGGGTCGATGTAAATATAGCCTCTACCTGCCAAAAAGCTACCGGCATCGGTTGCTCCGGCAGCTCCTTTTCCCAAATTTGTAACATAAACATTGAACCGCAAACTGGGTGTAGAAATACCTTCTTCCTGAAATTTATCGATGGTTTCTTTGGTGAGTGCCGCAATGTCGCGTATCATGTAGGGCGTGCCCCCTTTGTCGGGGTCATATTCGGCCGTCTCCCACGGTTTAAAGTTGCCAGAGGCTATTTTATCGTATTCGTAAAGCCACATGGTTTCATTAAAGGCGTCGCCCGATTTGTAAATCACATTCACTCGGCTGTTGGTATAAATATGGGTATAACCTGCGTGAGCCAATTCGAACCAAGCCAATTTGGTAAGATGGTAAGTGCTGAAAGTGAGCGTGCTATCATTGAAATCGATGTTGGCATTATCGTAAAATACCCATTCGTTGAGCTGCTCGTCGAAGTACGCCGGCTTGTATTTTTCTATATCCATTAAGCTAAAATTCTTCTTATCTAGATTTTTGAACTTAATGATAATGGGATTGTCGAACGTGGTTCCGCTGCTTAGACTTACATCGTACACAGGGCTCATAAATTTCAGCGAGTCTGGGCAAGTATAAATTTGATCGGATTTTACAACGGTCAATACAATATTTGAATTGGCTGCTCCTTTGGGAATGGTAACATCGATGCTATCCAAGCGGATGGTTTTGTCGGCTTGCGCCACATTGATAGTGGAATCGCAGATTAGTTTTCCCCACGGCACTACCGTTGTGGTGTCGCTGTATTGCGGCTGACAGTGGTCTTCGTACAATGCAATGCGGTAATGGGCTTTGGTTTTGGCCAGCAGTTTCAGCTCCGTTTCGCTCACCGATTTCACGTTCGATTTCAGGCTCGAAGCGGGCATTGCGGCTGTAATGTCTATCCAGTTCATTTTGTCGATTGAGCCTTGCCACTGCTGACTACCCCGCACTTTCCAGGGCGAAAGCAGCGTTACCGACAAATCGCTCACTGTACCTGATTGCAGGTTTTCGGACTCCAACACCGTTGTTTGATAGCGTTCGTTTAGCACATTTTCTTTGGTCACTCCCACCAATTGAAAAGTATCGGTAGTTAAATTATCAATGCAGTTGAGTCGCAAAGAACCATTGTACAAATACTTGGATACAGAGTCGTTGGTGATTACACAAAAATACTTTTTCTTTAAATTCACTTCATTTACGGGTATGGCAAAAACCGAATCGGTTGCCAACCATCGCTTGTAAGGCTCTGCCTGCGTGGCATCTACGTATTCGTACCAATTGTAGGTATTGGTACGGAGGCTTTCGGTCAAAATGCTTGACGCATGCAAACGAACCGTATCGCCAAGCAAAGCGCCGAAAGTCTTATTGGTGAACAAAACTGGTTTTTGTACGCCAATGGGGTTGTTTATACTGTCGGAAGCTGGAATATCTTTGTAGGTGAAATTGTTTTCATTGAGCCAAAAATCAGTGTATTTCCGTTTCAAAATACTTTCGGGAATGGTTCCACTTAAATTATTGTTGGTCAATATCAGACTATTTAAACTGAAACGCCCCAAATAGTCGGGCAAAGTTGTTAGTTTATTGTTTGAGAAATTCAGCGATTTAAGATTAAACATGTATTCGAGCGATTGCGGTATGGTTTCAAACCGATTGCCCGATAGGTTTAGCTCCGTGAGGTCGTTTATCAATACAAAATCGACAGGAAGGTTAGAAAGTTGATTTTTCGACGCATCCAATATCCGCAGCTTAACACAAGTGGAAATGGAGTTGGGCAGTTGCAATAGCTCATTGGCTGAAACATTTAATGTTACCAATTCTTTTAAGTCACCAATGCGTTGGGGCAAAGTTGTAAACTTATTGAAAGAGATATTGAGGGTGTTTAGTTTCGTTAGCGAATCGCCAATTTCGGGTAATAAGCCCGACAATTCATTTTGCGACACATTGATGGATGTCAATAACCGACAGGCAGTTATACTTTGGGGCAGTTGGCCACTTAACTTATTGTTTTCAACAGAAAAAGAACTTAGCTTTTTCAAATTGCCAATGGAGGTGGGTATGGCGCCTGTTAATTGATTTTTGGAAAATTGAAAATAGGTCAGTAAACTTAACTTCCCTATGCTGTCGGGGATACTTCCAGTCAACTGATTTTGGCTCAATTCCAGCTCGGTTAATTTTGTTAGTTGGCAAATTGTTGCAGGTATTGTGCCACTCAACGTGTTGTTGAATAAATTAAGCGATTGCAAATTGGTCAAATCGCCAATTATTTCGGGGATATTGCCCGTCAAGCAATTGTTGAGATAAAGTGACTTCAACCGCCCTAAACCAGTGATAGTGGATGGAAGTGTAGCATTGAGATTGGGATTGCCGCTGTAATTCAGAATGGATAAATTTTCGAGCGTGCTAATACCAAAAATGGTCGCAGGAAGCTGTCCGCTTAAATTGCCCGCTATGGAAAGAATGCGTAATTTATCTAAATTGCCAATTTCCAATGGTATTTCACCCGCAATGGAACTACCAGAGTTTAAGTTTAGTTCTACTACCTTTCCGCCTATCACTTTTATGCCTGCCCAATCGGAAATGGGCTGGCTAAAATCCCATTTATTATTCAGCTTTGCGTTGATAGCAACCAAGTTAAGCGAGTCTTGTTTGTCGATAGAAAATGGTTTTGTAGAAACAAATAAGGTGGTGGCCAAGTTGGTGCCAAAAGTGTAACCGGCATTGAAGGTGGTGTTGGTGTTCATCAAATAAAAGCCATCATAAGCACCACCCCAGCCAAAATTGAGATGCAGAAAATTGTTGCTGTCATATCCATCGGCCACCAAAGCATGTCCTGGGTCTCCCCAAATTTCGAGATATACGGGTCGTTTTTGGTCTAATTCTGCAAACACATATTCGTTTGGAGCAGCATAATAGGGATAAATATTCATTCTAAAATTATCGCGCAACACACTGTAATAATCTGATTTTGTGGGTGCACTGCCCGAAGCATCTCGGCAATAGCCCATTTCGGTAGCCACGCCAATGTGTTTGGACAAAAGCAGGTAATCTTCATTGGTTGGATTTGTCCAATTGTACCAAGTGTTCTCAAAGTCGGCGCATTGCTGCCCGTAGCTGCCGGCGGTGTAACATTTGGATCCTTTTCCATGGTCGGGATACTTGTGAAAAGCTAGAATTTGCGCCATGGCAGTTGCTACACAGCCTGTGGGGCAGTTTCCAACTTCGGCATGATTAAATTGGTTTAAATGAATGCCGGCTACATTAAGCAGTGGCTCCACAATGACAGTGGCATTTTCGGCAGCCGATATTCCCGAAAACTGACTTGAAGGAGTGCTTTCATACCTCGCAATAAGACCTTTGAGTTGGATGGGCAAATTATCTTTTTCGAAAGTACCGCTGGATGAATAGCCAACTACCTGAAAGTTATCCCCTACGCCAGTAACGAGTATAAAACCGTTGCCAGATGCTTGATAAACAGACAATTCATTTTTAACCGAATCGGCCGATTCATAAACTAATTGCACGCTACTGGCTGATGACGGCGCTTTTTGAATGCCTACAGACTGTTTGTTTCTGAAAAAATCGGTTGCAAATTTCAGCCCTTTTTCGTTGGCAATTGCATTTTGAAAAAGAACTAGACTAATAATAGAGACAATTAACCTTAACATGGCAGTACATTTTTATTTATTTCACCAATATTTTTTGAACATGATACATCTGTCCGTTTCCAACCACCACCATATATACCCCAAGTGGCAATTCTATGGGAATTGATGTGTTTTCGCTTAGGACTTGCTTTGCATGAAGTTTAGCTTGCAAATCGAAAATGCTCACTGACATATTTTCGGGCACAAAACCTTTAAAATCAATGCTCAACTGCCTAGAAACTGGCGATAAATTGATTTTTACATGATCGCTCAAGTAGTTTTTTGCCACTTTGGCGGAACTGCTTACGTTGATAGCGTTTTCAATAGTGCAGTTATTTCTATCTTTCACGCGCAACTTATAGTCCATTCCTTTTTCGGGCACTATCACGGCAATTTCGCCAGTGGCAATTACCTCATTATTTTTAAGCCACTCGTATTGATAAGGTGCTGTTCCGCCGTTAATTTCATACCCCACCACGCCCAACACAATGGAAACACCAGTAGGCAAAGCCTCGCTGTAAAGGGTGGCCACGCTCAGCGCATTTTCCGACTGAGCAGGCATACGCATACGCACAACCGACTGAGCAGCAAGTAGCAAACTGCATAACAACACTGTTAGTAATGTAGAATATCTTTTCATAAACGTCGTATTTTTATAATATTGAAACCTTATTCCTTGAGGCTTAGGGATTTTTTATTTGTCAATAACCATTACCAATCTAAAACCCAAACACTCGCACCGATAATGTTTGGCTTCATAACTTGTTCCAGGCCAGCTAATTTCGTAACATGCTGGCACTGCCGAACTTCTATACCTCACTTTACATTCTGTCACTTCGCCCCACGAGGTGCTGGATTGGTAGTTGCCGCCTCTATTCACTTTGGCAGTTCCCACAGCTGGTCCAGAGGGATTTTTTGCCGCCTCGGCAGTGTAATCCGCATACCAGTCTGAGCACCATTCGCTCACATTTCCACTCATATCATAAAGCCCCAATTCATTAGCAACCAATGTTTTCACTTCCTTTTTGCTGTAAGTAGTTGTGCTAAAATTGGCGTCGGTGTACCATGCCACGTTGTAAACGGTGTTGCTGCCAGCGTACTTATAGTTGTTCGAATATTTTCCTCCAATGGCTGCATATTCCCATTCGGCCTCAGTAGGCAATCGGAATTTCATTGCATTGCGGAGCTGTAATTTTGGTAAAAATTGAGTGTGAATATCTTGCCACGAAACATAACTGACAGGCAAATTCGTTTTGGTAAGTTGTGAAGATCCAGTATAGCTTGCAATGGTATCGTAAGGTAAACTTCCCTGAATTTCTTTCCATACACCATTTGTAATTTCGGTTTCGGAAATATAAAAACTATCCAATTGCACTTCGTGTTGGGTAAACGAATAAAAATCGGGGTCGCCCATCGTAAATTTTCCAGCCTCTACCAATATCATCTTTATCGTTTGGCTTCCTACTAGCACGTGGATAGTTGGCGCACCAGCTTGCAGCACTGCTATTTCCTTGGTTTCGGTGCCATTGGAGAGCTTTACAAGGGCTTTTCGAGGCAACAAAGAATTTTGGGTTGCACTAATCAAAATACCGGTGTTGCTTTTTCCGGTAGCGGAAGTAAACGAAATCCAATCGGCCGCACAACTAATGCTCCAATCTGTTTTGGTATTAATAAAGAGCAACATCGCATCCTTTTCGTCGGTAAAATTCACCGCGGTGGTTTCGGTGAGTGGTTTTGTTTCCACATTGGGGTCGGGCTCCAATTCTTCAATGACAGGTGTGCAACTTGCTACTAAAAAGCACAATAGGAGAAAGAAGAGTTTCGTTTTCATTTTTTCTTGTATTTTACAAAATCAATATTGAAGATTACCCAAGCAAGTAGTGTTGTGTTAATTTGAAGATTTGAAGATTCTGCGCAGCAACAAATTAATCAATACGTCATAAATTGCCAAACATAACACTAGCAAAATAACAAATTTTCAAATGCACCACAAAATTAGCCTGCCATAGTTGAAAATGTCTGCAAAAATACAAAAAAAACAGGGCTACTATTCCACAAAACAAGATTTCTATTTCTACTTTATAAAAATACATCTTAAAAAACAGGAACAACCACACTAGACACAATAGAAAAAAAGATAAGAGATGATTTTGACCACAGTATATAAATGCCAGTTTCTACATATCGTAATCTTCGCACGGTATTTTTTAAGACATAACATACTTTTCAGAAATGCAGAAAACAGTATGCATTCCCCAATTCGCATCTAGAGGGGTGCCCGCAGTGCGGGTGGAAATATTCTTTATCCGCATGATGAATAGAAATAACATCCAGCCGCAGCACAAAAAAAACATCACTTAAAGTTGGAATAACTGCTTTACTACCAAGAGTCAATACTAAAAATTCATCGTTTGAACCTGCCAGTGTCACAAAAACCAGCCGGCTAAAAAATTATTTTAATTATATGCTCACCATTTGTATTCATTCTCATGCTTTTTTGCGTAAATTTGCAAAAGATTATAAGGGAGGATTTATTTCTTGTTAATTATCAGAATTTCAATAAATTCAGAAAACACACAGGATAGATAACAAAATAATTTTCAACATATTATAAAATAGCATTTAGCTATTGTTCGCACACCTGAAACCTCGGAAATTTCAAATAACGTGCGTCAAAAGAATAAGTCAGCGAAATGCTCGCGCCAAACGGCGTGGGCTTTCGACTTATCTTTTGACGTGGGCTTTCCGAGGGCCTCAGGTGTGGATAAGTTGATGTCCGCGCCTTTTTTGTGTCGTGAATAATTCCTTTTCCATTGAATAATGGCTGGCTGCACAAGCTAAAGCCATGATAAAGAGTCCTTTCATCTTCCTAAAATTACTTTTTTCTACCAAATTTTCCAAAGTTTAGAACTTTGGAAAATTTGGTAGAAAAAAGTTATATTATTATTTTGAAAAAATTCGGGGATGAATGTTTGTATTTACAGAAAATTGTCCGTACTTTTGTCCGTGTCCGTAAAAATGTCCGCAAAATGATAAATGTAAAATTCTACTTAGATAAAGCTGATAAAAGTAAAAGATGTCCAATACATCTTGTTATCAGGCAAAAAGATGTCCAGATAAAGGTTGCAACTGGAGAAAAAGTATTTAAAAAAGACTGGGATAATTCTAATCAGTTGGTAATAGACACAGAATATAATTTCAAAGCAATAAATAAATTTCTGTGTTTCTTGAAACAAGAAGTTGAAAAGTTTTTTGAAACTGCACCCCATTCTCAATTAACAGAGAAGAATGTGAAAGACCACATATTAACTTTTGTTGCTACTAGAAATGAAAACTCAGATGTTAGAATAGTCTGTGAGCCACTAGAAAGCTATGGGGGAAAAAGTAAAGTTACATTTGTAGATTTATTTGCGGGCGCAGGTGGCTTTAGCGAAGGTTTTCTACAAGCTGAATACAGAAATACTTTGTACGAATTTCTTTTGGGAAGTGATATAAACGAAAATTGTGAGCTAACGCATTTGGCTCGTTACAATTATCAATTAGGCTTACCTGCGGAATTCTTACGTCAAGATATTACCGAAAATGATTTCTTAGACAATTTGATGAATAAACTTAAAGGTCAGCAAGTTGACGTCGTATGTGGTGGACCGCCTTGTCAGAGTTTTAGCTTGGCTGGCAAACGAAAGAAATTTGACAAAAAAGATGATTTATTTGCTCATTATCTTAAAGTAATTAGGGTTTTAAGACCTAAATACTTTGTAATGGAAAACGTAAAAGGGATTCTTACAAAAGAAGGTGGTAAAATCAAAGAACTAATTTTGCAAGAGATTAAGTCAATTGTGGATTTAAAAGAATTTCCTCAATTAATCTTTTTTATTGACAAATTAAGAAAAATTGAAAAAGAAAACGCTTTCACTTTAGAATGTTATAATTTACGTTTACAATTTGAAACTGCAACTGAAAAGAACCTTGAAAAATTAAGAGATAACTTTATTCTGAATATTGAAAGTAAATTCAGAATACTAATACCTAAAATTGCTGATTATAAAACAAGTAAAACGGATAAAAACATTAGTACAATTCGTCACGGTTTTAATTTATTGAAAAGAAGTAATGAACTGGCATTCATCAGAAAAAAAGTAATTGCAGAAAAATCTTACTGCGATTTAGACAATGACTTTTTTTCAGAGAAATTTGATGATTTTCTAACTTCCATTGATTCAAATTCAATTATTGAACAATTGAATCAGTCTTTTAAAAATTTAAAACCAACAGACACTTTCCAAAAAGAGATAGCTGAAATAATTTCGGCATTAGAAATCTATGACTTTTCATTTGAAGAATGTATTCAAGGTGTTCAGCCTTATGTAGAAAATGCCAATATGGAAAAAGAGTTTGAGGAGATTCTTTCTCACATTAGATTATATAATATCGAACAACCATTTATAGCATTAGCATCAAATTATGGCGTACCTCAAAACAGAGAAAGAGTGTTGTTTGTTGGTTGTAGAAAAGACCAAAAATTAATAAAAGATATACCACCAACAGTTTCAGAGAAGGATAAAGTTACAGTTTTTGAAGCATTATACGATTTGGATTTTGTAGGTAACGATGATGAAAAATTCATATACGAGAACATTGATTTGAAAGCCAAATATAATGGGACTACAAAGAAAATGGAAGCTTTAATCAGAAAAAGAAGTATTGACGGAAACCCTGATGAAAATAAGGGCTTTACTTATGCTGAATGGTCGAAGAAAGGGAGATTAAATGGAAGATTTTCAAATGCCAAGAATCCTTTTTATGTTAGGAATTTTGAAGAATTGAAAAATACCTTAACGCATATTGTTGCTCCATTACACAATCATAAAACGAGTAAGCAAAATGATGACGTTGTAAAAAGATTGGATGTGATACGTACAACTGGGGACTACGATTTGGCAAAAAAAGAATTGAAGAAAATTGGTTTACATTCAGAGAAAAGGAATTATAATGTTTTAAAACCAGAATCACAAAGTCCAACTGTAATGACTATTGCAGATGATTATATACATTATTCTAATCCCAGGGCATTGACTGTTAGAGAAATGGCTAGATTACAGTCATTTGATGATTCGTTTGTTTTTCAGGGAAAACGATCCACTGGTGGCAATAAACGTAAGTTTGAAGTACCTCAATTCACATTGGTAGGTAATGCCGTACCTCCCCTTTTGGCGCGTG
>JAIFKQ010000073.1 GCA_020049515.1 Paludibacter sp. | reverse complement strand
GTACTCAATGGTCTCCCGATTCTCGGGATGTTCCATTAGTGTTAAGCCTCTTATTTTTAATTGCGTAGCAATTTAATCAATATAAACTCTAATGGATAAATTGCGTTTTCAAAGTTTTGGGAGTGGAAGTAGTGGAAATTGTTATTTTATAGGCAATGCCTCCAGTGGAATATTAATTGATGCAGGGATAAGTGTGCGCACCATACGTAAAAATTTAAAAAATATTGGACTCGATTTCGAAAATCTTTGGGGTGTTTTTGTAACGCACGATCATGCCGACCATATCAAAGCAGTAGGCCCAATGGGCGAAAAGCATCTTGTTCCCATTTATTCTACCAAACAAGTGCACGAGGGTATTCAAAAAAGTTACTGTGTAACCGAAAAATTGTATTCCAGTCGCAAATTTATTGAGAAGAACCAAACCATTGAAGTCGGTGAATTTAAGATTACTTGTTTTCCTGTATCTCACGATTCTACTGATAGTGTAGGATATACCGTTGAATATAAAGAAAAAAGATTTACCTTTGCTACCGATTTAGGATTTGTGGGCGAAGAGGTTGCCTCCCATTTGGCACTAGCAGATTACATGGTTTTAGAAGCCAATTACGACGAAGAGATGTTGCAAAGAGGGCATTATCCAGCGCATTTAAAAAACCGAATTATTTCTAAAACGGGTCATTTAGGAAATGACCAAGCTGGTAAATTCTTGGCCGAAAATTACAATGAGCGATTACAACATATTTTTTTGTGTCATTTGAGCAAAGAAAATAATTCACCCGAAATGGCGTTTAATACCATTCAGAAGCATTTGGCTGGAAAAGAAATTATTGTTGGTACGCATGTACATTTAAAAGTGTTGGAAAGACTACTGCCCTCTGAATTATATATTTTTTAGATTCTAAAATTAAAGTAGTGTATGAATTGTTATTGGTTGTTATTTGATTATAATTAGTCGTAATTAGTCGTTATTCGATTGTTATTAGTTATTCAATGTTATTGATTGATAAGCTGGATTCTTCACGTTTTCTGTTTATTTTTGAATAATACCAATTTAAACTAAACTCAAGTAACACCATTTTTAAATCTTCATCCCGATAGCTATTGGGACTTCAAATCCTCAAACTCTTCAAATCCATTCTATGTCATCCAATTTAGTCATTATCCCCACTTACAACGAGAAGGAAAATATTGAGAATATTATACGGGCCATATTCAGTTTGACGCTAGAATTTCATATCGTAGTTATCGAAGATGGTTCTCCCGATGGTACTGCTGCCATTGTAAAGGAACTTCAAACCGAATTTCCATCCCGTCTTTTTATAATAGAACGCAAAGGCAAATTGGGCTTGGGAACTGCCTATATTGTCGGTTTTAAATGGGCGTTGGAGCATGCTTACGATTATATTTTTGAGATGGATGCGGACTTTTCACATAATCCTACCGACTTGCCACGTTTATATGATGCTTGTGCCAATAAAGGCGCAGACGTAGCCATTGGGTCACGTTATGTTACAGGTGTAAATGTTGTTAATTGGCCAATGGGACGGGTTTTGATGTCCTATTTAGCTTCTAAATATGTTCGTTTTATTTTAGGGGTAGAAATAGCTGACACCACAGCTGGTTTTAAATGTTACAAAAGGGAAGTGCTGGAAACCATCGAATTAGATAAAATTAGATTTAAAGGATATGCCTTTCAAATAGAAATGAAATTTACAGCCTATGAATGTGGATTTATAGTGAAAGAAGTTCCCATTATTTTCATTAACCGTGAGCTAGGAACATCCAAAATGAGTGGCGGAATTTTTGGAGAAGCGTTTTTAGGTGTCATTAAATTAAAACTGAGTAGCTTGTTTAGAAAATTTCCACAAAAGAAAAAATAATTCCCAAATCGTTAAACTCATATATATATATATATCAAGATGAATACATTGCAACTAATAAAAAATGCAACAATAGTTAATGAAGGCCGTATTTTTGTAGGGTCAGTGTTGATTGATGGCGAGCATATAAAAGCAATTTACGAGGGCACTCAATTACCAGATGTAATGGAACCGCACACCGTAATTGATGCTACTGGTAAGCTGTTGTTGCCTGGTATTATCGATGATCAAGTGCATTTTCGCGAGCCAGGACTTACACACAAGGGAGATATATATACCGAAAGTCGTGCGGCAGTGGCTGGTGGAATTACATCCTATTTTGAAATGCCTAACACCAATCCGCAAGCTACTACCATCGATTTATTGGAAGATAAATATACGATAGCAGCCGAAAAATCATTTGCCAATTATTCTTTTATGTTGGGTGTAACCAATGATAATATTGAGGAGTTAAAAAAGGTAAATCCACGAAATGTAGCAGGCCTAAAAATGTTTATGGGCTCATCTACAGGTAATATGTTGGTAGATAATCCAATCACTTTAAACCGGGTGTTTTCCGAAATTTCACTTCCAATTATAACCCATTGTGAAGATGAACCTACTATCCAACAAAATATTCTTCATTATAAATCCTTATTGGGCGAGAATATTCCAATAGAATATCATCCATTAATACGCAGTGAAGAAGCATGTTACAAATCATCGGCTTTAGCAGTGGAGTTAGCCACAAAATACAATTCGCGTTTGCATTTGTATCATTTGTCCACCGCCAAAGAGATGTCATTACTAAATTCAACGACCCCCTTGAGAGAGAAAAGAATAACCTCAGAAGTGTGTGTGCACCATTTATGGTTTTCGGATTCAGACTATGCGAAATATGGCAATCGCATCAAATGGAATCCCTCCATTAAATCAGAGTCAGATCGTTTGGCTTTGATAGAGGCAGTAAATTCTAATAAAATAGATGTTATTGCCACCGATCACGCGCCACATTTATGGTCGGAAAAGCAAGGCTCATGCCTAACTGCTGCTTCTGGCGGACCATTAGTGCAACACTCGCTAGTGGCCATGTTGCAAATGGTGAAAAATAGTGTTTTCACAATAGAGAAAGTGGTAGAGAAAATGTGTCATACTCCAGCCGAAATATTCAAAATAGAAAAACGCGGATACATTCGTCCAGGATATTTTGCTGATTTAGTACTGGTGGATCCCAATAAATCGTGGACTGTTCATGTTGATAATATTTTATACAAATGCGGTTGGTCGCCCTTTGAAGGAACTACTTTTGATGCTAAGGTGCTAAAAACATGGGTTAATGGACAAAAAGTGTACGACCAAGGAAAATTTGATGAAACAGTGCGAGGTAAACGACTGATGTTCGAATGTTAATAATACAATAATATAAAGATGAAAAAAATACTAATTGCTTTCTTTCTGTTATTAATGATGGCTGCAATAGCCTGGGTGGCTTATTTGTTGCAAACCAACAAAGTGGAATACAAACATAACCAGGGCAAAACGCAAGGTACGTATTATTCGGCCACCTATTTGCAGCCCGAAGGTATTGATTTACAGTATAAAATTGATGCAAAATTGCACGAATTTGATTTGTCGCTTTCTACGTACAATGAGGCTTCTGTAATTTCACGTATTAATAGAAACGACAGTAGCGTGCGCACCGATTTGTTTTTTGAAACCATGTATTATCAAGCACAAGAGGTTTCCGAACACACAAATGGTGCTTTTGATGTTACGGTAGGCCCGCTGGTAAATGCGTGGGGTTTTGGTAAAGATTCGGATCATACAATAACTCCCAATATTGCGGTATTAATGCCTTTAATTGGGCACAAAAAAGTGCGATTAGTAAATCATAAGATTTTGAAAGATGATGCACAAATTATCATTGATGCCAATGCGATAGCACAAGGTTATTCTACTGATGTTATTGCTAAGTTGCTGGAAGATAATGAATGCCAAAATTACATGATTGAAATAGGTGGGGAAATTGTTTGTAAAGGCCTAAATCCTAAGGGAGAAAAATGGAGGATTGGAATTGATAAACCAATTGATGACCCAGCAAATGAAACAAAGGAGCTCCAAACTATACTTTCTATTAGCAATGTGGCTGTAACAACCTCGGGGAATTATAGAAAGTTTTATTACAAAGAGGGTAAGAAATATGCACATACCATCGACCCACGAACGGGCTATCCTATTATTCACAACCTGCTGAGTGCTACAGTTGTAGCACCTACTTGCATACAAGCCGATGCTTATGCCACTGCATTTATGGTGTTGGGTGTTGACAGTAGTATGACAGTTTGCAAAAGTATTCCTAATATGGATTGTTATTTAATTTATACGGATAAGGATGGAACAAATCAAGTGATTTATACAGATGGTTTTAAGAAATACTTACAATAAACTTTAATTCCATCAAAATAAATCCGATATTAAAAAAAGAACAGGTTTTGTATTTGATAAAATAATTTATTTATATCATTTTCGTTGTTATTTATTAGTTATAAATTGCATAAATCCCTAAGTTTGTTAAATTGAAACCATATATTTTTTTATTCATGATTTAATAATTACTTTTGCACTCCAAATTATAATATGAAAAGATTCCATCTTGTTATTTTAGTTACATTTTTAACTTTAGTGTCCTGTGGTGATTATCAGAAATTGCTAAAATCAGATGATGCAGAATTAAAATATACCAAAGCAGTAGCCTATTTTGAGAAAGGAGATTTTATGCGCGCTTCTACCTTGTTTGATGCCGTGTCATCCTACTTTAAAGGTACAGAAAGGTCTGAAATAGTACTCAATTATATTGCAAAATCGTACATGGGCCAAAAAGACTATTTTTCGGCTAGCGAGTATTATAAAACTTACGTAAAAACTTATCCAAAAGGAAAATTCGTAATTGAATCTAAGTTTATGATTGGCTATTGTTATTACCTCGATTCGCCCGATGCAAGACTAGACCAAACTGCTACTATCAACTCTATTGCTGCTTTTCAAGAATTTGTGGAAATATATCCTGAAAGTGAACGTGTGCCTGAAGCAAATAAACTGTTGGACGAAATGACCGATAAACTTGCTTATAAGGCTTATTTAAACTCCAAATTATATTATAATTTGGGAAATTATATGGGTAATAATTACGAATCATCGGTTATTGCTGCACAAAATGCTTTGAGAAATTTTCCAGCTACCATTTATAGAGAGGAACTTTCTATGCTAATTTTGGAAGCTAAATATCAACAAGCTATTCAAAGTATAGAAGAAAAAAGATTGGAAAGATATAGAAATACAATAGATGAGTACTATAATTTTATCAATGAATTTCCGAATGCTAAAAAGAAGAAGCTGGCCGATAAGATTTTTAATGACTCCAAGAAAATTGTAAAAGAATAGATACTGAACCTTTTTGACTGTCTCTTTTTTCTATCTCAACCATTTTTTAGGTTGTATAAATACGAACTTAAAATTATTAATTACTTGATATTATGGATTATAAAAAAGTAAATGCCCCAACAAACACAATTTCTAGAGACATGAACTCGATGAGCGAAAGTATTGGAAATGTGTACGAAACTGTTAAAATTATAGGTAAGCGCGCTAATCAAATTAGTGTTGAAACCAAAGCAGAGTTGGATAAAAAATTGCTCGAATTTGCATCGTTCAACGAGAATATTGAAGAGGTATTCGAAAATAGGGAGCAAATAGAAATTTCGCGTTACTACGAAAAGTTACCAAAACCAGTATTGGTTGCTACCCAAGAATTTTTGGAAGATAAAGTCTATTATCGTAATCCGATGAGAGATAAGTTAAAATAGAATTTAATTTATTTTATTTCATTCATTTATAGATAAAAGAATATTGAGCTTAATCTTGCTCGCTATTCTTTTATCTTTTTTTGTTTGTGCTAAGTTCAATTCATTTTTGTATTTTTGTAAACGAAAAGAGTTTGAAGAGTTTGAAGTCCAGATAGCTATCGGGATCAAGATTTACTATAGATTAGTAGTAAATAGTAAATGAAAAAATAGTAAATCACTATTGATTAGTCTTCAATAGTAAATTATAAATGATTAAATAGTAAATGACTATGGTTTTGCAAGGAAAAAAAATAATATTGGGAGTAACTGGTAGTATAGCTGCTTACAAATCGGCGCAACTTATACGTTTGTTGGTAAAAGAAGGTGCTGAAGTTAAGGTAATTATGACAGCATTGGCCAAAGAATTTATAACTCCTCTTACTTTAGCTACACTGGCCAAAAATCCTATTTTGGTCGATTTTTTTGATCCAACAAATGGTAACTGGAACAGCCATGTTGACTTGGGTTTGTGGGCTGACGCTTTTTTAATTGCGCCTGCTACTGCCAATACTATTGGAAAAATGGCTACAGGGGTGGCCGATAATTTATTGTTAACCACATATTTATCTGCTAAATGTACGGTTTTTGTTGCTCCAGCTATGGATTTGGATATGTTTGCACATCCATCTACACAGCGAAATCTTCAGACACTAAAATCAATTGGCAATCACATAATCGAGCCAGGTATTGGTGAGCTTGCCAGCGGACTGGAAGGAAAAGGTCGTATGGAAGAACCTGAAAGCATTGTTCGTTTTCTGGCTAATTTCTTAACTCCAAAACCATTGTTGGGAAAAAAGATACTTATCACAGCTGGTCCCACATACGAAAAGATAGATCCTGTACGTTTTGTAGGCAACTATTCGAGTGGTAAAATGGGTTTTGCTTTGGCTGAAGTTTGTGCTAGCCGAGGAGCAGATGTCTGTTTAATTGCAGGACCTGTTCATCTGAAAACAATCAATTCTAACATTGAAAGGATAGATGTAACCTCGGCTTCAGAAATGTACGATGTCGTTATGAACCGTTTTTATGGTATGGACGGTGCAATTTTATGCGCTGCAGTGGCCGACTTTACACCATTAGAACCTGCTTTCTCGAAGTTAAAACGTGAAAAGGAAAACCTGATGCTAGAATTAATGCCTACCAAAGATATTGCTGCTGCAGTAGGTGACATGAAAATGCAGCAGCAATTTTTAGTTGGCTTTGCACTCGAAACGAATAACGAGGAAGAAAATGCTTTTAAGAAACTGGAGCGAAAAAACTTTGACTTTATAGTACTAAATTCCCTAAATGATGTACAAGCGGGTTTTGGATTTGAAACGAACAAAATTACTATTTTACATCGTACAGGCTTAAAAAAACATTTTGAATTGAAGACTAAAAAGGCTGTGGCCGAAGATATTATTGATGAGATTGAGACGTTTGAGGTTCCGATAGCTATCGGGATAAAGATTTGAAATTTAAAGATTTTACTTTTCCAAAGTTTCTTTTGCTTTGGGTAAGTGGTAATAGTGATTTAGAACTTGATTGTATTTTAACTTATTAACGGATAATTCGAATGAAAAATAGAGTATTGTTGTCATTATGTATGTTTTTTGTCATTTCCTATGTTCATGCACAGGAATTGAATTGTAATGTACAAATTAATTCTGATCAGGTACAGGGAACTAACAAGTCCGTTTTTAATACACTGCAAAAATCCATCACAGAATTTGTGAATAACCGGAAATGGACTGAAATGACTTATGCTAATAGCGAGCGCATTGACTGTACAATGAATATAATAGTGAAAAACGTGGAGGTGGATGTTTTTACGGCAGAAATTCAAATTCAATCTCGTAGAACTATTTATAATTCAACTTATTATAGCCCCCTTTTTAATTTTAAAGACAATAGCTTCAATTTCAATTACAAAGAATTTGATCAGTTGGAACTGAACGAAAATACCATCACCTCCAATCTTACAGCTGTTATTTCATTTTATGCCTATATAATTATTGGTTATGATATGGATTCGTTTACGCGTATGGGTGGTACTCCCGCTTTTCAAGCAGCTGAAAGCATTGTGAATGCTGCCCAAGGAGCAGATTTAACTGGTTGGAAGGCTTTTGAAAGTACTCGGAATAGATATGCGCTAGTTAATAATATATTGGATGAAGCATTCAAGAAATATAGAAATTATTTCTACGAATACCATCGCTTGGGATTGGATGAAATGACAGCTAATGTAACAAATGCCAGAGCGCGTATAGCTGCAGGTTTACCTTTACTGCGCGACGCTAATAGAGCTAGACCATCGGCGATTGTTATTAGCTCTTTTTTAGATGCTAAGAATGATGAATTGATTAATATTTTCTCAAAAGCTACCACCAAAGAAAAGACCGATGTGGTAGAAGTGCTATCTGACTTAAATCCAACTGCATCTGCCAGGTATGAATCTATTCTGAAATAAGCATAGGGCTTCAATTAATAGGTTTTAAAATGACCTATAGTAAAATAATTACCAGTCAATTATCAACTGTAAACTCTCAACTATTTACAAATGCTAAAATCGCTCTATATATCCAATTACGCTTTAATTACTGAATTAAATATAAATTTTGAGCTCGGTTTTTCGGTTATTACTGGTGAAACAGGAGCTGGAAAGTCAATTATTTTGGGGGCTTTGTCACTTATTTTAGGTCAAAGAGCCGACACTAAATCAATTAAGATTGATGCAGAAAAATGTATTATTGAAGCTACTTTTGATATTTCAAATTATCGCCATTTGGATAGTTTTTTTGTGAATAATGATTTAGATAATCAAACTACCGGCTGTATTATTCGCAGAGAATTAACTAATTCGGGAAAGTCGCGGGCTTTTATTAATGATACTCCAGTAGGTTTAAACGTGATACGCGATCTCAGTAACCGATTGCTAGACATTCACTCACAACATGAAAATTTATTGCTTTCAAATGATGCATATCAATTAGAAGTGGTTGATACGATTGCACAAAATGCTAAAGCCCTTTCCGCCTACAGCCAAACCTATTTGCAGTGGAAAAGCTTGCAAACTGAACTTAAGCAGCTACAAAAAATGGCCGAAAAACAGGCTTCTGATATTGATTATATTCAGTTTCAGTTTCAACAACTTTCCGATGCTAATCTGGTAGAAAACGAACAATATGAGCTGGAATTGGAACAAGAAACATTGAGTCATGCCGAAGAAATTAAATCGGAACTTCAAAAAGCCAATCAACTTCTTGTAGAGGATAATATGTCGCTTTCTTTGTTAAAGGAGGCAATTGCTGCCTTTTCAAAGGTCAAAAGTTTTATTCCCGAAGGCAATAATTGGTTGGATAGATTACAATCTACTCACATCGAATTGAAAGACATTTCGGCAGAAATGAATGCATTTGAAGAACGGCTCGAATTTAATCCTGAAAGGTTAAATTGGGTAGAGGGTAGATTGAGTGAGATTTTTACCTTGCAAAAAAAATACAAAGTAAACTCCGTGAAAGAATTAATTTCTTTGCGCGAAAGTTTGAATTTGCAACTTCAACGGATTGATTCTTACGATGATGAGTTGAAATCATTAAAAGTAAAAATTGAACTTCTGTTTGAACAGTTACAAGCAGATGCAAAGGAATTAACTACAACAAGAATTAACGCTTGTGTGCCCATCGAAACACATTTGGTAGAGCAGCTCACACTTTTGGGAATGTTGAATATTCAATTTCAAGTGGCTATTTCCAATTTGCAAGATTATTCTGAAAATGGAATAGATGAAGTGCAATTTCTTTTCTCGGCCAACAAAAACAGACCCTTACAACCCGTAACACAGATTGCATCGGGTGGCGAGGTATCACGTTTAATGTTGTCTATCAAATCGTTGGTGGCACACAAAGCCGATTTGCCAACAATAATATTCGATGAAATTGACACGGGTGTATCTGGTGAAATTGCACACAGAATGGGCGATATTATGCAAAGTATGAGTGTAGATATGCAGGTAATAACAATTACACACTTACCCCAAATAGCTGCTAAAGGTGCTCAACATTATAGAGTTTATAAAGATGAAAGCGGCCAAATGACTCAAACTCATATTCAATTATTGACTGACAATGAGCGAATAACTGAACTTGCCCAAATGCTTAGTGGGAAAAATGTGACCGATGCAGCCCTCAGTAATGCTAAGGAATTGCTCTTAAACGGCTAAATAATTTAGCCATTTAGGTAAAGATACAATTTAATGCCTACATTTTACCTCGTAATTTCAAGAAATATTCATGTATGGTTTCCATTGCTTCATTTGCCGAACTTACTGCTCACCTTACTAGTCTCAATTGCCGCAAGCGTTTGGCGGTGGCCAATGCGGTAGATTCGCATACCTTGGGTGCAGTTTTGAGGGCCGTGGAGTTAGGGATAGTAGAGGCTTTTCTGATAGGCGATGTGGCGGCCATCGAATCACCGCATCTTTTTGAGCATAATCCTTCGCCGCACATTCATATCATAGATATTCCAGACGTGTTGGAAGCCACTTTGGAGGCCGTACGCATGGTTAAGTCGGGTCAAGCGGATATTCTAATGAAAGGATTGGTAAATACCGACGTGCTTTTACGCGCTATCCTCGACAAAGAAAAAGGGTTGTTACCTACCGGCAGTATCCTAACTTTTAATGCAGCATTGGAAATTCCCACTTATCATAAATTGATTTTCTTTTCGGATCCTGTAGTAATTCCCTCACCAAACTTAGTGCAACGAACTGCCATGATACGATATGCAATAGCCTCGGCATATAGATTTGGCATAAAAAAACCAAAAGTAGCCTTGATACACGCTACCGAAGTGGCCAATCCAAAAATTCATTACATGCAGGATTATCTGGATATCATGCAAGAATGGCGCGAAGGTATGTTTGGCGATGTGATAATGGATGGTCCGATGGATATTTTTCTGGCGTTGGATAAAGAGCGTGGAAGCATTAAAAATGTGCCCACTCCAGTGCTTGGAGATGCCGATATTTTGATTTTTCCAAACTTTGAAAGTGCCAATTGTTTTTACAAAGGTGTGTCGCTTTTTGCACATGCCGAAATGGCTGGATTACTGCAAGGTACAGAAAAACCAGTGGTGCTAACTTCCCGTAGCGAAAGTGTAGAATCTAAGTTTTATAGCATTGCCATGGCATGTGTGGTAAGTTGAAAACCCCCTAAACCCCCAAGGGGCGTATAGGACATCGTTTCCTGTAGTTTTACTTTATTATAAATTCCTTCTGAAAAAGTCACACTTCGGGGGATTAGGGGGCTATCTTATTCGCACAATGTTCCGCCGCTCCTGGCTCACCCAACTCATCTTTAATTCTTTCATATTCTTTCAGCATGTTTTGCCGATAACTATTATCATTCAATAGTTTATCCAACTCTTGCGTCACCTTATCTACCGTAAATATATGTCCTGTAAGTTCTTTTACTATTTCTTTTTGGGCAATAATATTTACCAGCGAAATATATCTTATTTTTAATATATTGTTTTTTATGAAGTTGACTATTCTACCAAAACTGAAATTGTAAACCACTACTTGCGGAGTTCCTACTATGGCGGTTTCCAATGTGGCGGTACCCGAATTTACAATGGCAGCCCGTGCTTGTTGGAGCAATTCGTAGGTCTGACCAAAAACGATACGATCATTTCTATTTTTCAAAAACGACTTGTAAAAATCGGGATCAATGCCAGGTGCTCCTGCAATAATGACTTGATATAGAGAGAATTGTTTTGCTGCATCCAACATTCGAGGCAAACAAGCCGAAATTTCCTGCTTCCTACTTCCGGCCAATATAGCAATGATGGGCTTGGCTGGCAAATTGTTAATGGAAAGAAATTCGGATAAGGTTTGTTGTTGATTTGATCGCAAGCATACGGAATCGATACTTGGGTTGCCCACATATTCTACTTTGTAATTATGCTTGGCGTAAAAGGCTGTTTCAAAAGGAAAAATGGTGAACATACGATCCACATAAAGCTTAATTTCCTTGATGCGATATTCTTTCCATGCCCATATTTTGGGTGAAATGTAGTAGTAAACAGCTGTGTTAAGTGTCTCTTTTGCAAAGCGAGCCATGCGCAGATTAAAGCTTGGATAATCAACCAGAATAATCACATCGGGCTTAAACTTCAAGATGGCTTGCTTGCAATCCGACATGTTTTTAAGAACCGTTCGGGCATTTTTAAGTACCGCCACAAAGCCCATAAAAGCCATTTGACGATAATGTATTACCATTTTACCGCCTTGGGCTTGCATCAAATCGCCACCTAAAAAGCAAAATTCGGCTTTCGAATCTACTTTTTTAAGTTCACGCATTAAATTTGAAGCATGTAAGTCGCCCGAAGCTTCGCCGGCAATAATAAAGTATTTCATAAAATATAAAAAAAACTAGCCCCTCCCGTGAAAAACGGGATAAATTGCGGGAAAATGAAGTTACTATTGATTTCGTTATTATTTACCTAATTGTTTGCCTAATAATTCTTCATTTTTTATTTTATTACCTAGTTTGATATACATTGGTTCGTTATAAAATTGTCTATGTTATTTAAATACAAGAACTTAAATGCCTAGTTTAACTAAGGTTAATCTCATTCCAAATAAAAGAGTAAACGCAATCCACGATAGCTATAGTGGATTGCGTTCAAAAAATCTTTTTTTTAACGAACTGTTGATATAACTAAGTTTAATACAGCCAATACTTGCACAGTACCTCTTTAGCGGTTAGGGGTTCTATCAAAGCATAAAAATACAACCAATAAAATATGGCATAGCACCCAAAAGAAGTCCAGTAGCAATTTTAAAGCTGTCCGATTTGTAAAAAATAAACACAAAGCCTAGATTTGGTATGACTGAAAGTAGTAAAATTTTACCGAGCAAAATGGATGGATACAATTGCTTGATAACCTCCCAAAAGGGCAAATCAATTGGATAAAACTTATCCAAATACAACCACATAAATGCTATTGGCACTAATAAGCCAGGAATAAAACCGTATAAAAAATGATTGTATTGTTTCATGTTTTTTTTAGAAAGGAGCATTAACCCCTTTAACGGGACTATGCGAGTATTGATTTCTATTGACTTTTACTGCATTTTAAATAAAAATACTGTATGAAAATAGCGTAAATTACGTTTATTTGTTTTGATTTTTCGGCTTTCATTTCCAGTCCAGAGTTGCTACCAACTACAATCTACCAACTACTTTCTACAATTCCCACTTACTAATTCCCTCAATTGCTTGATAGGCTGTCATGTCAATTTTGGCGGGAACAATAGATATAAAGCCATGTGCCAATGCCCATTCGTCGGTATCTTCTGCTTCAGGTTCATGGTTTTCAAAATACCCTGTCAGCCAGAAATAATTGCGTCCTTGTGGGTCTATGCGTTTTGCAAATTCCTTAGTCCAACGACCATCACATTGGCGAGCCACTTTTATTCCGGCTATTTTTCCCACAGGTGCATTCACATTTAGGCAGGTGCCGTGTGGCAAACCGTTTTGTAGTGCTTGACGCGTAATTTGGAGAATAAATGACTCGAAGTAGCTAAAATCGGCGCCAAAAGCATAATCGCTAAGCGAAAAGCCAATTGATAAAATTCCGTTTTCGCATCCTTCCAACACGGCGCCCATTGTGCCCGAGTAAATTATGTTAATCGCCGAGTTGGAGCCATGATTAATGCCAGAAACCAATAAATCGGGCTTGCGTTCAACAATTTCATTCAAAGCAAGCTTTATACAATCGGTAGGAGTACCTGTTGATGAATAGCGCATTAGTCCATCTTTATCTTCAATTTTTGTGAATCGAATGGGATGTGTAACAGTTAAAGCATTTGATTGTGCCGAGCGTGGCCCATCTGGAGCTACCACCACCACATCTCCAATTTGCATCATCAATCTTGTTAGTACATGAATACCTTTGGCTTCTGCGCCATCATCGTTGGTAATTAATATTAGTGGTCTTTTCATGATTTATTTTGTCTTATGTGAAAGGTCTAAAGTCTAATGACTAATCCCTAATGACTTTTTTGATAAATTTTATACTTTAATTTTTTTAATTGTTCCAAAAAGAAATATGATTATTAAGCTTACAAAGTATAATACATCGCGCGAATCTATTACCCCTCTGCTCATTGATTTGTAATGTGCATGTATTCCAACGCTTTCTAATAGTTGTATTGTTTTGCCAGATGTAAAAAAACTTGCTATAACTTCAAAACCGTAGTAAAAAAAGAAAGACAGAACCAAGGCAATTACAAAAGAAATGATTTGATTTTTTGAAAGCGATGAGGCAAAAATACCAATGGCAACATAAATAGCTGCAAGTAGAAAAAGCCCAATAAATGAGCCCCAAAATGCCCCGGCATCTATATTCCCTATAGGTTCGGCCAAATACGATACCGTAAAATAATAGAGCAAGGTCGGTAGCAAAGCTATTGACACCAATGCCCATCCAGCCAGGAATTTACCCAGTATAATTTGTAATCCACTTAGCGGTTTGGTTACTAATAACTCCCAAGTTCCCGTTTGTTTTTCTTCTGCCAAAAGTCCCATTGTTACTGCTGGACAAAGGAATAAGAATAGCCAAGGAGCCAAATAGAATAGTCCGTCCACATTGGAATATCCCCCTTCTAAAATGTTATATTCACCTGGGATAACCCATAAAAAAAGACTAGTAAGCATTAGGAAAATACCAATTACGATATATCCTGTAGCACTGCTGAAAAACGTGCGTAATTCTTTTTTGAGAATTGAAAACATGATTAAAAGAATTTACAATTAGATAATTTTCTTTTTACAAGCAATTTTTATTATATTTGCGGTGTCAAAGGTAACCAAAATTATTGAATCGAAAAACAAAACTCACTACAACCATTATGAAAAGATTTCAACTTGTTTTACTGTTGATTATAGTTGCAAACGTAATTTTAGCACAAACAAAAGATCAATATAGTATTAAGCTGCAAGGTATTTATGGCAATATACTTCCTCACGACAAATATGTAAAATTACTTATAGATCAGCCAGTTAAAGGAGCAGAATTGTCAATAGAATTTCAAACAATGGGAGAAAAGCCATGGCATCAATTTCAAGGTTTTCCCATTATTGGTTTGGGTGCAGTATGGTTAAACTTGGGTAATCCCGAAAAATTGGGATTCGCTTACGCGGCCTATCCCTACATAAGTTTGCCTATTTTTAGAAGTCGGCATTTTCGTTTGAATATAAAAGGTGGCATGGGCGCCAGTTTTTTGACTAAAACGTATTATAATACAAACAAAGATACTCTCGGTAACCTATTGCCTTGGCTTACAGGCACAAATGCTGCAATTGGATCCAAATTGAACATTTATTTTTCGGGTGGTGCCGCCATGGAAATTCGTCTTTCAAAAGCACTTAGTATAACGGCAGATTATACCTGGAATCACGTTTCAAACGGAAGTGCCGTGGCACCCAATTCTGGTATAAATATGTTAAATAGTTTTGTGGGGCTAAAGTATTTTCCAAATTACAAGAAATTTGCTTTTCTGGAAAGTAAGAAAATTGCGGATTTTCCACGCCATTTTACGTGTGAAATAATTGCTGCTGCGGGGTTCAGACAGCTCTATTATAAGGATAATCTAACATTTCCTACAGGTTCGTTTGCAGTAGCAGTATTTAGGCCTGTTAGTAATTTTTTAAGAGTCGGTTTGGGAACTGATGCCTTTTACGATGGCGCTTACGATGGCCATACAACAGCTTTTAAACGGACATATTTGAAGACAAATGAATTCAAAAATAAAATTAGAATGGGTGTTTCGTTGCAAAACGAGTTACTGCTTGGACGCATTTCAGCAGGATTTCATTTTGGCGTGTATTTGTACAATCCACTTAAAAATTTGGAGCCTGTAGAAATTGACCCAAAAACAAATGAAATGATAGAGCCACTGCTCAATAAGCCAATAATATATCCTTATAATATAGATGAAGAAGATGGATGGTTATACACCCGGGCGGCTTTTAAATATGCTTTAAACAGGCATTATTTTATTTCATTAGGATTAAAAACTCACCTTCAAAAAGCAGAGTTTATAGAATGGGGACTGGGATATAAGTTTTAAAATAACCTTTAGGCAACAAAAGTTGCTAATCTCTAGATGCTGAAAACGCTAGTTTGTTCAACTTTTCTTTGGGAAATAAAAAGTGATTCCTAACTAATGTAATTCAACTCCTATATTAGGGCGTTCTTAAAGCATCCAACATCAATGGTATTTCATCTGCATCTATCCCATTTGCTATCAAATAAGGCTTATCCTCATTGAATGATTCAAGAAACAGATCCCAGTTATCTTGTTTTAAATTAAGGCTTTTGATATAAAAATTTATTGTGTCAGTCAGTTTGTGTTGACACCATGCAATATGTCCAGCATTCAGATAATCGTGCGCTGTAGGTTTATCGTCTATCAATTTATTGACGTAGTATTCAGCTTTTTGTATATTTCCCGAAACATAAGCACACCATGTAATGGCTCTCCAAACCTTCGGGTTTTCGCTGTCCTCGGAGTCTAATTTATAATAAATTTTCAACGCTTCCTTAAATCGTCTTAATTCCAACAAGCAATGACCAATTTGCAATGAAATAGTTGATTGATTGGGTTTTAAAAAATCGGAATGTTGATAATACTCCAGCGCTTTTTCAAAATTGCCAGACAACCGATAACACAAAGCCAACTTACGTATAGTCCAATTGTCATCGGGCTGAATAATATCTGCTTTTAAATAGGCTTCCAGTGCCTTTGGTAGCTGAGAAGATTGCTGATAGCAGTAGCCAATTTTTTGATACAAAGCAGCTGAAGGGGCAGTATCATGTTCAATTTCTGAAAATAACTCCAAGGCCTGTTTGTAATGATTTTTTATAAAATAGTACTCCGCAATATTGGATTTGAATTCTGCATTTATGGCTAAAATATCGAATAAAAAAGAACGATGTGACACTAGCGAATAGGCAAACATATCCGAGAAATCGGTACGCTTTGGATTGAGCTTGAAAAACCGAAATAAATCTTGTATGTATTGTTTCGATATGTTTTTTGATGCTAAATCGGGAGTCAAAATTGCTTCGTCTTTTGTAATTTCGTCCAACTGCTCAGCCTCCATTTTAAAAGACTGTTTTAGCATTAATCTTTGTGATTCAGGCATTTGAAGTATGCTTAAACAAAAAGAGTATTTATCGGAATTACACATGACGTTGTTTCTAACAAAAGCAGTCAACAAATTCTTATCATCCATTTTGAATAATTCATTTACCGACGAAAATTGACCATCGAAAGGTAAAAACCAATGTGTAAATACCGAAAAAAACGGAAAACTTTTGAGCATTGAAAAGGTGCTCATATATACATCTGCACCTTCCATCTGCAATTCGGTAAGTTCTTGCAATTTGTCATTAACACCGCTTTTCTCCAATATATCTTGCCAAGCTGGATTTTCTTCTGCCCAATCTTCGGAACTTAAAATGCTATCAGTATCCATTTTATCTTTAAGTAATGGACTTATTTTCATTACTTCAGGCAAAATTTCTTCCTGCATTTTTTTTGTAATCTTATCCGTTTCGGCTGTTCCAATAAGTTGAATAATGATGTTGTGAAAATTTTCAACTGTGTGATTATCATCGCCAAGTAAAACCAACCGATTACGAACAGACGGGAAGAATGGTAAAAAACGATTGTATTTAAATAACACAAAACACAATCCTACCAATGCTCTTTGTTTAACTGTTTGGTTTGTGGACTGACAAGCATCAAAAAGTAACATAAGTTTTGTTTCATCAAAAGTTCTCCACAAATTCAGAGTAAGAGCCGAAACAAGGAGCGATTTTTCTAGCCAGCCAGGATAATTTAAATCCATCACTTTGCTAAACAAGGTCTTCTCTTCAGTTTTGTAGGAGGTAGAAAGCCAAAATAAACCAAAAAATTCAGGCAACAAAGACTCATAATTCGCGCGAAGTCTTCTTTTTTCGGTGTCGTGGTTTTCATCCAAATTGGCAAATAATGCCGTTTGTGTATGAAAATACTGTAATGCTTTAAATAATTCTGTAGAGGATGAATGTCGTTTTGTGTGAGGGTAATATCTTTTTTGTGTAAATTCAAAATTGGAGGAATTTCTCAATAGTAACTCTTCCCTCAACTCCGAATTTAATATAAAGCATTTGGCTATTAGTTTGTTATATACACTTTTTCGTTCTGGATCTCGAATACCTTCAATGAAGTAGTTGAGTAAATAACCATAGTTAACTTTTAAATCTTCCAATCTATCTGTAAATTCGCCAATTTGCAACTCATCAACCAATGTTTTAGTTGTTTCATAAGCGTTTTTAAGCTGCCCCAATGAGAGGTAGTGTAATGAAGACTTGTAGGTAGCGTGAATTTGAGTTGCAGTCATAAATTAAGTTGATAGTTTTAATAGACAGTTATCAGTTGGAAATTAGGGAACAAAACAAAAATCACAAAATTTTCAAACCTCTCAAACCTCTCAAACCTCTCAAATTTCTCAAATCTTCAATTTTTTTTATCCCATTTTGCTGATTTTTCTTAATCTTTCTTGATCAATAATTTTAAGTTTTCGTCCATCCATGGCTATCACTTCTTCATTCACAAAATTTGCCAGTGTGCGTATGGCATTGGAAGTTGTCATATTGGATAAATTGGCCAAATCTTCGCGAGAAAGATACATGCTAATAGTAGCTCCATCTTCTTCAACGCCGTATTTTTTAAATAGTTGCAGTAAGGCTTCTGCCAATCTGCCACGAATGTGCTTTTGAGTTAGATTTATGGTGCGGGCATCTGAAGCTGCCAAGTCGGTGGCCAATTCTTCCAAAAAACGATAACAAAAAGCGTTGTTGTGACGTAATATTGACAAAAATATTTCCGCTTTAATCATGTAAACCGTTGACGCTTCAAAAGCCATTACGTTTGTATTGTTTGGCTCATTGGCAATAATTGCCCTATAACCAAAATGTTCTCCAGGTTTAAGCATGCGAATAATTTGCGAGCGACTTCCAACACCCTCTTTATAAACTTTCACTTTTCCATCTGCCAAAATCATCATGTGAGTAGGCACTTCGCCTTCACAGTGTATCATTTCGTTTTTTTTGAAATAATGAACTGTGTAATTATTACGTACAAACTGTCGCTCATCAGGAGTGAGGACGTCCCAAACCGATAGGATTTCTTCTAAGGGTTTGATCTCTGAGACATGTTTTTTTGCCATTTGAAAACGTAGGAAATATGTTTGAGAACAATGTTATAAAGCACAAATTTAGTGTTTTTTTGAGATATAACATCACAATACACAAAAATATTTTCAATTTGATTACAAATTGGTTTTTTTATGACATAATTTGAACGACATGCATCTATTTTTAAACCTTATTCTAATAATTTAACTTTGCAATAAATTCCAAGATGCAATGTATTAATAAAGAAATTTACTTACTTTTGTTTTTTTATTTCAAATTTATTTCATGAAAAAAGTATTCTTGATTATCACTATATCCCTATTTTTTTTTAAAGGATATACGCAGCAGATTTCAATCAGCGATTCTGCCATCATTAGTTTAATAACTTGTTCGCCTGGAGATGAAGTCTATTCCATTTTTGGACATACTGCCATCCGTGTCAATGATTCAACAAATGGAATAGATGTAGTGTTCAACTATGGTATGTTTAGTTTTGAAACAGAGAATTTTTATTATAAATTCATTAAAGGAGAAACTGATTATGAATTGGGAATGTATAATACAAGCCTTTTTTTGCCCGAGTATGCTGCCAGAAACTCTATGGTTTGGGAGCAAGTTCTCAATCTTACACCAATAGAAAAAAGAAGATTCATAAATTCGTTGGAAAATAATTACAGACCTGAAAATAGAATTTATAGGTATAATTTTGCTTTCGATAATTGTTCAACTCGCGCACGCGACAAAATTATGAGCGCATTATTCGGCTTTGTTAATTTTCAAACGGCTGCCGATACCAGAACGTTTCGGCAGTGGATTGGCATATATACTGGAAATGATACTTGGTTAAAATTTGGTATAGATTTGATTTTTGGTCTCGAATCTGATAAAACTACTACTTCCAATGAAAGCATGTTTCTTCCAGAAGTGCTTATGTCTGTATTTCAAACAGCTCGTATTTCGTCAATAAACGACGAAAATAGAAAATTAGTAAAAGAAACAAACGTATTAGTTAATACCAACAAAGAGCGAAATTTTATTACTCCATGGTACGCCAAACCTATCACGCTTTCCTTTATTTTGTTTTTTATTGGCGTAATTATTACTTTGTGGGATAAAAAAAGAAACCGTCATTTGAAATCTTTTGACACCGGATTGAATATACTTACTGGGCTGGGTGGGATTTTAATTTTTTACATGATGTTTTTCTCTTCGCATCCTCTGGTAAAATATAATCTTAATTTGCTTTGGCTCAATCCACTAAACTTAGTGGTAGCTATTTTACTTTGGATTAGACCTATGCGGGTGTATTTATTCGCCTATCAGTTTTTAAATATCGCCCTATTAGTTGGAGCTTTATTTGCCTTTGCACTTTCGGCTCAAGCTTTCAATATGGCTGCTTATCCTATCATTGTGTTGCAGTTAATTCGTTCCACAGGCTGGTTTGCATATACAAAAAAAAGACTTTTTAAGCACAAAGAAAAAATGAAACGTTAGAAAATTTTTTTATGAAAAGTAAAACTGCATTACGCTTTGTGGCTATTATTCCAGCCCGATTTGCTTCTACTCGTTTTCCAGGAAAACCATTGGTAGATATAGGTGGAAAAAGTATGATACAACGGGTGTATGAGCAAGTTTCAAAAGCTATAAATGATGTTTATGTAGCTACCGACAATCAACGGATTTTTGATGCTGTATTGGATTTTGGTGGAAAAGTAGTTATGACATCCGACCAACATAAAAGTGGTACAGATCGTTGCTACGAAGCATTTTCAAAATTAGACGAGAAATTTGATGTTGTCATCAATGTGCAAGGAGATGAGCCATTTATACAACCTGAGCAGATTATTGAACTTATAAAATGCTTTGAGGATGCTCAAACGCAAATAGCTACATTAGCAAAATTTTTTACAGAAAAGGATGGCTACGAGGTCTTGCACAACCCAAATAGTCCAAAATTGGTCATTAACAAACGAAATGAAGCCATGTATTTTAGTCGTTCGGTAATACCATATCTACGAGGAGTTGATACCGAAAATTGGATTAATAATCAAGCCTATCTTAAGCATATAGGAATTTATGCTTATAAGGCCGAAGTTTTAAGGGATTTGACGCTTTTGGAACAATCGCCACTAGAAATTGCAGAATCGCTTGAGCAGCTTCGTTGGCTCGAAAATGGGTATCGTATCAAAGTTGGATTTACCGATGTTGAAACCGTGGGTATTGATACACCCGAAGATTTAGAAAAAGTGAAGGGTTTACTATTCTAATAAATCCAATTTGAGAATTAAAAAACTCACATGGAAAAGCAAAAATGCTTTTGTATGTGAGTTTTTTTTTTGTAAATAGTAGTTTTGTAATGAGGTGCTTCACTAAAAAAATATCAGAAAGAAATGGTAACCGTTACTAATTCAATTCCCCGCAATTTATCCCGTATTTGGATGGGAGGGGTTAGGGCTCTTCTTCTTCTTATTATTCAATTATCTCCGCAAAATCTCCAATATGCTCATCTACATACGCTGCAATAATGGCAGTTTGCTTTTCTTCCATTTCAAAATACATTTCCTCCAAATCATCAAAAGCTTCAAAATCAACATACATAGCATTGAACTCTTCATCGGTCGTTTCACGTTCCAAAGCCGCTTTGTTGGGATCGTAAATTTCCTTGGCTTTGTACACCAATTTCGATAATTCTACCGCTCCAAATTGCTTGATAGCTTTGGCAAAAGGATTGGCAAAAATATAGCCACCATATCCATTTTGAATGAGTTGCACAAAACCTCCTTCGCGCATTTCGTCCTGAAAAAACCTATGGGCCAACAAAGTATGTTGACTACCATTGAGCAATGACATGTTTTCTGCTGTTAATTTCCCACCAATAACCTTAATATAGGCATCTGTAAAAACTTGAAGGAATTCATCCATGCCTTTTTCGGCAGAAGCAGCCAAATCTTTGTCTTTAATTTGAATCATAATTTTAAAGAGTTTGAAAATTTGAAAATTTGAAAATTTGAAGATTTGAAGATTTTTCACAACAAAATCTCTGCACTGTATGCTGGCAAATTTATGCTGAGTTTACTTTTGTTCAATGTGAACTTATTGTTGAAGATATTTACAAAAGTAGTTGATTTGATTGAAACCGGCAATTCTACAACTATCGTTTTTGGTTTTGAAGAATTGTTGATAAACACAATGGCCTCTTTATCAAAGTACTTCCGTGCATACACCCAGCTATCTTTTGTGGTTTGAATGTTGATAAAACTGCCATAAATTAATACTGGATTATTGCTCCGCAAATGGGTTAATGTAGAAATCATATTCCACAGCCTAGCTTCACGATTATTCCAGCCGTCAAATCTCATCATGCGTCGGCAGTCGGGGTCGTTACCACCTGTCAGGCCAATTTCGTCGCCGTAATAAATAACCGGAATGCCCGGAATGGTCATGTTGAAAACGTGCATCAACGATAGCTTATCGTAGGCTGTAGAATCTGTGATGCCAATTTCGCGCTGCCAGCCAGCCGCTTTGCTGTCTTCGCCAAACTTCAAATCGCCCGAGGCATAAGCCATAAATCGCGGCTTATCGTGATTTCCCGAGATATTTCCCATCAAATTGTGGTTGCCGTAAATGTACAAACTGGAGTTCAGAATCGTTTGAACTTGCGTCAAATCACTTCCACCAACTCCCGCAAAAGTGGTATTGGCCACATCATATACATTAAAATCAAATTGCCCGTCGAGCATTCCTGTGGTTAGGTAACTGCTTATCAGTTCGGGACTTCCATAAGTTTCGCCAATTTGATACAGGTTTTTTCCTTGGTTTTGTTTCTTGATTTGCAAGGTCAAATTACGCCAAAATTGCTCTGGTATGTGTTTGCAAGCATCATGGCGAAAACCATCCAATTTAAATTCGTTGAGCCAAAATAGTGCCGAATCAGTCATTATATCCACCACTTTTGGATTTTGTAAATCGAGCGTAGGCATAAAAGTGTCAAACCAAGTTGTCAATCGTTGGTCGTTCCATCGTTCGGTATTTAGCGTTCCATCAGGCAAATACAGCGGTGTAGTCATTTCGGGATGTTGCTTGTAGAAAGGGTGCTCATTATGAACATGATGCGCCACATAATCGAGCAAAATATTCATGTCTTTTTTATGCGCATCGGCCACCAGATTTTTAAACTCTTGGTTTGTACCAAAACGAAAATCAACTTTAGAAGATGATATTGGCCAATACCCGTGATAGCCCGAAAACTTGGTTTTCATGGGCGCGTAATAACCGTAAGGTTCTGTGGGATTTTGATTTAGCGGAGAAATCCACAGTGTATTTACCCCCAATTTTTTAAAATAACCGTTGTCAATTTCTTGTTGCAAACCAGCCAAATCACCACCCCAGTAATCCACTTTTGGATTTACATCTGGCCTATTCATAGGTTTATCATTCGCCTTATTTCCGTTTTTAAAACGGTCAACCAGCATAAAATACATGATTTGTGCTTGCTTGTCGGCACGGGTAATTTGCTTAGAGTCAGTCAATACTTTGCCTTTTTCGAGTGGAACAAGCACATCGTTACTCACGCCAAATTCATTGCTCACCCAAACCCGGATATACGAACGGTCGAGGTTTTTGGCTTCCTCGGGAATGCTAATTAAAATTTGCCCTGGTTTTTGTATCAAATACTCTACAGGGATGAGGAAGTTTTGCCAATAAGCAAATACTTTTTTTACTTCATTTTCTGTTGATAATGTGATACTTGAATAATTCGTTTTGTCGGTCCATATTTTTGGAAATTTATCGCCTTTTCCCGAAACTTGTAAAATTGAATTGAATTTTCCATATCCATTATCCACCTTATTTGGGTTGGTAGCATCGTGATTCTGGTTGCCGTCCAGCACCATTTGGTATAAATAAGTACCAGGGCTCAAATTCAATGTCACTTCATAAATTCCTTTCGAGTTCAATTTTAAATCGGGCGATAGGGTAGGGGCCCAGTCGTTCATTTGTCCCGCAATTTGCACTTTCTGGTATGTTTTGCCGTCGGACTTGAATGAAAAAACGTAGTCGATTTTGTCCGTTTTTCGGCATGGAACAGAGTATGGAACACCTTTTATCCAAAGTTTTACATCCACAAAAGGCTCCATATCTGGTGCAACTTTACAACTAGCGGTTGTTTTGCTACTGTCTATACGGCATTCTAGTTTTTCGGAAGTGCTTGTAATTGAGTCTATTTCGGTAGGATTTAATATGAAATCTTGCAAGAAAACGCTGTTATCACCTATTTTTAAGGTTACTAATGAATTGAGGTTTTTACTGTTGTCGCTATCTGTTGGATAGTTTAGTTTGGATTGACAAGAAACTAGCGTTATCAACGCAAATAGAACTGCAAAATGTTGTTTTTTCATGCTGTAAGTATTTGTAAATTATAGGGTTAATAATATCTTGCCTTAAAGCAATAGGCAAATATGCAAAGTGCAAAGTAGGCAATGGTAATTTATTCAGTCACATTCAATTCAGTTTTTTAAACGTAGGTGCTTTGTGTTTTTTATTGTAGGATTAATAAAAAAGAAAAGCTTCAAGACTGTTGATTTTAAAATTATTCTGATTAGTAACTTCTCCGTTTAACGAGTTTATAATGAGTAAATAATCGTCAGTTTTAATTGTAAGCTCGTCATTGGAAAACTCACGGTTTAAATTGTTGAAATAAAGAGTTTTGATATTAGAAATTTTTTCTGTTAGTGGAATTAATAGATTTTTAGTGGCGTTTTTCACAATTATAGTTTGATTTTTTTTATCGTATTTAATTGTCAAATCTTTATTGTTGTAAACAGAAGCAATATTTTCAGATATAATTATTCTCACAAAATTTTTATGTGGCTGAACATTCGTATTCATTGATTTATACGTTAAATTGGCCGAAAAATACTCTATATCAATGTCTTTTTGAATATTTTCGTTCAAATTCAGTTCTTCAAATAATACCGAAGTAGTTTTATCTTTAGTTAATCTTGAAAAGTACTGCTCAAAAGACTCATTGCCATAATTTGATGATAGATAACGTATGTTTTCAATGATTTTAATTTGCAATATGGTATCTACAACAATCTTTTTGGAAACTGGTAATATCACCTTTCCATTATTTAATAAATATGCTTCCGAAAGCGATTTCTCTAAATTGGCTTTCACTGAATTTTTGGTAACTGCAAATACACTCCACGGGCCTACCGAACTCAAAAACGCAACAGTAACAAATGAAATTACTATCCATTTTAGATGATTGGCTTTGGATAGGAAAAGATATATGCTTATGCCATAGAACCATAGGTTGAGAATAATTACGTAACTCCGATTAATTGTTAGTCCGTAATCTTCGATTCTGCGAAAGATACCAACCGACATTAATATCAAAAGTGGCAGTAGAAGGAGTGGAAAATACCTCGAAAATACCTTGACAATTTTGTTTTCTTTTTCCAACAGCATTGGATATAAAATTAACATGCTAATAAATCCACCCATTGCAAGTGTTGAAATTAGACCTGATACCCACCCGTTTGGTAGCTCCCATTTTACAATTATCTGTGCCAAATACACATATAAAATTAAGGAATAAACAGCCAAAATAGGAAGAAAAATATACAACCCTAATATTTTGATGAATTTATTGAAAGTATATTCTTGCTTTCGTTTCTCGGTTTCGCTGGGTACATTGACCAAAAAATAAATTGGCGCAAAAATAACATAACAAAATACGGCTAAATTACTATATACTTCCGTTTTGATATTTACATTAAACAGTTCATTTAGTGAAAGAATGGCCAGACTCAATCCAACCATCAAAACTTGTGCAAATATGAATGAAATCAATAGTTGAAGTGTTATCGTTTTGCTAAACTCCCAGAATGGAACATCGTTATTTTTTTTGAGAAATGAAACTACAAAAACAGATAATATAAATGCTATTCCAATGATTATCAGTTGAAAAATATGAAATGGGAGCAAATTTTCGGGTAGCGAATATATGTAAAAACTTAAAGCAGCGATAGCGACAATATGAAGTCCAATTCTTAATAATCTATTTTTAAATTGTTCAGAATATAAAGATAATGACGTTGTTAGTGCCAAACCTAATCCGATCATAGCCCAAATACGTTGCTGTATTTCAAAATTGTGGTTGTTTATTTCTAACAATAAGTAAAATGCTAGTCCACAAAGGAAAATCAAAGTAAAAGGAAATCGCAACGCAACCAAACGAATTTTATCTATCCACGTTTTCAATGATATTTTTTTCATATTTCAAAGTTTTTTAATTAGTTTATGTCAAGGATGATAACCGTTTTCGCTGAAATCGGAATGTTATTTTTTAAATCATATTTAGTACCTGTAGTAACTTCTAGTCCTTCTTTTTTTGTAGAAAGTACTTCGCCAAAACGGTTTAAATTTAACTCCTTTTCTTGGTCGTTATTATTGGCAATAATCATGACGGTTTTTTCATTGTTGTATCTAAAAGTGACATACAACCCATTTTCAGGAATAAATTGTTTCATTTTTCCATTATGAAGTACTGGATTATTTTTTCGGTAATTTAGAAGTATTTTCAAATAATTAAACACTTCATTTTCAGCTTTTGTTCTATCCTTTGCAGCAAATACATTGCGCTTGTCGGCAGCCCAACCACCTGGAAAATCGAACCGATGACCTTCGTAATTTCCAGTTATTCCATCCAACATTATTTCGGTGCCATAATATATTTGGGGATAACCACGCGCTGTTATCAACATTGCCAGCGCCATTTTGTATTTTTGTACATTGCCTTTTGTCATGGTCGAAAAGCGGTCAATGTCATGATTATCAATAAAATTCATAATCATATTGGGATTGGCATATACAAAATCTTGCGCATAATGGGCATAAAATCGTGCCAAACCGGTATCCCAACTTTCCGATTCGTTGAAAGATGAATACAAAACATCCTTCAGGCAAAAATCCATTACACTTGTCAGTCGGGAATCAAATCCGTCTTTGTTGTTGTTGCCCGATTGATAATAAGCAATTTCGGCTGGTGTTTTTACCCAACATTCGCCCACCACATTCATGTTTGGATATTCGTTGCGTATGGATTGAATAAAATTGGCCGCAGTTTTCAAATCGTTGTATGGATAAGTATCCACGCGCATTCCATCAATGTTGGCATATTCAATCCAAAAAATATAAACTTGACTGAGATAATCAAAAAGTAGCTGATTTTGAAGATTCAAATCGGGCATATTGGGTGCAAACCAGCCATTTTTCAGTCGAGTTCTATCTGCTTCCGAGGCGTGTGGGTCCGTCCATGCTGTCATGCGGTAATTCGAATTTGTAAATGTAGGCCAAGTGTTTAGCCAGTTTTTGGCGGGCATATCTTTCATCCACCAATGTGAAGAGCCACAATGATTTGGAACCACGTCGATAATCAATTTCAATCCGTTGGAATGACAGGAATCGGCAAGGCGTACATAATCGTGGTTACTCCCAAATCGTGGGTCAACCTTGTAATAATCAGAGCATGCGTAATGATGATAGGAGTAATTTGTATCATTATTATCAAAGAGCGGTGTAGTCCATAAAGTAGTTATTCCCAAATCGGCCAAATAGGGTGTTTTGGAGATAATGCCCTCAATATCACCGCCATGTCTAGCTCCTAAATCGTTTCTATTTACGCCTTGGAAATATCCATTTATCGAATCGTTTGCAGTATTTCCATTTGCAAAACGGTCGGGCATAAGTAGATAGATGGCATCGGCTTCGGTAAAACTTTTGCGTGCTGCCGATCCGATCCTGCGTGATTTCAATTCATAAACTATCGTTTGCGTTTTCTTCCCAATTTTCAACTGGATATTAAATTTTCCCGGCAACGTTTCTTTCGCAACATTTAAGTACAGAAATACATAGTTTGGATTGTCAGTCAGTTTTTTACGCGAGATTGTAACACCTTGATAATTGATGGAAATTTCCGCTGAAGCAATATTTCCGCCATAAAGCATCAATTGAAATTCGGGTTGATGCATATCTGTCCACCAAAATGTAGGTTCTACTTTCTGTACCCACTGTTTCGTTTTGGCTTGTAGGTGTTGTCCAATAAAAAATGTTATCGATAATAGAATTAATATATGTTTTTTCATTGTTTTAAATTGGTGAATGTCAATATTTAAATCTTAAATTCCTCTTTGCTTTCCTCTTTTATATGTACTTGCTTTCCGTTAATAAACAAATCTATACCTGTGCCTTTAATATTCTGAATAATGGTTTTTGTTTTTTCAACTTGAATATTCAATTGATTTTCTCTGAATAGAATATTAAACGCATAAGAATTCCATTTTTCTGGAATTTGTGGATTAAAATGCAATTTATTTTCTTTTACACGCATTCCACCAAAACCCTGAACTATGCTTAGCCATGTTCCAGCCATACTTGTAATGTGCAGTCCTTCAGCTACATCGTTGTTGTAGTCATCCAAATCCAGTCGAGCAGTTCGCAAATATAGCTCGTAAGCTTTCTGTTTATTCCCCACTACGGTAGCTACAATAGAATGTATGCAAGGCGAAAGTGACGATTCGTGAACAGTAAGTGGTTCATAAAAATCAAAATTCCGTCGGATTGTTTCTATGTCAAATTTATCTTCAAAGAAATAAAGACCTTGTACTACATCGGCTTGTTTTATTAACGACGAGCGAAGGATTCTGTCCCAAGTCCAATGCTGATTGATAGGTAATTGCGATTCTGGAATGTCGGCTGCAAGTGTTAATGTCTTGTCCAAAAATCCATCTTGTTGCAAGAATATACCCATTTTTTTATTTTGAGGATAATACATATTCTCAATAATATCTTTCCATAAAAACATCTCATCATTTGAAAAATTTATATCCTGGGTGAGATCTTCGAAAGTTCTAAAATTATTTTGTTTTACTTGCTCAATACAAGATATTGTATATTGTAAACACCATACAGCCATGTAGTTAGTAAACCAATTGTTGTTGACATTGTTTTCATACAAATTGGGACCTGTAACACCTAAAACTACATATTTTTTTGTTTCCGATGAAATGTTGACACGTTGCGCCCAAAAACGAGCAATTCCAATTAGGACTTTTAAACCATTCTCGGCAAGATAGTTAGTATCGTCAGTAAAATTTATATAATTGTAAATTGAATACGCAATTATACCATTTCTGTGAATTTCTTCAAAAGTCGATTCCCATTCGTTGTAACTTTCTACTCCATTAAAAGTTGCCACCGGAAATAGCGCTGCACCATCTGTAAATCCTAGTTTCTGTGCATTCTGAATAGCTTTTGCCAAATGACGATAACGATACAGCAACAAGTTTTTGGCAACACTTTGTGGCGAAGTACACAAATAAAATGGAATACAAATAGCCTCTGTATCCCAGCGAGTTGCACCGGCATATTTCTCTCCTGTAAAACCTTTTGGGCTAATATTCAATCGTGAATCATTGCCATTGTAGGTCTGATTAAGTTGGAAAATACTGAATCTAATGGCTTGTTGTGCCTCCATGTCGCTGTCAATAATGATGTCGGATTGCAGCCATTTTTCTGCCCATACAGCAGTATGTTCTTCAAATAAATGGTTCCAACCCTTTGTTTTGGCAGCTTTCGCTAATTTGCACGCCCGCTCGGTAAGTTCTTCGCGCGGATGATTTAACGAATTAATAATAGCAACGTATTTATTCAAACAAACCGTGTCACCAATTTTTACATCAGTGCCCACACTAAAGCCAGCCACCTTTTCTTTTTCAATTTTGGTGGGGTTTACATTTAATTGTTCGTTATTTTTATACAAAACATAAGTCAAAGCTGCACAAACATGAAAATCCATACGTCGGGTTTGTGCCCATAGATGCGATACGTCCTGTTGAGTTTTTGTTTGTAAAACGGTCCAAAACTGCTCGTTATAATTAGTGTATTTGTTCTTAACATCAGCATCTATTAGGGGTTGAAATGAGATTCTACCTTCATAATTCAACGATTTTACAGCATAACTTATGGCACCTACTTCCGTTTCGGCCATACTTAAAAACCGTTTAACAGACACTTGAATACGATGTCCTTTCAGTGAAATTGCTTCAAATGACCGTTCCAAAAAACCATCACGCATATTGAGCACGCGTTTGAAATTCTGAACATCCCATTCTGCCAAATCCAAGCGGTCATCATTTAATCGTACGGTTATTCCAGTCCAATTTGGAGCATTGATAATTTTATCATTTGTGTCGGAATATCCATTTTTCCAATTTCCGCGCTCTGCCCTTTCTGGATAATATAAGCCCGCGATATAGGAACCTTGCATTGTTTCGCCAGAGTAATACTCCTCAAAATTAGCACGTTGTCCAATATGTCCATTTCCAATACTGAAAATACTTTCGGATGCAAGCTGTCTGTTTACGTGAAATCCGTCCTCAATTATGCACCAAGGGTCGGTTTGTAGATATTTGTTCATGGCTATTTATAGTTTCGTGTTTCGTGTTTCGTGATGAAATTAATGAATACTAATCTAGTTCCACTTTAGGGGCTAGGAGTTCTTTCTTTTCTTTTTCTTTTATCACCAACGATAAGCCACTGGCAATAATAAATGATCCGCCTGCCATTGCGATACAAAGTATAGGATTGTCAGCAAATAAGTATTTCAATATCAGGCCAGAAAGTATTCCGCTTACAATTTGCGGTATGGTAATAGACATGTTAAATATGCCCATATACATTCCCATTTTTCGCGGCGGAATAGAATTGGCAAGCATGGCGTAAGGCATTGCTAGAATGCTCGCCCAGGCAATTCCTATTCCTATCATTGGAATAATCAGAAAGTCAGCATCTTTGATAATTAAAAATGAAAGTAATGATATTCCACCTATTAATAATGCTATGGAATGTGTTACTTTCTTGGAAAGTTTTTTTGTCAGAATTGGTAGTGTTAATGCCAATACAGCCGAAATACCATTGTAAACACCAAATAAAATGCCCACCCAATTACCTGCTTCTTGAAAAGCAGCCGAGTTGGCATCGGTGGTTCCAAAAAACTTTAAAGCTACTGCGGGCGTAGTGTAAACCCACATTGAGAAAAGCGCAAACCACGAAAAAAACTGTACCAATAACAATTGTATCATTACTGGCGGAATAAAAAATTTCTCACGTTTAATTTCTTTTTCTTCTAATTCTTCTGGTGGATATTCATTGGTGCTGAAAATTGTCCACAGAATGCTTGTAATCAGCACAAACGCTCCAAAATAGAACGAATAAGTAACATTGTCGGGTATCAATCCACTGGCACCAGCATCTTTGGATATTCCAAACCAATTTCCGAGTATGTAGGGCAACCATGAGCCCATAACTGCCCCAATACCAATCAGTAATGTTTGAACCGAAAAGCCCAACGTATGCTGTTCTTCAGGCAGTTTGTCGGCAACCAACGCCCTGAAAGGTTCCATCGAAATATTGATGGAAGCATCCATTATCATCAACAATCCACCACCTACAAACATGGGTGCCAATATGTTAGATAAATGTGGTGCGTTGGGCA
>JAIFKQ010000034.1 GCA_020049515.1 Paludibacter sp. | reverse complement strand
CTCCAACTAAAATATTTTTCTTATTATTTAGAAGCCGTGTGTTTCCAGTAATAAATTTCACCCGTTTAATTAAAATCTTTCTCGCTTTTTTTTCATCCACTTTTGAATGATTTAGATACGAATCTAAAATCAAGTCAATTCGTCGTCTATATCTATTTCTTTTATTCGTTGTTAATTTAAAGTTTATTGAGTCAGGACTATTACCAAAAAGAATCTTATAGCCTAAATATTCAATATTACAGAGTTTTGGTGAGTCTATTAAATCAAATTCTGCAGTTTTAGTTTTATTCCGTGTTAATGAATATTTGGTTTCAATGATTTCGTCAATCTTATTTAAATAATCTCTACTGTCTTTTGTTGAAGTTGGAGTGAAAATAATGATTATGTCATCAACATATCTGGCATAATAAGTTACTGTCGGCAGTGATTTTATTTGCTTATCAATATCTCTCATATAAAGCTCCGATAAATATGCGCTAATACCAACACCTCTTGGAACACCCTTATCACTTCCAGACAATTTCTTGTACTCATTAAGAATTTGGAATAAAATTTTCTTCGAAAAGAAAGTCAAAAGATTTTCTTCATTCAGTTTTTGCAATAATTTATCATGTGGTATGCTTTCATAAAATTCTTGAATATCAGTTCTGATAACATATTTAGGAAATGGATCATCTAGCAAAACCTTAAGTTGGCTTAAGATTTGAAATCTGTTGGCTTGTTTTACTTTATATAATCTTCTAAAATTATATTGAATCTGTTTTAAAGCAAAGAAGTTTTCGGGTTTATTATCAATTATATAGACAGGTTTATCTGTGATTGTATCATCTTTTGTTAGTATTATTCTAAACCTATTATTGACAATAATGTCACTTATTTTTTGAAGTTCAGCCGTCAGCAATTCTTCTTTCTTTTCTTTAAGTTCTTCTTTCTTGAGATTTGTTTCTTTTCTAAATGTCTCAAATTCATCTGCACTAGCGGTTCTCTTCTTATCTTTAATATCAGTATTGCATTTTTTAATTTGTTCTGTTATTTTTGCAGTGTCTTCAAAATACTCTCCTTCAAGATATACGCCTTTTCTATTCTCGTAATCAAGAATACGTCTAAAGTTATCAGCGGAAAATGATTGATCTAACATTACTATATTTTTCTTTATAAGTTTATCTTTCGCAAAATCGTTGTTTCATTGCAAATCATTTCTTTTTCCTTTTCTAATTGGGGCATAAAACCAAAATATACCCAATCTAGTACTTGTCAAATTTGCAATACCAATTTCTGAATCTATCAAACCAGTAAATATTAAACTTTTTATCACAACTCTTAATACGAAACAATTGTGCTCTATAAATTCACATCTTCACAACTTTATTGTCACCCATGGCTAATCACATTTAATCCCTTCAGGATTATTCGTTTTCCACCTCAATCATTATATCCACCATCATGCCCTTAATACCTAACAGGTTGAAATAAACCTGTTAGGAAATCTATAACGATCTATTCTGACAGCAAATTTATTCATACTCCTTGCAAAATGTTTTTATTGTTATCTTAGCCATTTCAATTGCTTTTTTAACTTCATCAGAAGTTGGAATATGTCCTGCATGAATTGCTTTATTTCTAATTTTGGAAAGAAATGATTTGTATTCATCTGGTTTACAAGGCAATTCAATTTCTAGTGATTGTAATAAATCAATTCGTCCACTCAAGCTATGATATTTCTTTAGTAGAGATTCTTCTAGTTTTTTATTTATACCTTTTTTCTTAAAATCCCCAATTATAGTTCTCGTCAAAGCTATTTCAATTGCAGTTGATGCATCTAAAATTGCCTTTCTGTTTTCGTTATTATCTTTATAATAAATTGAATCTCTTAATAAAATGTGAGCTAAATTATGATTATATCCATTATTTGTGAACTTTATTGCATTAAGCACTATGTCGTAGTTAATAAAGTTATCATCACCGTTAAATACTACTTCTAAATTAAGATTCAATTCTTTTGGAGAAAATTCCCTGTTGTTATTCTCATTCATATGTAAAAATTGAACAAAATTTAATTCTTTTGTTTCAATATGAATACTATTACTAGTTTTCTGCGAAAATGTATTTCCTGAAAGAATTTCAAGAAATAAAATAAATTTCTTTATATATGTATCGATCTTATCGGACAATTTGTTCGCAATTTGTTCGCACTCATAATAATTACAAGGAAACCAAATTGCTAAACAATCCACATTACTATTTCCTTGCGAATTACCAAAATGTCCCCACAGGATATCATCGTAACACAACTTTATATCTGCATTTTGTGGACTTAAAAGTTTCGTTTCACCGAATCCTTCTTTTCTGAGTATTTCGCGATAGTCATTAGGTAATCTAGGAAATGCCAAAACACCATTTAATTCATTAACTTTTATATTAAACTCACAACCAAGAACTTCCTTTTTACATGATAAGCCGTTGGGCATATTAACAGTGGATTGAATTCGTGTATCCATCATTTCTCCCCCTCCACAATCTTTATTTCCTCATCCGTTAAACCATACAACTGATAAACCAATTGGTCGATTTCGGTTTCGAGGGTGGTGGTGTCGGCGGTTGGATCTTGTTTTTTTAAATCTAAAATTTGACGAACTTTTCTAGTCAATATTTCATTCGATTGATTTATTGGTTCTGCAATTGGCAAAATACTTAAATGTCCTTTTTTCACTTGAGCTAATGCTTCACCAACCTCATTATTAACTACATTTTGATAATACCAATTTAAAAATTTAGAGTTTAACAATGCCAATATATATTCTTCAGAATAGTTCTTATTTAGTGAAATAATTGTATATAAATTATCACGTACAATAAACTTCTCACTATCCAATGTTGCTATTAAACCACTTCCAGTTTGTCTAATTACGATTTTCTGTTCTGCATCATAATTTGCTGAATATCTTGGCTCAGCTAGCCAATCACCAAAGCTTATATAATAATTTTCTTTCCATAATACGGAATACCTATTCATTAAACTGCCTCTTAATAATGGTCTAAACAATTCGCTTTCTTTTACCTCTTTTACATAAGGTTTTTCCTTTAAAATATCCTCTGTTTGTTTCGGATTACCCTTACCAACTTGAAATGGTTTGGTACCTTGTGTTATTTTAGCTACATTTTCTAGAACAGGAAAATTACCAATATTCTTAATAATTTTACTTGTTGTTTCAGATAAATAAATGTTCACTGGATTAATGTAGTTTTGATTCAAAGTCAACTTATCAATAAAATTGTATATTATTGACTTATCCCGTTTTTGAATTTCAATCCCGATTTCTCCCTTTTGGTAAATATCTTTTACCCCAAGTACAATTAATGTATCAACTACCGCCTCATCAAATACAGGCACCTCGAAAGCATTGATTTTTGATAAATCAAATTTAGTGAAAAGTAATTTTCTGATTTTTGGTGTTTTGAGGTTTAACAACCAAGTATTGGGAACAATAAATGAAATTCCACCGTTTGATTTAAGAATCCTTTCAGCTAATTCAAAAAACACCATGTAAATGTCTAATTGATAATCAGTAAATATATAATTGTCTTGAATATATTTTTTTTGTTCATCAACAACTATACTACCATACGGCGGATTTCCTATCACCACATCAAATCCCACAAAATCGCCTTCATCGTTCAAGACCTCCGGAAATTCAAACCGCCATTCAAATGAATTTTCAAAGACTTTATTGTTCTTAATTGCATCAAATTCCTTCATGTGAATTGCAAGTTCTTCTTCTGCCTTTTTTTGTTCTGCAATTCTTTTTTTCTCTAATTCTTTTTCTTTTTTATTATATGGCTCATTTGGTTCAAAAAGAAAATTTCCATTAAAACGATTTGAAATATTATTCATTAACTTATTGATTTTCGTCAACAAAGGATTATTCCTTCTAATTTCGGAACTTATTTCTTGTTTTATTCCAAGAATCAACTTTTCCATTTGTCGCTTTTCGTCCTTGCTTTTTGCATTTCGATAAGTTGCAACTGCTTTACGATAAGAGTCTATACTCCAATTACTATTTTTCAAGATTATTTTAAAATCTGCATCCAGTGCATATCTGCTAATCAGCGAATTACCGCATTTTATATTGATGTCGATATTGGGCAGGGTTTCTAATTCCCGGTTTACCTGTAGAGACGTTGCATATAATACGCATTTTTCAACAATTCTATCCACAACCGCAACCGGCATATTTTCACCGAATTGGGGTTTAAATCCACGCCAAACAAACAATTTTCTATGATGGTCTGCTTTTCGTGAAACAAGGTTTCCTGCACCCGCTGGCTTTCTTTGTTGGTGGGGTTATAGGAGAACAAACCGCCATCGTCATCGGTCACTACCAGTTCGTCGTTTTCCACTTCCACGTGGTAATCGCGTAGGGTTTTCCCGTCACGGTCAAGCAGAATTTTCAGTTCGCTTTTTATGGCTATTATTTCGTTGAGTGCCGACACCAGAAAGTGTCCAGAACCTACGGCTGGGTCGCACAATTTCAGGCTATTGATAATGGTATTGGCTTCTTTTTTGTCATCTATTTTGTCGTACAAATCATCAATGCTGTTGCAATTCCAGCCTTTCAGCTCGTTGAATTTTTGCAGCACTGCCCGCCTGATTGTTTCGCGGCACATATACATGGTGATAAATCCGGGCGTAAAAAACGAACCGTCTTTGTAGCCGTTTATCTTCTCGAAAATCAGCCCAAGAACCGAGGCATTTATCAGTCGTTTGTTGTCTTCCTGAATTTCCTCGCTGCCCTCACTGGCAAAATCGTAGGCGTTCAGAAACTCGAAAATATATTCAACCGTTTGCAATTCACCGGTTCGTTTTTTGCCAGTATTGTCTTTTATCACCGAGTTGGACAGAATGGGCAGTTTGCCTTCGTTCAACTGACTGATAAACAAACACGAATGTTCTATGTCGGTAGGCTCAAACAGCGAACTGTTGAGGTAGGGCACATTGGCAAAAAGGGATTTCACGGCATCGTTGCGCTCGTTGGTTTTCTTGGCCAGTACCTGAAAAAACAGCGTGTTCAAATCGTCCAGATTCTTTATCTTTTCGATGTTCAGAAAGGCATATTGCTTGTCGCCTTTGTGGTATTTTATCAGTTGCGCTTCCAGCAGTTTCAGAAACAGAATGCGGTTTACCCACGTAATGCTCAGCTCCAACGCCACATTAAAAAGGCGTTCGTCGTAGGTGTCGCCAAACTGTGAAGGCTTATCTAGGCGGGATATTTTGTCCAGATTATCCAGTTGCACAATGGCACTTTCTATCAACGAACCTGCATTGCGTTGCTCTTTTTCCTTGCGCTGAATGAGCTTTTTGCCACCCTCTTTGGTTTCGGTAAGTCCAATCACGTGCAGCAGTTCGGTGTAGAAAACCTTGTCGAGGCTATTGCTATCATTGGCAAAAGGCAGTTTCAGCAAATGTTCGGGCGACAACAATTTATACAACGCAATCAGCTGGTTATCATCCTTGGGATTATTGTTGCGCAGTGGTTTATCGTATTCGCGAATATCGAAATAGGTAAACGTAATTTCGTGACCGATTGCAGCAATGGCAGGAGCAGCTATTTCTTTGTAAAAAAATTCCGTTTTGTTGCCACCCGAGCGCCCTTCCTCAAAGTCGATAAACTTCTTTACCAAGGGCTTGTTTTGTGCAAATAGTTTTTCGAACACATGCCCGTCGAAAATATACCATTCGTAGATATTGGTAGCAATAAGGTGTTTTATCTCGCTGTTATTGTGCGTGATGCGTTCCCGCAGGTAATACAGCACCAATTCCTGAAATGCCTTGTTGTTGAGGTTGTCAGGCCGAAGCATTTCGGACTTGTTGGTGGGTTTCTTGGCTTCAATAATCACTCCTACCGACGACGATGCACCAGCGCCATTGTGTATCACCAAATCATTACGGCCTTTGG
>JAIFKQ010000154.1 GCA_020049515.1 Paludibacter sp. | reverse complement strand
ATTTCTTTCCTTTGCACCGCAAAATTAATAAAGAATTTTTATTTACAAACTTAAAAACAAAAATTATGTCAGAAGTTGAAGCAAAAGTAAAGGCTATTATCGTAGACAAATTAGGTGTAGAAGAGGCAGATGTTGTAGCTGCAGCTAGTTTTACTAACGACCTTGGAGCTGATTCATTGGACACAGTAGAATTGATTATGGAATTTGAAAAAGAATTCGGCATTTCTATTCCAGACGAACAAGCAGAAAAAATTACCACTGTAGGCGAAGCTATCGCTCACATTGATGCATTACAAAAATAATTTTACTCCCTAAGTATTAAGTATGGAATTGAAAAGAGTAGTAGTAACAGGTTTAGGCGCCATTACTCCATTAGGATCTAATGTCATGGAAACATGGGGAAATATCCTTAATGGTGTAAGTGGAGCAGCTCCTATTTCTTATTTCGATACTTCTAAATTCAAAACAAAGTTTGCTTGTGAAGTAAAAAACTTCGATCCGTCGAAGTTTTTTGATCGTAAGGAGGCACGCAAGTTAGATTTGTACGCGCAGTATGCAATAGCTGCTGCAGATGAAGCATTGATAAACTGTGGAGTGAATTTAGAAACGGTCGATAAAGATGAAGTAGGTGTGATTTTTGCAGCAGGTATTGGCGGAATTAAGACCTTTGAAGAGGAAATTGGATACTATTATGCAAATATAGAACAAGGTCCAAAATTCAATCCGTTTTTTATTCCAAAAATGATTTCCGATATTGCTGCTGGACAAATCTCTATCAAGTACGGTTTTCACGGTCCCAACTATTCTACATGTTCGGCTTGTGCTTCTTCAACTAATGCTATTATTGACGCGTTTACGCATATTCGTATGGGTAAAGCCAACATGATAGTAGCTGGTGGTGCTGAAGCAACTATCACGCCTGGAGGTATGGGTGGCTTTAATGCCATGAATGCAATATCAACACTGAATGATAATCCTACGGGAGCTTCGCGTCCATTCAGTAAAAGCCGAGATGGATTTGTGATGGGTGAAGGTTCTGCTTGTTTAATTCTTGAAGAATTAGAACATGCTATTGCTCGCGGGGCAAATATTCTTTGCGAAGTAGTTGGCGGAGGAATGTCTGCAGATGCATATCATCTTACTGCCACACACCCTGAAGGACTAGGTGCCAAATTAGTGATGAAACGTGCATTGAAAGATGCTGGATTAAATCCTGAAGATATTGATTATATCAATGTTCATGGTACATCTACCCCTGTTGGAGACATTTCTGAATCAAAAGCAATTAAAGAAGTTTTTGGTGAACATGCGTATAAGCTAAACATCAGTTCTACTAAATCGATGACTGGCCACCTTCTTGGTGCTGCTGGTGCTATCGAGGCTGTTTTTTCGGTGTTGTCTGTTGTTAACGACATAGTTCCACCTACCATAAACTTTACAGCAGGAGATGAAGACCCTGAAATTGATTACAATTTGAATTTTACCTTTAACAAGGCACAAAAAAGAATTGTGAATGCAGCACTATCAAATACATTTGGTTTTGGCGGTCACAATGCAAGTGTTATTGTAAAAAAATACGTAAAATAACTTCGTGATTAAAACTATCTTTCGAAAAATAAGGCTCATTTCGAACGCTCGAAAAGAGCCTTATTTTTTATTCTATAAAGTGCTGGGGTTCTATCCCGATAAAATTGAATATTACCAATTAGCAGTAAGGCACAAGTCCGTTTCTATTCCTACCGAAAGTGGTCACAACTTGAGTAACGAACGACTAGAATTTCTAGGCGATGCAGTACTCAATTCTGTTGTAACTGATATTCTCTATCGTAAATACGAAGACCAAAGAGAGGGCTTTTTGACAAATACCCGTTCTAAAATTGTAAAAAGAGAATCCTTAAACCAGTTGGCGGTGGAAATTGGATTAGACAAACTAGTAATAGTTACCAAATATGTCAATTCGCATACAAATAATAATATATACGGCAATGCGCTAGAAGCATTAATGGGCGCTATTTATTTAGATTACGGTTACAAACATTGTAAAATGTTTGTGGAAAAACGATTGTTTCTAACGTATGTTAATTTGGATAAAGTGGCTGAAAATGAAGTGAATTTTAAATCTAAATTGATTGAATGGTGTCAAAAAAACCGTATTCAGCCCGAATTTATACTTATAGATGAAATTCTAAGTAAATCCAATAAGCATGTATTCCATTCCCAACTTGTCCTTGATGGAAAAATAGTATGCGAAGCTACAGGTGCTAGCAAAAAAGAATCTCAACAAAATGCTTCCCGAATTGCAGATCAAATGATACAATCTAATCCTAAATTTCTTGCAGAGATTTTAAAATTCAACAATGTAGCTGCTAAAATTCAAACCAATATTTCAAATCAGTAATGCGCTGTTAACGACTAGTTCGTAAACATTATTAAAAAGAGCTTTGTTTGCCATAAACTAAAGGATTTTTTATTATTTCGTAAGCTTTAAGTTGTGAGCCTTTTAAAAGCCAAAAATGCTCTCTTTGTCTTCGATTTGTAAAACCAAAAATTAAAGAATTATCATGGAAAAGCCCTATTTCACCCAATTAATTACTTTACAGGCAACTAAATATGGTGGTAAACCTGCATTGCTTCAGCGTAATAATCTCAATGAACAATGGAGTAAAATAACTTGGACTGATTTTGCAAGTCAGGTGAACTACGTTGCCAATGCATTTTTAGAACTTGGTGTTAAAGAACAAAGTTGTGTCGGACAGTTTTCACAAAATAAATCTGAGAATTTAATTGTGGACTTTGCACTTTTTGCTAATCGTGCTATTGTGGTACCAATGTATGCCACTTCTACAGTATCCCAAGTAGAGTTCATTGTAAATGATGCTGAAATTGAAATTATTTGTGTTGGCGATCAGCAGCAATTTGATATTGCGATGGAAGTATTGGTTAATTCTAAGTTCCTAAAAAAAATTATTGCCTTTGATAATACCATTTTAATATCAAATTCCAACAAGGCTATCTTTTTTTCCGAACTATTGACTATCGGCCAACAATCACAAAAACAGCCACTAGTACAGAAAAGACAAACCGAAGCCTCGTTGAAGGATTTAGCTTGTATTTTATATACATCTGGCACCACAGGCAATCCTAAAGGGGTAATGCTTTCTCATTTATGTTTTAATGAAGCCATGCGAGGCAATAGCCAAAGGCTTTCATCCATCTCTGACAAAGATATTTCCGTTGCATTTTTACCTCTTTCACATGTCTTTGAGCGCACTTGGTGTTATTTGTGTTTGTTCAACGGGGTTAGTATTTATCTAAATTTACGACCTGTCGAAATATCACAAACAATACAAGATGTACGCCCAACTCTAATGTGCGCTGTGCCCAGGTTTTGGGAAAAAGTCTATTCGGCAGTAAACGACAATATGTCCAAATTCTCGCCTCTTAAGCTTGGTGTTGTTGCCTGGGCTATGGCTGTAGGAAAAAAACACAATGTTGACCACTTAAGATTAGAGAAAGCTCCCAGCATCTTCTTGAAATTGAGGTATTTTATAGCCGATAAGTTGATATTCTCCAAAGTAAAAAAGAAACTTGGGTTAGAAAATGCAAATATACTTCCAACAGCTGGCGCAAAACTTTCGGATGAAATTGCCCTGTTTTTTCGCACAATCGGCGTGCCAATTGTATATGGATATGGTTTGACTGAAAGCACAGCCACAGTAAGTTGCTTTGAATATACAGGCTACGAAATAGGAACTGTTGGTAGTATAATGCCAAACCTTCAAGTGAAAATTGGTCATGAAAATGAAATCCTACTCAAAGGAGATACCATTTTTACCGGTTATTACAGAAATGCTGAAGCTACTAATGCTGCATTTACTCCCGATGGGTGGTTTAAAACAGGCGATGCTGGCTATATGAATGGAAACGCCATTGTGCTAACTGATAGGATAAAAGACTTATTTAAAACTTCCAATGGAAAATATATTGCACCACAGGAAATTGAAACTCGTCTTAGTTTGGATGCATATATTGAACAAGCTGCTACTATTGGTGACGAGCGTAATTTTGTTACAGCCATCATTGCGCCCGCCATTCCTGCAATTGAGGAGTATGCACAAAAACAAAATTTAAAATACAATGATATTGATGAATTATTAGCCTTGCCAGTCATTCATGATTTAATAAAAGCTAGAATTGAGATAGCTCAAAACGGTATGTCAAACTATGAAATGATAAAGAAATTTATATTGATTAAAAAAGGATTTACAATTGAATCAGGCGAGTTGACAAACACCCTGAAAATGAGACGTGCGGTAATCCTTCAAAAATACAAATTAGAAATTGAGGCAATGTACAATAGCTGATAATAACAGTGAGTATTTACAATTGCTTTAAACCATTAAGATGACATTTGCATTTTCAGTTACCACCATTTAAGAGGCAGAACAACAATTTCATTATCATTGCTCAATGTTGTATTTATTTATTATCTTTGTTCCGTCAAATAAATAAAAATACAATTTTATAAACTAGAGAGTATGTTATTAGAAAAAATTGGAATCAGTGCAGGTTTAATTTGGTCAACTTTAGAAACCGGCGAAAAAAACGTAAAAGCCATAAAAAAAACTACTAAATTGGCCGAAAAAGAATTGAATTTAGGCCTAGGCTGGTTAGCTCGCGAAGGTAAAGTGAAATTTAACGAAATCGATGGCGAATTGTTTGTAAGTTTAGGCTAAATGACCTTTCTGAGAAAAAAAGCGAGAAATTAATCTCGCTTTTTTTTATAGAACACATTCAAATGACTGGATTTTATTTTTTTTGATTTTATTTTTTTCTTAAAACCTGACTTAAAAGCAAAAAGTTGACTTTAACGCAAATAGATTTGAATTTTTATAGTATAAAAGTTTCGTAAGTTCAAAAAAAAACGTATCTTTGCACCCGCTTTGAGAGAAAAGAGTAGTACAATTTAAATCAAATTTTCTAATCGTTAAATTTCGAAAGTGGCTCTCCAGATAGCTTTCGGGATAGTAGAATACGACGACAGAATATAAATGATGAAATAACGTTTTCGTCTTTCAATAAATTAAATGCGAAAGTAGCTCAGTTGGTAGAGCACGACCTTGCCAAGGTCGGGGTCGCGGGTTCGAGTCCCGTCTTTCGCTCCAATAGTTATTAAGTTTATCTTGCCCGGATGGTGGAATGGTAGACACGAAGGACTTAAAATCCTTTGGCTTTACGGCTGTGCGGGTTCAAGTCCCGCTTCGGGTACGTTTTGATAAACTTTTTGACTACTAAGACCCCTCATAATCAATAGGTTGTGAGGGGTTTTTGTTTTGTCGGGTAACAAAATAGTAACAATGTTCAACCAAACAGAAACAAAAAGGCTCTTTATTGCCAAATAGGTTTCGTTACTATTGAGCACAAAAAAAACCGTTCCAAAATTAATTGAAACGGTTTTTTTAAGTTTGGGTTCGGGTGTTATTTTTTAAAAAGCCATGCCATCAAATAGCGCTCTGATATTTCATCTAGCCTTTCATATTTTTCAATCAATGCATCAAATTTCGAACTGTTTTTTGTTGGTTGACCTCGAAAGTTGTTTTATTTGCGCCTTTTAATTGCCAAAACGCATCAACTTTGTACTCACAGTTTTTATTTAAACACAATTATCTGATATTTTTTTTCTCAAAATAAAGTCTATTTCGAAACGATTCCCCAGCTTTAAATTGCTGGCTCGATAATATGATTTTTATCATAAAATAAGATTGTATTACAGACGTACTAATACCAACAATATATTTTTAACGTATTACTTCAACTAAACAATTTTACTTTAATGCTAAAATTTAGGCAATAATTTTTTTTTTAGGCAAAACACAAAAAAAAATACAAAATAAGAGATTTGCCTTTGAGAATCATTGCTATACATCCTCTGTATTAAGCTCATTTTTTTACGAATAATTCTTACTCATGATGATACGGTTCGCCTTTCAAAATGGTCATAGCCCTATATAGTTGCTCCACAAAAATTAAACGTATCATTTGATGCGAAAAGGTCATGAGTGATAGTGAAATTTTAAAATTGGCACGGGCATACACTTTTTCCGAAAAACCATAAGGGCCACCTACCACAAAAATCAAATGCTTATGTGAAGCTAGCATTTTTTTTGAAATATACTCCGAAAACCCCATGGAGGTAAATTGCTTACCTTTGTCATCTAGCAACACAAACTCATCGCTAGTCTCTATTTGCTTCAATATCAGTTCCCCTTCTCTTTCCGTTTGTTCAAAAATGGATAGGTTTTTGGTGTTTTTTAGTTCAGGTATCACTATCATTTCAAAAGGGATATAGAATTTCAATCTGCTTTGATACTCTTCGCAAAGTTTTATAATCTGCGAATTTGTTGTTTTACCTACAGTTAAAAGTGTTATTTTCATTCATTCATTTTTTATTGTTGCGTTTGGCTTGTTATTTGTAATATATAAATTTGTTGCAAATATAGGTCTGCACTAAATTAAAAAGTGTACTTTTGTAAACTGATTTTCAAATGGAATACAAATATGGTGTTTTTAAAGGAGAAATCGGTTGCATTGAAAAATATTTCACAAAAAAATCAATTCAAAATGAAAACAATTAAACTATTATTGTTCAGCTTTATTCTTTTTGCTGCAATTCCCAACCTACATGCTCAGGCTGTAGAGGTTCCTAGTGGAATAATTTCTGCCCTAGATGAGGGAAGTGCGGGTTCACTATCAGGCTACTTAAATGACAATGTAGAATTGGTGATAGGCGCTCAAAATGATGTGTTTAGTAAGCAGCAGGCTACAGGGATAATTGCTGAATTTTTCCGCAAAAATCGTGTAAATAGTTTTGAGCTTTTGCACAAAGGTAATAAAGATGCAGCCAGTTTTGCTATTGGAACATTAAAAACTGGATCTGGCACTTATCGTGTATATATTTTAACTCGAAAAAACGAAATTCAACAGCTTAGAATAGAACCTTCCAATGACTAAGGAATTTAAACAACTAATAGATTTATGGTTTGCCGAAGATATTGGCGATGGCGATCATACTACATTATCTTGTATCCCTGCTTCAGCAATAGGAAAATCACAACTTATAGTTAAGGAAAATGGAGTGTTGGCCGGAGTAGAAGTGGCACGACAAATATTTCATGCTTTTGACTCGGAACTCCAAATGACTGTATTTATTAATGATGGAGCTAATGTAAAGGTTGGAGACGTGGCTTTTGAGGTAGAAGGGAAAATTCAATCGCTGCTACAAACAGAACGACTGATGCTTAATATTATGCAGCGCATGAGTGGGGTGGCTACTCGCACTAGAGAGTACGTGAAAGTGCTTGAGGGTACCAAAACCCGAGTGCTTGATACACGGAAAACGACCCCTGGTTTAAGATTACTCGAAAAACAAGCAGTGAAAATTGGTGGTGGTGTTAATCACCGTATTGGACTTTACGATATGATTCTTTTAAAAGATAATCATGTTGATTTTGCTGGTGGAATTGATAAAGCCATTCTCAGATCGCAAAAATACATCAAGGAAAAAAGTAAAGATTTAAAAATTGAGATTGAAGTTCGAAATTTTGATGAATTGAAACAGGTGATGGAAGTGGGTGGCGTTGACCGTATTATGTTAGATAATTTTACTCCAGAGAACACTAGAAAGGCTGTAGAGTTAATTGATGGTAAATACGAAACCGAGTCTTCTGGTGGCATTACATTCGAGACTTTAAGATCCTATGCCGAATGTGGTGTAGATTATATATCGGTAGGGGCTTTGACCCACTCTGTTAAAAGCTTGGATATGAGTTTTAAAGCATTCTAGGGGTTCATTAATCAATACCACATACAAAAAAACGACAAATTCGAGAATGAATTTGTCGTTTTTTTTTGTATGTTCTGTTTTTGTTTTGAGCTTCGTTATTTAAACGTTTATTCATTAACGCTTTTATTTTGCTGACCGTTTTTATTTAAGTAGTATGTTTAATTTAAAAAACAATTTAACATCAAAGTATCTTGTATGCCAAGGTTACTGAAACACCGAACAAGAGATCATTGCTTTTTGAAGTACCACTGTTGGGATGCAGTCCATCTAAGAAATCGGATAAAGGAAATTGCCAACCGATTTCTCCTCCCAATAAGAAATTATTGTTGAAATCATATTGATAACCAAAACCGTATGGTATCATTCCTGTAAAGTCCGTGGTTTTTATATCTACATATTTTTTGTCTAACTCATCTTTTGTAAGCTTGTCGTCGAACTTATGAACGCTATTTGTATTTGCTATTCCAGCACCTAAAAACCCGTAAACTAAATTTGGTTTGAATCTACGAACTCTACCAAACCCAAATGTGTAAGTATATTCAGTCCTAACATTGAATTGAAGTATTTGTGAATTGAAGTCTAAACCCCTAGAAGATTCATTTTCAGTGCCAGTATAGCTGCCATACAAAATAGTGGCCTTGTATGCAAAATTGTTGGGCAATTTGTATCTAAACCCCAACGAAAAATCGGCATTCGTTCCATCCAAAAATGTTTTACTGAAGGGAGAGTCTTTAGAGTCACCAAAACAATATGCCGGACCAAATGTGGCAACTATAGTTCCAACAGTCGCTTTCCTACGCTTAATTTTTCCATTACGGCGCTGAGCATCGAGTTCTGTTATGAAAAGTATGAGAATTACTGATAGTAAGAAAATCTTTTTCATTGAATAGCTGTTATTTGTCTATATATTACTAAATAAAGGTGCAAATGTACAAAAAGATATTTGAAATCGCTAATAATATTAATGAGAACTGTTTTGGCCTTTTATTCATTTAAAATTTCAATTTGTGAAAAACATTAAATTACTTTTAATCAATATCTGGTTTTTAATATGTTTGTAATAATGCTATTAATTTTTTATATGTGTTGGGTGCGTAAATTAAATAATATCAATGCATTTAATTGACAGATATAAATGCATTTATGCGTATAATTGCTGCTTTTAGCTCGTTATGAAGAGCTTGTTTTCTTGATTTAATGCAATTGCAATTTGCTATTGATTTTTACAATATTTAGTTGAAAGCTGAATTATCCCAAGCCATTTTAGTTGTTTTAAATATAATATTTATTCAAAAGAATTACGATATTTTAATATCTAAAACTACTACCACCTACAAATTCTCGTAACAATGAAGTAGGTGGTATTTCCCTATCCTGGATGGGAACAAAGTAATTTAAGAATTTAATCAGTCTATGTGTTTCGGTATATTCATCACAGAATTTTGGAACTTCAGCCAGTATTGGTTCTGCATGTTTTTTTAACACTGCGAGTTCAAAAAGCAAAGCTGAATTAAACATTACATCCGCATTCTCTTGATACGGAAAAATCCATTTTTCTTCGCCACGTCTCACACTTGCCCAGCGAGCTATGGTTTGTCGTGCGCTGTAATTACGAAAACGATAATCGCGAATAATACGGCGCAATAATCGTGTATCTGCCGTTGGTATCCAATTGTGTTTATCGATGGAAATGGTAGTTAGAGCCGACACGTAAATCTTGAAAGTAGTTTCCAATGGAATGTCTTTTATCAAATCGGGGTTAAGCGCATGAATTCCTTCCATGATAAATACGCTATCCTCATTCAATTGTAGTTTTTCGCCTCGTAAATATCGTTTTCCGTCCTCAAAATTGAATGTTGGAATCTCTACCTCTTCTCCATTGAGCAACTGTTTTAAATGCTGATTGAAAAGTGGTAAATCCAATGCATTGATATGTTCAAAATCCCAATCGCCATTTTCGTCCAGCGGAGTTTCCTCTCGGCTCACAAAATAATTATCTAAAGACAATACTGCTGGCTTCAATCCATTTACATTTAATTGTATGGCAAGTCGCTTGCTAAAAGTAGTTTTGCCCGAGGAGGAGGGTCCCGAAACCAGCACAAACCGAACCTTTTGTGCCCGTTGCGAAATCATATCGGCTATTTTTCCAACTTTTTTTTCGTGCAATGCTTCCGAAATTTTTATGAGGTTGAAAGATTGATTGTTACGGCAGGCTATATTGAACTCACCTACACTATTCATATTCATGATTTTACTCCATCCTACATGCTCTTTAAATATGTCAAACATTTTGGGCAATAAGACTGTTTTTTCTAATTCAAACGGGTTCTCGCGGTTGGGCACTCCTAGCAGTAATCCATCGTAATAGGCTGTGAGGTCATATAATCCTAAATAATCGGTTGATGGCAATAAAACGCCATTGTAATAATCAATATAATTGTCGATTCGAAAAAAACGACAATAAGGATTCCCAAGGGTTTCAAAAAGAGCTATTTTGTCTTTCTCATTGGACTGATTCTCAAATAGTTCTTTTACGACTTTTGTTTGTTTTTCTTCGCTCACAATGGGTTTGCCTTGTGAAATAATTAAGTCAACACGGGTTTTTATTTTTGAAATAATAGGAGCAGTCAAAGGTTCACCCAGATTTTCGAGCTTACAATAATAACCCTTAGATATAGGATGCTCTATGCAAAGTGTAGCCTGTGGATATAGTTCCGAAATGGCTTTGGAAAGTACCATACACAATGTTCGTACATACACACGCATTCCCGAAGAGGTACTTGAATCAATAAACTCTATGTCTTTGGGTTTGTAAATTAAGAAATTCAAATCTTCCACTTTGTAATTTACTCGCGCAGCCACTACTTGATATTTTAATTCTATTTGCAAATTTTCAAAAACTTCAATCAGCGAAGTGCCTATTGGATAGGTATGATACGTTTTGGTGTTTTTGCAAAAAATGGTAACTTGTTTCTCCATAATGATTGAAATGTTATTTGTTGAAATTTTTTATGCAATTTTTTACTCTTTGAGCTGTTGTTTTATTCTTTTATTGACAAGAAAATAAATCGCGTAAAAATACATTATTTTTTTTAATTGTAATTGTTTGAGTGTCTCTTAATTTTGAATTACTTTTGTATCCTACAAATTTCATTGGAAAGTAAACGTTGCTTTCTTTTTTTAGATTAAAAATTAATTAAGAAGTCTATGAATTTATTTGATGTTTACCCGCTTTTTGACATCGAAATTGCAAAAGGCCAGGGCTGTAAAACTTATGATAGTCAAGATGTTGAATATCTTGATATGTATGGTGGTCATGCAGTGATTTCTATTGGACACTCTCATCCGTATTATGTTCAAAAAATGACACATCAATTAGAATCACTGGTTTTTTATTCTAATTCGGTGCAAAATAAATTGCAGGTAGAACTGGCGGAAAAGCTAGGAAAAGCCTCTGGGTACGAAGATTATGATTTGTTTTTGGTCAGTTCGGGTGCAGAGGCCAATGAAAATGCTTTAAAGTTGGCCTCATTTCATAATGGTCGAAAAAAAGTTATTTCTTTCAATAAAAGTTTTCATGGCCGAACCTCAGCTGCTGTTAAGGTAACAGACAATCCATCTATTGTTGCACCAATTAATGATGGTTTCGATGTAGATTTTATTGCTTTGAATGATATTGATGCTGTTCGCAAGTCCCTTAAAAACAATGATGTTTGTGCTGTAATTATTGAAGGAATTCAAGGAGTAGGAGGTATTCGTGTGCCCGATGTTGAATTTCTTAAAATGGTACGCGTTGAATGTACTGCTAGAGGAACCATTCTTATTTTAGATGAAGTACAGTCAGGATACGGTCGCAGCGGTAAGTTTTTTGCACATCAACATGCCGGTATTCGTCCCGATTTAATTACTGTAGCCAAAGGCATGGGAAACGGATTTCCTATAGGTGGCGTGCTTATCAGCCCTGTTTTTAAAGCCTCCCACGGATTACTTGGTACTACTTTTGGTGGAAGTCATTTGGCATGTACTGCTGCCATAGCCGTTCTCGATATTATTAAAGAAGAGCATTTGATGGAAAATGCCGAATGTATTGGAAAGTACTTGATAGATGAACTTAAAAAAATCCCACAAATTAAAGAGGTAAGAGGAATGGGATTAATGATTGGAATTGAATTTGATCAACCATCTAAAGAAATACGAAACCGCTTATTGTTCGATAAAAAGATATTTACAGGTGCAAGTGGTACTAATATTGTACGTTTACTTCCGCCGCTGTGCTTAACAAAATCTGATGCTAACCTGTTTTTGGACAGTTTCAAGTCGGTTCTGGAATCCGTATTAGCTATTTAATATTAAAATAATGAGAGTAATCCTTCTTCTTGTTGTCTGTATGTTCTTTGCGCTTCACGTTTGTGGACAAGAAAACATTGCTCAAGATAAAATTACGCTCAATACTGGCGAAGTCTATGTTGGAAAAATAGTTGTGAAAACTTCCGACATGATTATGCTTGCCACAAAAGAGGGTATGCGTTTTCAATTTCAGCTGCTTGAAATTGCAAAAATAGAAAGTGAAATTTCGTTGCAGAACAATGAAACCGAGAAAACTACCGATAAAATTCTAGTCCTCAAAAGTGATTTTGGAGGCTTGGTAGAGCTTACTGCTGGTGTTTCTAGTGCCAAATATAGTTTCGGTTGGTTGCCTAACACTCAATTATCTTTGCTTTTTGGACGAAAAAACAGCTTCGATGGAAGACTGTTTCTAGGTGCCGGAGTTGGATATAGCAGTACTTTTTTGACGTATAAATCATCTTCTGTGGCTTTTTTGCCTTTATTTGTTCGACTTCAAACTTCGCATACAAAAAAACGAACTACTCCTTTTGTAGGTATGGACACAGGTTATGCTTTTGCGCTAAATTCTGGCTACGCCGGCGGAGTGTTGGTAAAGATTTCACTAGGAATAATGCATAGAATAAGTTATAAAACATCCTTGATAGTTGGCGCTTATTCTGGTGTTCAGTCTTTTTCGGGAGAATTAATAGAGACAAATGAATTGGGCACTTTTTCCTACTACGGAAAAACAACCATGAATAATGTAGGGATGAAGGTTGGTTTAGTGTTTTGATTACGAATGGTCATGCGGGTTGTATATTATCATAATTTTGATACTTACATGCTTCTGACAATATAAGCAACTAGGTATAGAAACCCGTCAGTTTATTAATATCTAGGTATGGTTGCAGCCTAATTTTTTTTTTCAGCCGACCTTAGTTGATTTTTCCTCTGACCTTGCTGACAGTAAAAATAAAGAAAACGGCTGAAAATCAGGATTCAAAATCAGCCGACTAAGGTTCAATTAAGGTAGGAAATGTCAGCATTTAACTCATTTCCAATGCATCAACTTATTCCTCCCTCATTCTCCATAAATACACAATAACCACTAGTGCCATTGCTCCACTCATTACAAATAAGGTTTTGGCACCCAGCATGTACCAAATAATTCCAGCCATGGAACTTGCTAACATGGTGCATATACTTTGTAGTGCGGAAAATGTTCCAATGGCTGTAGCGGTGTCTTTCTTGTCGGAAATATTTGTTATCCAAGCTTTTGAGATGCTTTCGGTGGCCGACGCGTATAAACCATAAAGGAAAAATAAACCTAGAAACACATAAAGGTTGGTGTTTATGGAGAAACCAAAATAGACTACAGAAAACAATGCTAAACCAATGCTAAACATACGTTTAAGTCCAATTTTGTCGGCCAATGCACCTGCAGGGAAAGCAAACAGCGCATACACCAGATTGTAGAAAATATAAATGCCAATAACTTGTGTGTCATCCAGCCCAGCATCTTTTGCTTTGAGCAATAGAAAAACATCTGAACTGTTGAACAGGGTGAATAATAGCAAGCCAATCAACAATTTACGATATACAGCTGGACTAGTTTTCCAGTAGCCAAAAAAGGAAAAGAATGGAACTTTATCACGGGTTGGCGGTTTGGATTTTGTTTTGTCTTTGAGTAAAAGAGTGGTGATAATGGCAATCAATCCAGGAATAAATGCAATGTAAAACAGCATGATATAGTTTCCGGGATAAAAATACAGATATATTAGTGCAAACGTTGGTCCAATGGCTGCACCAACGGTATCCATGGCACGGTGAAACCCAAAAACAGTTCCTTTTGTTTCAGGCGTAGCTTCGTCGGAAAGGATAGCGTCTCGTGCGCCGGTGCGTATTCCTTTGGCAAAGCGGTCGGTGGTGCGGACAAAGAAAATCCAGACTGGATGCGTGAAAAATACCACCATCGGCTTGGCAATTGCACTTAAAATATAACCAGCCTGCACAAAGGGTACACGTTTGCCTGTAGAATCGGATAATTTACCAAAATATCCTTTGCTGAGCCCCGCAGTAGCCTCAGCCACACCTTCCAAAATGCCAATAATCATTATTGAAAACCCGATGCTTTTTAGGTAAATGGGCATTATTGGATACAACATTTCGCTGGCCACATCTGTAAATAGGCTTACAACGGATAATATCCAAACAATGCGCGAAATGTTTTTGAACATGATGTTATGTCCGTTAATAGTAAAATGGTTGTCGTTTGTTTTTTAATTTCAGATAATAAAACGTTTCAGATTAAATTATGAAAAATACACTGTATGAATTTAGTAAGTAATCGGATTTTATAGCAACGATATTACTGTTCCGTTGTTGGTGTGTATTTTATCCGAACGGGTTATAATTACCTGTTTTACACCAGCATATAGTGCTTCGAAGGAGTTTTCGAGTTTTGGAATCATGCCGCCTTGTATTATCCCATTCGAAACATATTTTTCAAATAGAGTGGGAGTGAGGTTGGTTATTACACTCTCATCGTCGTTTTCGTCAAGCAGTACGCCTTTTTTTTCGAAACAATACATAAGCGTTACTTCGAAATGTTTCGACAATGCTTTTGCAGCCTCTCCAGCAATTGTATCAGCGTTGGTATTTAGTAAGTTACCATTTTTGTCGTGTGTGAGGGGTGCCAATACGGGCACTACACCTTTGCCAATCAAATCAGCCAAAATATCGGCATTCACTTCTTTTACATCGCCCACAAAACCGTAATCAACTTCTTTTACGGGTCGTTTTTCGGAACGCATATAATTCAAGTCTGCACCTGTAAGACCAAGTGCATTCACGTTAACCGCCTGCAGGCCAGCCACTATTTGTTTGTTTACCAATCCGCCATACACCATGGTTACTACGTTCAGCATTTCCGAGTCGGTAATTCTGCGGCCATTCACCATTTTGCTTTCTATCCCAAGTTTGGCTGCCATGGCCGTTGCCGAACGTCCGCCACCATGCACCAACACTTTGTAACCTTCAATTTTTGAGAAATCAGCCAGCAGTTTTTTTAAACTTTCGGCTTCTTCTACTATTTTTCCGCCAACTTTTACTATGGTTAACTTCCCCTTAATTCCCGCCAAGTGAGGAGGAAAAGAAGTTTTATCAACTGAATTAATCATTTAGAATATCGTTTTTTCTTATTTGTTGTATCGTTTGTATTGTTGAGTCTGCTCAGAGAAGTCAATTTTAATTTTTTGTGTTCAAAAAAACTTATCGGAGTGGGCTCATCATTTTAGTCTTTAGAAGAAAAATGAAGTTTGTGAAAATATAACTTCCGCTTTTGGGAGTCAATTCTAAATCTCATTTATACCACTTTCCATCCTTTGGAGGGGTTTTGGGAATTTTAAAATTGTATCAGCGAGTGTATGTTTATTGCACCCTGTAATCGGGGTCGGCCATTTAAGAAAAGCAGTTCTATCAAAAAGCTGACATATACGCCATTGTGAGTGAAGTTGGTCAACAATTGGAGTGCTGCATTGGCACTTCCACCAGTTGCCAACAAATCGTCGTGTAATAAAACCACGTCGTTTTCGTCGATAGAATCTTTGTGTATTTCGAGCGAGTCTTGTCCATATTCTAAGTCGTAATCCACTTTGAAGGTGTCCGAAGGTAGTTTGCCCGGTTTTCTGAGTAGCACAAAACCCGCATTAAGTCTGTAGGCCAATATACTTCCAAGCACAAACCCGCGACTTTCTACGCCAACAACTTTCGTAATTCCTTTGTCTTTGTAGTAATCATACAAGCTATCGGCAATAAATTTCAGCACTTCGGCATCTTTCATTGCGGTGGTAATATCTTTAAATAAAATTCCGGGTTTCGGAAAATCTGGTACGTTCCTAATGGAAGCAGCTACGGTTTCTAAATTCATAATGAGGAAGCCTCCTAATCCCCCGAAAGAGGGGACATTACCAATAATAAGAGGGGCTATTGGATTTTTTAGATTGTTTTTAATTGGATAAATGAAGATCGTATGAGTATAGAAATAAATTTACTCTTACTATGTTTCATTCTGCGGAATATTATTGCCCTTACTCTCCCTCGCCATTGGAGATGGTGGGGGAGATGGTTTCTAACATTCTCTTTATCACTACTTGAGCCGATATTTCGCGGTTGGCAGCCTCCGGTATCACAATGGATTGTGGGCTCTCAATCACTTCGTCGGTCACTATCATATTGCGGCGCACAGGCAAGCAATGCATAAAATGAGCATTGTTAGTTACGGCCATTTGTCGCTCACTGACTGTCCAGCTGCGGTCGGTACTTAATATTTTGCCGTAATTAGGGTCTTGATACGCCGACCAGTTTTTGGCATAAATAAAATCGGCGCTTTCAAACGCCTTCATTTGGTCGTATTCAACGTGAGCTCCACGCACAAATTCTTCAGCCAATTCATACCCTTTGGGATGGGTAATTACAAAATCCACATCTGCTTCATTCATAAAATCGGCAAATGAATTGGGTACCGCTTGAGGAAGCGCTTTTGGGTGTGGAGCCCATGTAAGAACCACTTTGGGGCGAGCTGTTTTTTTGTACTCCTCAATCGTAATTAAGTCGGCAAAAGCTTGCAGGGGATGGCCTGTGGCCGCTTCCATGCTGAAAACTGGTTTGCCCGAATGCTTAATAAACTGGTTGATAATTGTTTCCTGATAATCAAATGATTTATCTTCCAAATTTGCAAAAGCCCGTACTCCAATAATATCACAATAGCTTGCCATTACAGGAATTGCCTCCAGAATATGTTCCGGCTTGTCGCCATCCATTATCACACCGCGTTCTGTTTCCAATTTCCATGCACCCGAATTGATGTCCAGCACCATAGTATTCATTCCCAGGTTCATACCAGCCTTTTGAGTGCTCAAGCGAGTGCGCAAACTGGAATTGAAAAATACCATCAGCAAGGTTTTATTTTCACCGATGTGCTTGTATCCAAAGCGATTTTTTTTAATTTCTATTGCCTCTTTCACAGCTTCCTGCAAATTGCCGAGGTCTTTTACGTTGGTATATGTTTTCATTGGCCACCTTTATCCCCCGAAGGGGGAATTGAAGTTAGTATTGTTTGTTTTATTTATGTTTATTCTCAAAGACTTGGTCTTAAAATCCCCTTCGGGGGACTTTAGGGGCCTTATTTTGGCTGCATTACTATCAACGGCAGCAGCATTTCTTCCAATGAAACACCTCCGTGCTGGAATGTATCTTTGTAATAACCAACATAATGGTTGTAATTATTTGGGTATGCAAAGAAATCGTCGTTGCAAGCAAAAATATATGCCGAGCTTACGTTTGGACTTGGCAAGCCTACTTTCGATGGTTGTAAAATCTCAAAAACTTCTTTCTTATTATAGCTTAAATTTTTGCCAACTTTATACCGCAAATTCACATTGGTATTCCTATCGCCCACTACTTTTATCGCTTTGTCCACCTGAATTGTACCATGGTCGGTAGTGAAAACAATCTTATAACCACGTTGTGCCATTGCTTTGAATAAATCGTAGGTTTTTGAATGTTTGAACCATGAAAGTGTAAGCGAACGATAGGCTTCAGCATCATTGGCCAGTTCACGCATCATTTTAGAGTCTGTACGCGCATGCGAAAGAATGTCAATAAAATTCATTACGCAAACGTTCAGTTGATTATTATCAATACGAGGCAGTTGCTCAATTAATCTTTCACAGGAATTTGAATCACTAATTTTATGATAAGAAAAGGTATAATTCTTTCTAAAACGTTGCAGCTGAGTTTGCAACAGGTCTTTTTCGAACAGATTTTTGCCCTCATCTTCATCCTCTTCAACCCATAGTTCAGGAAACATTTGCTGAATTTGTAACGGCATAAGTCCCGAAAAAATGGCATTTCGCGCATATTGAGTGGCGGTGGGAAGTATTCCACAATACATTTCTTCCTCGTTAAATTGATAAAATTCGCTTAGCATTTCACGGATAGCCTTCCATTGATCATACCTGAAATTATCAACCAAAATAAAAAATACTTTCTCACCTTTATCCAGCAATGGAAAAACCTTGGTTTTAAATAGATCAGGGCTCATAATTGGCTTTTTTTCAGGATTTTCAAACCAATTCACATAGTTTTTCTTGACAAATTTAGTAAAATTATTGTTGGCATCCGCTTTTTGCATTTGTAGCATTTCGTCCAGCCCACTATCTGTTTCAGCTAGCTCTAACTCCCAATATACTAGTTTTTTATATACTTCTACCCAATCTAGGTAAGTCAGCGTATCATTTATTTGCATGCCAATTCTTCCAAACTGCGATTGGTAGGTAGAGGTGGCATGTTCAGATACAATTTCTTTTTTGTGAATATTCTTTTTTAGGGTCAATAATATCTGACTCGGATTCACAGGTTTTGTTAAATAGTCGGCAATTTTATTACCAATTGCCATATTCATGATATTCTCTTCTTCGCTTTTGGTAATCATTACCATCGGAACATTTGGATCAATATCTTTTATCAATGCCAGTGTTTCTAACCCACTCAAACCCGGCATATTTTCATCCAAAAATATTATGTCAAAGCTCTCATTCTGACAAAGCTCCACGGCATCTTTTCCGTTTGTAGCCGTAACTACTTCGTATCCTTTATCTTCCAAAAACAAGATATACGGACTCAATAAATCCATTTCATCATCAGCCCAAAGTATGCGGTCTTTTTTCATATAATAGTCATTTATCCCAATAGGGTTAATAAGTTAGTTGTATAAATATTAAGAGTAATACTATAGCAAGTTTATAATTCCCTTTAGGGACCAAAGACGCTTTTATTTCAAGTAATACTCTTTCATAAAATCAAAGTAAACATCCAATTTGTCTTGTTGCATCATAGTGTTTAGGTTCTTTTGTGAGCCTAATAAATTTCTGTAATTAGCATTTTTCAAGCCCTCAAATAATGTTTTTTCTTTTATCATTCTCAGCAAATATGATTTTGCAATATTGGCATCGGCAAAGCTACCAATTATTATAATCTGTTCTTTATTAGCAGTTTCCAGTGTGGCTTTTAAATTCATTATGCCATAATTTATGCCATTATATGCATCAAAAGCGGCTTTTATTTTTTCAAAGTCTATACTTCCCGACAAAACATAAATAGCAATATAATGTGCTTCGTTTAGTCGGTAAGCAAATAGGTTTTTGTATAATGGAACATCTTCTACTTTTGGATCTACAGATACAATAGATGCAGGCTGCTTTGTGTTTATTGTTTCTTCTTTTGCAGACGTTTTTACTTCTGTTTTCACCTCAGTTTTTGTTGGTATTATTTCTTTTGGTTTTTCCTGTTCTTTCACTGCAGGCATTTCTGTCGCTTTCTCTTTTGGTTTTGAGCTGGTTGCGGTATTTTCTGTCTTTGTAGCAACTTTTTCAGTTATGTTAATGGTGGTGTTTTTTTTGCTATTTTTCTCTATCGACTTTGGAATACTTTCTTTACCATCTATATGTTTTTTTCTAAATAAAAGGTAATCATCTACGGTAAATCCCATTTTCAACAACCCAAAATTTTCATCAGAAATAATTATTTTTTCCACTTGTAATTCAGTAAACAAATCACCCAGCCCGTTTCCACTTCCTAATGTTTTATCATACCATAATGCCTCTTCGTAAGATTCTAAATTAGTAATTGACAGGGCATTTCTTGTGCTGTCTAATTTATTGGTTATTACCAAATCAAAATCTTTAATCATAAACCGAGAAAAATTAAACGATGCAATGTTATATTGCAGGCGGTTCATATTGCTGGTGTTCAAATTGCCAACTATCAACAATCTATGTTTCGTTTGTTTCTCTGTTGAAAATTGTTGCTTGCTATTAACTTCATCTATTTCTAATTTTGTAGTTTCATTCCTTCTTGTTAGCAATGAACCACTTGTGCTACCTGTTTTAGATTCTTTTCCTTGTTTCATAAGTGCCAAAATGTCTTTTGACATTGCGCTCACATCGCTTTCCGGGTATGCTAGAACAAGCTCGTTGAGTGCATTTTCAAATAAGTCGGAATTTTCTTTTCTGCCAATGCTCAATGCATTTAAAAACAGAAACTTAGGCATTAAAGTAGAAAGTGGGAAATTCTGTTTGATATAATTTACTTGATTAAAAACGGTTTGAAAATCACTTTTATTGTAAGCCTCATAAGTTAAGCTGTAAATGGAATCTTGTTGCTTGTACATACGTACAAGTCGGTCGCTATAATCGGGTTGAGCTAGAATTTCTGCATATTTACTTGTTGGAAATTCAGTCAAAAGTTTTGTTCTGTAGATGTTTGCATTCGATTCTTTTCCAAGTTTAGTTTCCATCAAATAGATTTGAAAATACACATCTGCTATTCGCTTGTCTTTTCCGAATCTACCAATAAAATCTTCAAATGTGCTGATAGCCATTGGAATATCTTCTACTTTGTCTTTGTAAATAAGCCCCATATTGAATAATGCTGTGGCCAATTCTGAGTTTGATTTTGTCAATTGCGCTGGAGTTATTGGTATCTGTTGCAAGTAAAAATCAGGATTTTTCACATCCGAAACTATTTCATTTTTAGAAATCGAGTCCAGCTTCATTGTGGTGTCGTTTTCGATAGACAAGCTGCTGTTCTCTTCCGCAAAAAGCGACGCAGTTTTGTTGGTTCTGCGCCAATTATCCTCTAATTTTCGTTTTCCCCATTTTTTCTGAAAATCAATTTGCCCATTTTTTATCAGATTTGGATTATAGAAATACCAATCGCCAGAGTTGCCGAAAGGATTTCCACCTCCTATTGGTGGCATCGATGCAAAATCTTCTTCGCCATTACCCTGCGTATTTTGTTTCGTAATTTCCTCCATATTCTTTTCATTGGTCGCTTTTTCGTCAGCAATCATTTTTTCTATTAGCTTGTTTACAACTTCAAGCCTGTCTTTCACTGGCAAAGTTGCAAGTAATTGCAAGCTATCTTGAAGCAAAACAATATCATTTTGAATCACTAATTCGCTCAAGGTTTCAGCAAGTTTTGTGACACGGGCAAAGTCATCTTGCTCATTAGTAATAATTTTAGCCGCTTGATCGTAACAAGGCTGGGCAAGTACATATTTCCGTTTGTTGTAATATATATCGCCCATTGTAATTAATGTAACTGCCTTGTCAATACCGTTTCGAGTACTTTTTTTTGTAGAAAGGTTGTAATTCTCAAGTGCATTTAAGGTGTCATTTTTTTGAAGATATGTGTTGCCTATTGCAAAATAAATTTGATCAAGGTATTCCTTATTATTCTTATTTTTAGCCATTTTTCGGAGTTCTTTTCTCACGTTTTCTGCACTTGCTACATTTAATTGTGTTCTAGCAATTCGTGCATTGAAATCCATTTCAAATTCTGGATTAGATTTAATTACCTCTGTAAAAGCCTCGTAAGAAGCTTTATTGTCGTTATTTTTTTGATAAAGTTGTGCCAATAAATAATTAAACCGTTGCTTCATTTGTTTATTTTTCTCCTTTGATATTGCAAGCTCCAAAAAAGGAATGGCTTCTTTATATTGATTCTTTTTGAGGAGTAAATCGGCATTCGTAGCGGCAAATAAACCTATATTGGCACTTTTTAAATCATCTTGTTTTAGTTTCGAGAGCACCTGTTCTGCTTCATAAATCCAGCCCATTTCGGCATAAGCCCTAACTGTCCAAAGTTGACATTGTGCCACTACATCTTTGTTGGAAGCATAAAATTTGGATATATAAGAAAACGTTCCTATTGCACCCAAAAAATCTCCTTTGTGAAATTCAGCATTTGCTAGTAATAACCATGCTTCAATTAGTGCTGGATTAAATTCTTTTTGATTGTAAAATAAAATATATTCAGGCAAATTGGCCTTTTTGTAATTCTTTTCAGGTTTAACTTTTATGGAGTGTAATTTAATAGCTTTCCTACATTTCTCAATCGTTCTGTCCATGTCGGAAGTAGCGGCTTTAGCGTTTGCATGCCTGCTTATTGGATACATTGGAATTACTGTCGAATAATCTTCGCTGTTTGCTTTTAGAATGTTTTTGAGTCCATCGTTATAACTTACCGAACCATTAAAAAAAACATTGAACCGAGTATTCATGGCATGAAAAGCTCTTGTACTTGATGTGTTTTTTTTTGTGGAGCATCCACTAATAAGAATTAGTAATGCCAGAAAAGTTAACTGTTTGAGAAAGTTTTTTCTTAAATTTGTTTGCATAGAAAATTCAGGGTATGGTGCTAATAATCAAACTAATAATGGCTTTGTTCAAAAAGATTGCAATTTTTTATTGCTATATTAAAATGCAAAAGCTGCTTTACACTATTTAAACTTTAAAAATACAATTCTATTGTATTTTAACTCACAAAAATACGCTTTTTAGTCCATTTATAACTAACTTTGTCCCGAAATTTATATTGAATTATGATATTAAATACTGATACTTATTTATGTCTATTATCTTATTGAGCTTGCTCATAGTTGTAGTTATAGTATTCGTTTTCAGTTCATTTCTTCGTAAAAATAGAAATGTTGAACCCGAACCTACTATAGAACCCGCAAGTGAATGCTGCGGCGCACACTCTGTATGTGAGGATGACACCTTGCTGAGTTCATCAAATAAAATTACATATTACGACGATGATGAACTTGATGTTTTAGCTGGTGTATCGCCCACAAATTATAGCAATGAGCAACTAAAATTATTGATAGATGTGTTTTTTACGCTCAAAGAAACCGACATAGCAGGCTGGTTGCGAAGTTTACAAATGAGAAACATTCAATTGCCAAGTGAATTGCGAGAACAGGCATTGTTGGTGGTAAGTGAAAGGCGAGCCAGTTGATATGAAATTTAATTGCCTTATATACAATTGTATATCGGTGCAAATGATGCGATATAAATCAATAACAATATATTAAATTTTCAATAATGATTAAACACATTGTTTTTTTCGAGTTGGTAGAATCGGCCAATGGCAAATCAAAAGCAGAACATGCATTGGTAATAAAAGAGGAGTTGGAAAACTTGGTTCATTTAATTCCAGAAATATTAAAAATTGAGGTCGGTATAAATCATGCAGATGCACCTCAATCAAATTTTGATATTGCCTTATATTCAGAGTTTGAAAGTTTTGATGCTCTAAATGTATATCAAGAACATCCTGCTCATAAGCGAGTTGCAGCTTATATTGGAAGTGTGAAAACATCCAGAGCTGCAGTAGATTACGAAGTTTAAATTAAATAAAAACGACTTGATTTTTTTTTTAATCAAGTCGTTTTTTATTTAAGCGTAAAATATATAAATCAAGTTTACTCTCAGATGCTTAATGCAACTTTTTAATCTATTTCTAAGTTTAATCCATCTCTCAGCGTTTTCAAGGCTGGATTTTGATCTGATAACATTTTGTAGCGGTCTTCGGGTGAGCTAGCCCTTTGGTTTTCTGTTTCTTCCATTATTCTAATAGACATACGAACCAACGTGTTCTCCAATTGAACGTGTAAAAATGAAAGTATGTCTGGTTGTAGTCGTGCTAACTCCTTTTGCTGCAGACTATTACTTACTGTCACTGTAAACTCAGTTTCAGTAGTCATTAGCGGCGTATTGTTTTGTATGAAGCTAGTAATACGGCCTAACTCTGGAATTGTGTCTGCAAACTTTCGCCACGAATTTTCTAAATCTTTGCTTGTAAATGTCTTATTTAGTACTACTACTTTCTCTTCTACTCTTGAAACATAGATATTTTGTGGTTCAGATACTACAATGGGAGCAGAAATAGATATGCTTTCTGGCCGTGGTATGGCAGTTGGAATTACCGAAGTTGGCTTTTGTCCCGCCGTATTTATTTGAACAATAGGAGTAGTAATACTTGTATTGGAATCATTATTGTTGTTAATGACTGCTATGCTCTGAATAGGATTCGACTCATCATCGTCAATTATAGATTTTTTTTTTTCATCCGTAAGTTGGCACATACGAATTAAAGCAAGTTCTACTAAGAGCCGTTTGTTTTTGCTCTGTCGATAATCAATATCGCAGTCGTTACTGATTTTTAGCGCTTTAAAAAGGAAATCGATGGGGCATTGTTGTGCCTGTTTTTGGTATCTTTCGCCAATTCCAGCACCAACTTCCAAAAGCGAAATTGTTTGTGGGTCTTTACTAACCAATACATCCCGCAGGTGTGAGCTCAGGCCTGTAATAAAATGGTGTCCATCAAATCCTTTCGTTAATATTTCGTTGAAAATTAGCAGCGACTCACTCACTTCATTTTTGAGTATTGATTCTACTAATTTGAAATAGTACTCATAATCCAGTACGTTTAGATTTTCAATAACTCCTTGATATGTAATGGTATTACCACAAAAACTTACCAACTGGTCAAAAATGGATAAGGCATCGCGCATACCTCCATCACTTTTTTGCGCTACCACGTTTAGTCCATTTACATCTACCGTTACGCCTTCTTTTTGCGCCACCATTTGTAAGTATGCCACTGTATCTGCCACTGTAATTCTATTGAAATCATAAATTTGACAACGCGATAAAATGGTTGGAATAATTTTATGCTTTTCTGTTGTTGCCAAAATAAAGATGGCATGAGCTGGTGGCTCTTCCAGCGTTTTTAGAAAAGCGTTGAAGGCAGCGTTGGACAACATGTGCACCTCATCTACAATATATACACTGTATTTCCCTATTTGAGGTGGTATGCGTACTTGGTCAATTAACGATTTTATATCGTCGGTACCATTGTTGGATGCCGCATCCAGTTCATGAATGTTGTAAGAGCGTTGCTCGTTAAATGAAACGCATGATTCGCATTGATTGCAGGCTTCTGATTCAGCACTAAGATTCTGACAGTTAATGGTTTTAGCGAAAATACGCGCGCAAGTCGTTTTTCCTACACCTCGCGGACCACAAAACAAATATGCATGAGCCAAATGATTGCTTTTGATGGCATTTTTGAGCGTTGTAGTTAATGATGACTGACCAATAACTGAATTGAAGGTGGAGGGGCGATATTTTCGGGCTGAAACAATAAAATTTTCCATATACTAAATCGGGTGCTGCTTTTTGTGTGCAAATATACTAAAATAAAACGTACAGTATTGATAAAAAAAAGATTTCTGAAAAAAAAAGATGGTTCGTGAAAAATGTTTACCTTTGTCAACTTATTTGTTTTTGGTTCTGTGCTACTATGTGCTACAAGTTGTAATTTCAAGTTGCAATTGCATGATGTTTTAAATAATTGTGCTATTGCCATTTGTGTTTAATTTTTTATTTAGTCATGTCTAACTTTTGGAATATATTAAAGAAGTCTAAATATGTACTTTTTAATAAGTATATACTTGTAATTTCGACATTTATGGTGTTGGTCACTTTTTTCGACCAGCATAGTTTAATCCGTCGCTGGGAATCATACAACCGAATTAGCTTGATGGAAGAAGAATTGAAGTACTATAAAGATGAAATAAAAGCAACAAAGGAAAAGAAGATTGAATTAGAGTCGAGCAAGGAAAATATAGAGAAATTTGCCCGCGAAAAATATAATATGAAAAACAAAGACGAAGATATTTTTATTATAAAAGAATGATGCTAAAGCAACCCTCAAAAATTTTATTTATAAGTGGCGGAACCGTCACTATAATTGGTGCAGTTGCTCAATTATTAGACCTAGTTGGTGCGCCCTATATTTTCTCTTTTGGAGCTGCTTTTCTTGTTTATAATCAGTTTTTGCAGGCTTGGAAAACAGATAAAGCCGATATGCGCCAGCAGCGATTGAGTCGTATTGCCTTTTTTACAAGTCTTTTGCTAGCATTGGCAGCATATTTTATGTTTACCAATTCTACACTTTGGGTGCTGGCAGTACTCATTTATGCGTTATCTTCTTTCGCTTTGTCGTTTAGAGGGGAATGAAAAATTGGGACTTTGTTTAGTGAATAATTTCCGATTAGAGTCAAAAAAAAAGTGTAATCTCAGTTCGTTTGAGCATTACACTTTTTTTTTTATTTCTTAGTTATGCATCTCTTGTTCAGCATATTGGTAACTTCTTCGGTAATGTCATAACCTTTACTTGCATACAAAATATTATCACTGGAAGTATTGCTAATAATCATTTCGTATTTGTTGTCTTTGTTATATTCCTTCATAAAAACATTAATGGTATCACGAAGTTGTTCACTCATTTTTTGTTGAACTTGCATCAATTGTTGACTTAATTTGCCATCCATTTCCTGCAGCTCTTTTTGCTTATTCTGCAGCCTAAGTTGTTCTTGTTCTGCACGTTCTCGGCTTAAAAATGCATTATTTTCTAGTTTCCGTTGAAATTCGCCCATTTCGGTTTGCAATTGACGGGCGCGGGTATTAATAGTTAGGCGAGAGTCTTCTTGCTTTTTTATTAATGATTCATTAGCATCTTTAGCAAATTGGTAGTTCAATAATAGCGAGTCTATATTGACGTATGCTATCGGTAATTTACCTTTTGTTATAGCATTTTTGCCTGTAACTAGTTGCTTTACATTGCTATTCGTTTTGTTAGATAATACCAGCCAAAATAGAATAATTACAGCTACGGCCAAAATGGCGTTAATAATGAGTGAGGCGTTTTTCATTCAGTTTTTTTTCAATTAATAATTATCAGTAATTTCATTTTTCAATTCATTCGTATTCATCCTTTTCGACTTTTTTCTAGCATCGCGATCCTGGGTAGTAGCACAGTTTACTCCTTTGTCTTTGAGTGCCTGAATGCCACCAATGTGAATGTTTGGAAATTTGCCTCCCTTTACAAAAAAAACTTGCACACCTAACATCAATACTGCGGCTAGAAGTAAAACAGAGGATATGATTATAGTGTAAAGCATTATTCTAATTTAGTAATTTTAGAGTACAATTATATGTAGATGAGAATAATAAATGGAATAGACTGCAAAGATAATTTTTTTACTAGAAAACCCTATAAACCATAGTCATTTTTTAGTATAATGAATATTTCGATGTCTTTATTAACACCATTTTATTTGTTTAGAAAGTTTCATTGAATTATATTCACTCAATTACAAAAAAAAACCGCCTTGAAATTAATCAAGACGGTTTGTATAAATGGGTTTTATTTAATAGCGTTCAGAAACAACGTTCCAATCTACCAAATCCCACAAGGCTGCTACATAGTCGGCACGGCGGTTTTGATAATCAATATAATATGCATGTTCCCAAACATCAAACGTCAATAAAGGAGTTAGGCCGCGGGTAATTGGATTTCCGGCATTACTTTCTTTTACAATAGATAATTTTCCATCAACGTCTTTCACTAACCAGCCCCAACCTGCGCCAAACACAGAAACTGTAGCTTTGTTGAACTCTTCTTTAAATGCCTCTAGCGAACCCCAAGCTGCATCTATTGCTTTTGCAAGACTTTCTGATGGCTTACTTCCTTTGTTAGGTGTTAACGACAAGAAATAAAAGTTGTGATTCCAAATCTGAGCAGCATTGTTGAAAATTGGACCTTCAGATTTTTTTACAATGGTGTCAAGATCTGCATTTTCAAACTCTGTGCCTACCACTAGACCATTCAAGTTATTTACATAGGTTAAGTGGTGTTTTCCGTAATGGAAAGCAATTGTTTGCTCGCTAATAATTGGCTCTAATGCATTGTGTGCATAAGGTAATTCTGGCAATGAAAATTTCATGATTTTGCTATTTAATATGTTATTATTAATTTGATTACTGCTTTATAAATTCCTAAACGTTATTTTCGGTCATTTTGTTTCAAGAAATCATTTTTTTTTTAGAAAATTATTCCACAGATTTGGTTTACAACAATTTTCTTTTCATCTTTGTACTCTCTTAGACTAAATACGAAAAATTGACATCGAAATTAATAAAAAACTAAACAAATACGCTTATGAACAGAACATTTAGATTAATTATTGCACTAGCAGTAGTTATGGTAGCTTTTTCAGCTTGTAAAACAAAACAAAAAATTGTAGAAGTACCTGCTGGTGCTAATATTGAAGCTACTGCAGCTACCGCTACTACTACTACTACTACTACTGTAACTCCATCGGGAGGTGTTGCTAATACTGCCAATGCAAACGAAAATGAGGTAACACGCAATGAAAGTTTTAGTTTGGCCGATGGTGAAACTAATACCGAGGCTTTCAAATCCAAATACCATGTAGTTGTAGGCAGTTTTTCGAAAAGGGAAAATGCAAAAGGCTTGCAGTCAACATTAAATGCTGAGGGTAATAAGTCTATCGTTGTTGTTAACGAACTAGCTATGTTTCGCGTACTTATCGCTTCGTTCAACGATTATAACCAAGCGCGTGATCGTATCAAAGAAATAGAAACTCGTTTCCCTGGATCATGGGTTTTGATGCAAAAATAGAAAAATAATGACTTTTATAAAGAAAAGGAATAGAACCGTTGGTTTTCTTCCTTTTTTTTTGTTTTGATTGGGTCGTAACTTTTATATGGTTATTCCAAATACAAATAGTCGCAATGTACCAACGGTTTTTGATTTTTCTTGCCTAGCATTTCACGTGCTTTAGCGCTGTCGTACTGCACTTTTCCTACTCCAAGTTCACGGCCATTTTGGTCAATGATTTTCACAATGTCGTCCTTTTCAAATTCTCCCACAATTAATGTAGCACCAATCGGTAATAGGCTTACAGCTTTTTCGCCCGTTAAAGCAATGGCTGCATTTTCGTTTACATGTATTTCGCCCTTAGCAAAGCCCTGACTGTGAGCAATCCATTTCTTTACGCTCGACACATCCCCACTCGAAGCCACAAAACGGGTGCATATTACTTCGCTTTTTTTGTCGAGGAGCTGCAAAAGAATGCCGTCCTTTTTGCCATTGGCAATAAATACATCTATGCCTTGATCGGCAATTTTACGGGCAATGGTGGTTTTGGTAAGCATTCCACCACGTCCAAAGGTAGATTTGGAGCTCTGAATAAAATCCGATATATCCTGTCCTTTTTCTATTTTACGAATAACTTTTGAATCGGGATTTGCAGGTGAGCCATTGTAAATGCCGTCGATGTTGCTCAGTATTATCAAGGCTTGCATGTCCATCATGGAGGCTATCAAACCAGAGAGCTCGTCGTTGTCCGTAAACATAAGCTCCGAAACCGAAACGGTATCATTCTCATTTACAACGGGAATAACCTTATTTTCGAGCATTACCTGCATGCAGTTGCGCTGGTTGAGGTAGTGTCGGCGGCTGCTGAAATTTTCTTTGGTAGTCAGTACCTGGCCTACAGTGATGCCATGTTCGCGAAATAAATCCCAATAATGATTGATAAGCTTTGCCTGGCCTACTGCAGAGTAAAGCTGCCTCTGATCTACCACATCCATCTTTTTGTTGATACCCAACACGCTACGGCCCGAAGCTACTGCGCCAGAGGATATTAATACTATTTCTACTCCTTTTTTGTGTAATTGGGCAATTTGATCCACCAAGCCCGACATGCGCGTAATGTCCAATGTGCCATCTGCACGAGTCAACACGTTACTGCCAATTTTTACAGCTATCTTTTTAAATTTCATTCTATTCTGAGTTTTTATACTTTATTCTTAAATGCAAAAACGGCTCTTAAAATCCAACTGGTGAATTAAATTGCCAACCTAAATTCTTTGGCTTTGCAAATTTTGTAATACTTCTTTTACTCGGTTTATGTTAAGCAGTATATGACGTATTGATTACTAATTAAGTTATTGCTGCACCGAGTTTTCAAATTAACATAGCAAAAGGTTGCTACGCCCTACTCACTTCATCTCATACCTCGAAGTAATTCTCCAATATCCATCCTTTTTTTGCCCGCAATTTGTACCGATTTTAAGTGTATGAATCCATCTTTCAAGGCTATTTTTGCCTGTTTTTTGCCATCTGTTACAACTTTGCCTATTTCAATATCGTGATTAACTATTTCTTTTTCAGTTTCGTATATCTTAATCGTTTGCATATCTTCTTGATTTGGAAAATAAATTTCGGCCCAGGCAGCAGGGTGAGGCGAAAGTCCACGAACAAAGTTATGTACATCATTCACATTGCTCGAAAAGTCAATTTTGCAGGTTTCTTTGTATAGTTTGGGAGCAGACTTTAACACCAATTCGGCATTTGCAAATTCCAATTGATCTTTGGCTTCCAATTTTCCTTCTTGCAATAATTCCACTGTTTTTTTTACAAGTTTTGCACCCATCATCATCAATCTATCATGCACACTTCCAGCATTTTCGTTTTCTGCGATACTTAATTTTTCTTGCAGAATAATTTTTCCAGTATCAATCTCATGTGTCAAAAAGAAGGTGGTTGCTCCTGTTTCTTGTTCTCCATTTATTATTGCCCAGTTGATGGGTGCTGCGCCCCTATATTGGGGTAACAATGATGCGTGTAGATTAAATGTTCCATATTGAGGCATGTTCCAAACCACTTCTGGCAACATTCTGAACGCTACTACAATTTGCAAATCGGCTTTAAGCTGCTGCAATTCTGCCAAAAAATCCTCATCTTTTAGTTTCTCCGGTTGTAAAATGTTCAAATTTTGGGCTAAAGCATATTCTTTAATGGGCGAAAATTGTATTTTATGACCCCGTCCAGCAGGTTTGTCGGGCATGGTTACTACACCTACTATTTCATAATTATTTTCTACCAATACTTTGAGGCTTTCCACTGCAAAATCGGGCGTACCCATAAAAATTATTCGCATAGTAGTTTTATTATTCAATGATTACCTTATTAGTTTATTGTGTTCTGTAGTGTTTTGGTTGCGCAGATATGGCTCACTTCTCACTTTAACTCATTAATTTGTTCGTTAATTTCCCGAATTTGCCTATCAAATCTTTCGCGAAAAAAAGTAAAATGCCGAATTGTTAATCTGTCCTTTTCTCCAAATCTATCCTTTTTTTTGAAGGATGATAATACTAATTCTCAGTTGTTTTTAATAAATCATCCCGCACTTAAGGATTTATTGCTCTAAATTGAACTGCAAAAGTAATAAAAGCAAAGCGGTTTTTATCTTATTTCTTAGAAACAAATAAGTAGAGTGTAAATTGTGGGATTTATTGAAATTGAATTGCAGGTTGTTTGTGGATACTTTCTTTGATGAAAATTGTATCTTTGTATTTGTGTTTTAAAAATCTTTTCTTTATCGTATTTTCACGGAATTGATGTAATTGCCTGTATTTGAAATTAATAGTAAATTTATTGATATGAAAAATTCCACATCTACCGCAAGTAGCGAGCCTTCTGAGCTCAAAGATAAAAAATCAGTCTTGTTAGCTAATTATTCTAGCTTTATATTGGAATGTGGCTGCGATGAGGCTGGAAGGGGTTGTTTGGCTGGCCCGGTAGTGGCTGCTGCGGTTATTTTACCGCCTGATTTTACCTGCGATATGCTGAACGATTCCAAGCAATTGACTGAAAAAGAAAGGGAAATTTTGCGTCCAATCATAGAGAGAGAGGCTCTGGCATGGGCTGTGGCGGAGGTTGACAATAAAGAAATTGATAAAATCAACATTTTGAATGCATCTATTTTGGCAATGCACAGGGCGGTGGATAAACTGCAATTAAAACCCGAATATATTATTGTGGATGGCAATAAATTTAAGACTTACAACGATATTCCGCATCAAACCATCGTAAAAGGAGATAGCAAATACCTATCTATTGCTGCTGCATCGGTACTTGCAAAAACACATAGGGACGAAATTATGCAGCAATTACACGTAGCGTTTCCATGTTACAATTGGGCGCAAAATAAAGCATACCCAACTATTAAACATCGGGAAGCTATACGGGCCAATGGTGTAACCATTTATCATAGAATGTCTTATGACTTGCTGGGAGAC